>CAUJEE010000082.1 GCA_963169215.1 Actinomycetota bacterium
CGGGACTCGAACCCGGGACCTCCACCGTGTCATGGTGGCGCTCTAACCAACTGAGCTACACGCCCGTGCAGCGAGGCTGAATCTACCAGTCAGCGCAGCCGCAGCGACACCTCGTTGGCCAGCAGGCGGCCGGCGCGGGTGAGGCGCGCTCGCCCTTCCGCGAACTCCACCAAGCCGTCGAGATCCCCGGAGGCGAGCGCGTCATCGAGCGCCTCCGCAGGCACTCCTTCGCGCATGCGCAGGGCAAGCTGCAGCCCCTCGACGCGGCGGGTCTCGTCGTCGAGCGTCTCCCCCGCGGCTCGCGTACTCTCCCCCGCGTTGACAGCAGCGATGTAGCGCTCGGGTGTGCGCACGTTCCACCAACGGTTGCCGGTGCAGTGGCTGTGCGCGGCGCTGCCGAAGCCGCGGTAGTCGCCCTGACGCCAGTAGAGGATGTTGTGTCTGCACTCGTGACCGGGCAGCGCCCAATTGCTCACCTCGTAGTTGCCCAACCCGGCAGCAGTGAGCAGGTCGTCGGCCAACTCGTACTTGTCGGCCAGGTCGTCGTCGTCGGGGTGCAGCTCCGGTCGACTGGCCAGCGGTGTGCCGGCCTCGACCGTGAGTGCGTATGCCGACACGTGTGACGGCCCGAGGGCAATCACGCCCTCCACCGTCTGGCGCCAGTCGGCGAGCGTCTCGCCCGCCGCGCCGTAGATGATGTCGAGGTTGAACGAGCCGATGCCCGCCTCGCCCACTGCCGTAACCGCGCGCGAGACATTGTCGGGAGTGTGGCCGCGGTCGAGTGCGGCCAGCACGTGAGGCACCAGTGACTGCATGCCGATGCTCACCCGCGTCACCCCACCGGCGACGTAGGCGCGCATCATCTCGACGGTGACGTCGTCGGGATTGCATTCCACTGTCACCTCCGCGCCGGCCACGGTGGGAATCGTGGCCAGTACGCGCAGCAGTTCCGCGGGAGCGACCAGCGTCGGTGTGCCACCGCCGACGAACACACTGGTCACCGGTGGCAGGTCGGCAGCCGCGATATCGGCGCGCAATGCGTCGAGGTATTGCTGCTGGAGATGGCCGCGATCGGTCCATGTCGCGAACGCGCAGTATCCGCAGCGGTGGGTGCAGAACGGAATGTGCACGTACACGCCGAACGGCTCGGTCACGACGGTGAAGCTAGCGGTGCATCGCCGCAGGCGTCAGCCAAGCCGCCAACTGGGGCATTGCAGACCCGGGGTACGGAACCACGCCAGACCAGAACCCGGTTTGGGAAGATCGCTGCCCAGAAGCCGAACCGACCGAGAGCGGGCTTGGCCGTCAGGGGCGGTAGAGCAGGTCGAGCGCATCGAGTCGTTGCGCAACCTGGTCGACCGGCACGTCGAGCATCGCCGCCAGGGCGCGGGTGTCGTCACCGCGCACGGTGATCACCTTGCCGTTGAAGTCCTGACGTTGCACCTGGATCATCTTCAGGAAGCGGGTCAGCATCTCGAACGGCTGACCGCTCAGCTGGGTCAACTTCACCAGGTCGATGGCCACCTTGGCCGTCGCCGCGCCCTCGGCCTCGGCGGGGGCGGTGACGTCGTCGCGCGGCAGCAGTTGATCGACCGGGACGTTGTAGAACTTGGCCAGGCGCTCGAGGCGCGGCACCGAGATCGCCCGCTCGCCGCGCTCGTAGGCGCCGAGCACGGACGCCTTGAACTCCTCGCTGGAGGTGGCCTCCACCTCTTGTAGCGACAGCCGCTTCTGGCGGCGGATCACGCGCAGTCGCTCACCGACCTTGCGGCTGTACGGAGAGGAGGTGGCGTCGTCGTCGAACTCACGCATGTGCACTCCTTGCTCCTTTCGGTGCCAGGTCAACTGGTCGTCGTGTGTCCCGCCCCACCGTTCGGATACGACCCAACGTGGTCATTATGTCACAGCCCGCGCACAATTGACAACCGACAGTGATCTGATCTCACTCAGCGTTGCCGAATCCACGCCGCTTCTTCACGAGTGCACATGTGCTGCAAGCGCAGCGGCCACCACTGCCGCCGTTTCCACCCGTAGCACCGTCTCGCCCAGAGACACAACGCCTGCCGCATGAGCCAACTCCTCAGCGGTGAACCCGCCCTCGGGCCCGACCACCACCGTTGTCGTGCCCGCCATCGGTGGCCATGGCTGCGCTCCGGGCTCGGCTGCCACCGTGCCCGGTCGGGAGAGCACTTCCACCACCGGCAGCGGCCCTTCAACCAACGGCAGATTCGTGCGTCGACTCTGCATCGCTGCTTCGCGCGCCACGCGCGCCAAGCGCTCGCTGTTGCGGGCGGCCCGGTCGCCGCTCCAGCGCACCACGCTGCGGGCACAGTCGACGAGCACGATGCGATCGACGCCGACCTCGGTGAGCTTCTGCACCATCCACTCGGCGCGATCGCCCTTGGGGATCGCCGCCGCGATCGTGATCGAAGTCGACGTCGGAGGACCGATGCGCTCGACAGGACCCGCAGGCACCAACTCGCCGGATGCGAGAACGCACGCCCGCCAGCCGCCCCGTCCGTCGCTGACGGTGACCGTCTCGCCGTCACGTAGGCGTTGCACCCGCAACAGGTGGTGTGCATCCTCGGCGCTGAGCAAAGGCGTCGCGAGCGACTCGACGAACACGTGGGCCGCGCTCGAGCGCAGCAGCGGGTTCACTGGAAGGCCGACTTGATGCGGTCCATCAGTCGCTGCTCGCCCTGCACTTGCTCGCCGCGCGACTCGGCGAACTTCTTCAACAGTTCGGCCTCGAACTCGCTCAGCTTGGTGGGCACCTGCACGTCGACACGCACCCGCAGGTCGCCGCGCCCGCGGCCCTGTACCCGGTGCGATCCCCGCCCGCGCAGCACGAACTCGCGCCCGGGCTGGGTGCCGGCGGGCAGAATGATCTCCTCGTCGCCGTCGAGAGTGGGCAACACGAACCTCGCACCGAGCGCGGCTTGGGCGATGCCCACCGGCAACTCGGTGACCAGGTCGTCACCCTCGCGTCGGTACCGCTCGTGCGGAGCGACGCGCAGGTGCACGTAGAGGTCGCCGGTGGCACCACCGCGCTTGCCCGCCGCGCCGCGGCCGGTGAGGCGCAGCGTGCTGCCGGTGTCGACACCGGCGGGCACATCAACCTGGTAGGTCTTCTCGGTGACCACCCGCCCCTCGCCGCTGCAGGTCGCGCAGGGGGTGACGATCACTTGTCCGAGGCCACCACACTTGCTGCACGCGGTCGAGGTGACCATCTGGCCGAGCATGCTCTGGCGGACGCGCTGAATCTGGCCGCGGCCGTTGCACTCGCTGCATGTCACCGGCTTGGTGCCCTCGCCCGCGCCGGAGCCCTTGCAGTCGTCGCACTTCAGCGCAGTGCGCACGGTGACCGGAATGGTGGCACCGAACACCGCCTGCTCGAAGGTGATGTCGGCCACTACTTCCAGGTCTTGCCCCCGCGGCGGACCTGTCGGCCCGCGCCGGCCGGCCCCACCGAAGGGGCTACCACCACCGCCGAAGAAGGCGTCGAACAGGTCGCCGAGACCGCCGCCGAACATGTCGCCCATGTTCGACTGCGCTCCCCCGCCGCCAACCCCCTGCTCGCCGAAGCGGTCGTAGCGCGCCCGTTGCTCGGGGTCGCTCAACACTTCGTAGGCACGAGCCACCTGCTTGAACTGTTCCTCAGTGGTGGCATCGCCGGGGTTGGCATCGGGATGCAATTCGCGTGCCCGCTGGCGGTAGGCGCGCTTGATCTGTTCGGCGGACGCATTGCGCGGCACTCCCAGCAGTTCGTAGAAGTCAGCCACTGGCACCTCCACTGGCACCTCCACTGGCACCTCCGTCACCGAGACGCCGTCCAAGTCGGTCGCTGACGACCTCCACCGTGGCCAGTGCCTGCGGATAGTCCATGCGCGTCGGGCCGAGCACTCCGACTGTGCCGATGTGCTCGCCGTCGACCACGATCGGGCGCACCACCACCGAGCAGGCGGCCAGCGGCTCGACACCGTGCTCGGCGCCGATCGCCACCGACAGCCCACGGTGCAGCACGTCGCGCACCAGCGATACGAGCACGTACTGCTGCTCGAGCGTGTGCAGCACAGAGCGCACGGTTTCCACCGTGTCGAATGCCTGGGCCATCGACGACGCCCCACCGACGAACACCGACTCGTCGCCGGGGGTCGAGCTGAGCGCGGCGCACGCTGCGTTGCACAGCGAGTCGAGTTCGTCGTCACCGGTGGGTGGGACGGAAGTGGCCTGATCGAGTGTGCTGCCCACCAAGTGCTGGGCGAGGTGGGCGGTGGCCGCGGCGAGGCGCAACTCCGATGCTTCGACGGCGAATTCGATCGTCTCGCTCTCCACGACCCCGTTCGACATCACCGCCACCACGGTTGCGTGGCGTCCGCCGAGGCCCACCACCTGCACCGAGCGCACACTGGCCGACTCGCCACGCGGCCCCACCACCAACGCGGTCTGATGGGTCATGTGCGCGAGCAGGTTCGACGTGCGGTGCAACAGCTCCTCCAGCCGGCCGTGGGCGCTGTCGAAGAAGCGGCCGACTTGGTCGCGGGTGGCATCGTCGAGGCGGCCAGGGGGCGCCATGTGATCGACGAAGAAGCGGTAGCCCTTGTCGGTGGGGATGCGTCCGGCGGAAGTGTGCGGCTGGGCCAGGTAACCCTCCTGCTCGAGCACCGCCATCTCGTTGCGCACTGTTGCCGAACTGACCCGCACCCCGGCCGCGTTGGCCACATGGGTCGACCCGACCGGTTGTGCGGTGGCGATGTACTCCTCCACCACCGCCCGGAGAATGGCTGTCTTGCGTTCGTCGAGCATCGTGGTACCGCAGGGGGTGATTGGCACTCAAGACTAGCGAGTGCCAGCCATCGTGCGGCGGTAACGGGCCAGCGCCTCGGCCCGCTCCTCGGCATGGTCGACCAGCGGCGGCGGGTAGTCGTCTGGACGCCGATGGCCGGGGTCGTGCGCAGCAGCCCCTTCCAGCGCAGACAACTCCGGCACCCAGCGACGCACGTACTCGCCGTCGGGATCGAAACGAAGACCCTGCGCAATGGGGTTGAACACACGGAAGTACGGCGCGGCATCGGTGCCCGTGCCCGCACACCACTGCCAGCCGTGGTTGTTCGACGCGAGGTCGCCGTCGGCCAGATGGCGCAGGAAGTGGCGCGCTCCCCACTGCCAGGGCAGGTGCAGATCCTTCACCAGGAAGCTGGCCACCACCATCCGCAGACGGTTGTGCATCCAACCGGTGGCCAGCAGTTGCCGCATGCCCGCGTCGACGAACGGATAGCCGGTGGTGCCGGCACTCCAGCGGGCGAAACGCTCGCGGGCGCCAGCATCGGTGTCGACCGGCATCGCGTCCATCCGCCGGTCGAGGTTGGCCCACGCCGAATCGGGGCGACGGTGCAGCGCGTCGGCGTAGAAGTCGCGCCAGGCCAACTCGCTGGCCAGCGTGTCGTGCCCCGCGTCGCCGGGCACCAGGTCGGCGAGCAGTGTGCTCGGGTGCACCGTGCCCCACCGCAGTGCTGCCGACAGGCGGGTGGTGCCGTCGACCGCGGGCAGGTTGCGCAGGTCACGGTAACCCGTGAGACCGGGCAGCACCTGCTCCCACCGCTCGCCGGCGGCGCGCTCGTCGACCGGTACGTCGACGAAGGCCGACCACCCGGCCAGTGGCTCTGTCGACTCGATTCCGGCCGTTGTGCAGCTGCCGGGCGCGACCTCCGTGGTGGGCAAGTCGTAGCCGTGCGCCCGCCATGCCCGTGAGAAGGGCGTGAACACCGCGTATGGGTTGCCGTCGGCCTTGGTGATGGTGCCCGGGGCCACCGCGTAGTTGCTCGCGACCTCCACCAGGTGTCGTCCGTCGCTTTGCAGGGCCGCTGCAACCGCTGCATCGCGGCGCATCCCGTAGGGCGCATGGTCGCGGGTGACGAACACCTCGCTGGCCTGCGCTTGCGCGGCCAGGCGCGGGATCTCCGCGACAGGATCGCCGGTGGCCAGCACAAGGTTGCCGGCGAGCTCGCGCTGCAGACCGGCGAGCACCTGGCGCAGCGCCGACTGGCGCACACTTGCCGCGGCGAACGCCGGATCGAGCACGAACACCGGCACCACGTCACCACCATCGGCGGCAGCGGCGGCGAGGGCACCGTGGTGGGCGACGCGTAGGTCGCGTCGGAACCACACCAAGGTCCGTCGGGTCACCCGGCGACCTCTGCCGCGGGCATGGTCGACGCGGCCACCCTGGCTCGCCGGCGCAGCACTACCGCGGCAACGGTGACCGCAACGGCCGTGACCAACCCGCCGTAGGCGACGCTCCACTCGGCGCTCACGTTGTCGGCGATCCACCCGGTGACCGGTGCGCCGATCGGGGTGGTGCCCAGGAACGCAACCGCACCGAGGGCCAGCAGGCGGCCGCGCATGTCGGGCGGCGACTCCTGCTGCATGATCGCGCTCTGTCCGGCCACGAACGCTGCGCCGCCCATGCCGAGCGGCACGGATAGCACCAGCGCGGCGTACGACCAGGGCATCCACGCCACCGCGAGGCACATCACCGCCAGCAGTGCCCCGTTGCCGAGGAACCAGCGCACGGTCACCCGCGGGCGCGAGGCGGTGAGCAGCGAGCCGATCAAGCTGCCGAGGCCGGTGCTGGCCAACAGCCAGCCGTACCAGCGTTCGTCGCCAAAGCGCAGGTCGGCCAGCTTGAGCAGCGACACCGAGTAGTTGAAGGCGAACGTACCGACGACGGTGAACACGACGAGCACGGTGAGCAAGCGCCGGTCGGCGGCGATGAAGCGTAGGGCATCGCGCACTGGTGTGCCCCCGCGCTTGGCGGGCGGGGCGGCGAACATCTGCGTGCGGTCGATGGCCATCAGCGGCCAGATGATGCCGAGGAACGAGCAACCATTGAGCACGAACAGCCACCCAGGTCCGCCGAGCGGGGTCTTTAGCGCGGCTGCGAGCGCGGGGCCGAAGATACGCGAGCCGGTCATCACTGCGGTGTTCAGCGACACCGCGTTGGAGATCTCGTCTACCTCGACCAACTCGATCACCAGCCCGCGTCGCGCCGGGTTGTCGATCGCGGCGACGATGCCGAGCACGGCGCTGAGCACGTACAGCAGCGGCAGGTTGATGTGGTCGGTGAGGGTGAGGATGCCGACGGTGAAGGCCTGGCCCGCCTGAAGGATCTGGGTGATCAGAGTCATGCGGTGCTTGTTGTGCCGATCGGCGATCGCCCCCGCCCACGCGCCGATCAGGAGCATCGGCAGAAACTGGGCGAGCATGGTGATGCCCACCTTCTCGGCCTCGCCGGTGAGGTCGTACACGAGCAGTGCCATTGCGGTCATCTGCATCCAGGTGCCGATGTTGCTCACGAACAGGCCGAGGAAGAACAGCCGGGCGTTGCGGTGGCGCAGCGAACGGAACATCGACATCTGCGTCAGCGACTGCACCATTACCGTACGTTCTAGTGCGGCAGGATTGATTCGTGACACTTGGGCCGCGCTCAGCAACCGGCGGTCGGGTGTTGGTCGCTGCCGGCGGCGCGGCGGCGGCCGACGCTCTGGCCGCAGCGGGGATGCGTAGAGGCGACTTGCTCGGGCTCGCGGCCAGCACCGCTGGAGGGGCCGGCACCCGCACCACCGGCGATCCCGTCGCCGCCGCGGAATGCACCTCTGGCCGGTCCGCAGGCGACCCGGTGGTGGTCGTCGCGACCGGCGAACTTGGTGTGGTGTGCGCTGCGGCGGACGTGGCCGAGATCGAGCGTCGCCTGGCGCCGAGGTGGGTGCTGTGGTCGACCGCCGACGCCGGCGCGTTGCTGCGCGCCGGTGTCGCTCTCGGCCGCGCCTGGCACGTCGGCGCCGTGCACCGCATTCTCCACGGCGGGTGGCGCTGCGACCCGATGCGGGTGTGGTGTTCCGGAGCTGCGCTGCCGCTGGCAGGGGCACCGATAGCCGGTCAACTCGATCTGCACGGCGCGGGTGAGGACGGCGATCCGCTCTCGCCGGTGCGCCCGGACGGCTACCTGCGAGCGGACTGGATCGACGGCGCGTGGGCCGCGTCTGCGTCTGCGGCCGCGGGCTGTGCGTGGGCCGCGCTGGCAGTGGAGGTCGCCCGCCATCAGCAGACCGCGCTGGCCGCGCTCGCTGTCGGCGGCGATGCCCTTGCGCTCGCCCGCGCCGAGTCGACCAGCGAGTTGCTCTGCGCCGAATTGACCGCCGAAGGCCTCCCCCTGCACCTGCCTTCCGCCGAGGCCCTCATCGCCGCGCTCGTCGGCCCGCGCGCTCGCACCGAGGCCGAGGCGGCAGCAGCCCGCGCCGCGCGCGACGCCGCGGTTCTGGCCCATGTGCCAGGCAGTACCACCGATCTGCGCAATCCGGCCGACGTGAAGGCGCTGTTGCGGCGGGTGGGCATCGAGCTCGACGACACACGCGCCTGGCGGCTGGAGACCGTGCGCGACCGTCACCCGGTGGTGGAGGCGCTGTTGCAGTGGCGCAAGGCTGAGCGCATCGCCACCACCTACGGCTACGGGTGGCTCGACCAGCACGTGCGTGTGACCGGCGGCGGGCCGTTGGGACGGCTGTGTGGTGAGTGGTCGGGCAGCGACGGCGCGGCGGGACGGATGACCGCCACCGCCGGCCTGCACAACCTGCCGGCAGAGCTGCGCGCCGCAGTGCTCGCCGAGCCAGGGCATCTGTTCGTGCGCGCCGACCTCGGGCAGATCGAGCCGCGGGTGCTCGCGGTGGTGTCGGGCGACCCCGCACTCGTCCAGGCAACACAGGCCGACGACCTGTACGCGCCGGTGGCCGCGCAGCTGCAGGTCGATCGTCCGACGGCCAAGGTGGCGGTGCTGGCGGCGATGTACGGGCAGACGAGCGGGGCCGCCGGCGAGGCTCGGCGGCGAATGGACATCGCCTATCCGGTGGCGATGGCGTTCCTCGAACAGGCGGCGCAGGCCGGCACCGAGGGGCGCGACGTGCGCACCTTCGGGGGGCGGCTGGTGCGCATGTACGACATCGACGAAGAAGGCCGCGGGGAGCAGCGATCCGCGGCAGCCGCCCGCGGGCGCTATGCGCGCAACGCGATGGTTCAAGGCGCCGCCGCTGAGCTGTTCAAGGTGTGGGCCGTCACCGTGCGCGCCAGGGCCGCGGCGCTCGGAGCACGCATCGTGCTCTGCCTGCACGACGAGCTGTTGATCCACTGCCCGCAGGATGCGGCCGACGATGTCGCCCAACTCGTGAGCGACTGCCTGGCCGAAGCCGCCCACCGCTGGCAGCGCGGCGCCGGAGTGCGCTTCGTCGCCGATGTGGGCGTGGTGCACAGCTGGGCCGACGCCAAGTCCTGACCCCCGTCATCCAAGTTGGCGTTGGGCCCGGGTCCGGGCCTGCCTCAACGCCGACTTGGGCCACGCGCGATCCAAGTCGGCGTTGGGCCCGGGCCCGGGCCTGCCTCAACGCCGACTTGGGGAGAGGGGGCTGTCAGTCGTCGAGTTTGAGGGCGTTGATGAACACGTCACCGGGCACCTCCACGCGCCCGATCGACTTCATCTTCTTCTTGCCCTCCTTCTGCTTCTCGAGCAGCTTGCGCTTGCGCGTGATGTCACCGCCGTAGCACTTGGCAAGGACGTCCTTGCGCTTGGCCTTCACCGTCTCGCGGGCGATGATCTTGCCCCCGATCGCAGCCTGGATGGGCACGTCGAACATCTGCCGCGGGATCAGCTCCTTCAGCTTCTCGCACATGCGCGCGCCGTAGGCGTAGGCCTTGTCGCGGTGCACGATGGTGCTGAACGCGTCGGCGGGCAGGCCGTTGAGCAGCAGGTCGACCTTCACCAGGTTGCTGCGCTGGTAGCCGCTCAGCTCGTAGTCGAGTGAGGCGTAGCCCTGCGTGCGGCTCTTCATCTGGTCGAAGAAGTCGACCACCACCTCGGCGAGAGGAATCTGATAATGCAACTCCACCCGCTCGGGCGACAGGTATTCGAGCTTGGTCAGGTCTCCGCGTCGGGTCTGGCACAGATCCATCAGCGCGCCGGTGAAGTCCTTGGGGGTGATGATACTGACGCGGAAGTACGGCTCTTCGATGTGGTCGATGCTCTGCGGCTGGGGCAGGTCGGCGGGGTTGTCGATCAACTCGACCTCGCCCTTGGTGGTGTGCACCCGGTACTCGACGCTGGGGGCGGTGGCGATGAGCGCGAGGTTGAACTCGCGTTCGAGACGCTCCTTGACGATCTCCATGTGCAACAGGCCGAGGAACCCGCAGCGGAAGCCGAACCCGAGCGCCCCCGACGACTCAGGCGTGTAGGTGATGCTCGCGTCGTTGAGCTTCAGCTTCTCGAGGCTCTCGCGCAGCAACTCGAAGTCGTCGCCGTCGATCGGGAACAGCCCGCAGAACACCATCGGCTTGGGGTCGCGGTAGCCCTCCAGCGCGTCGGTTGCGCCCTTGTGGAAGGTGGTGACGGTCTCGCCTGAGCGGGCCTGGCCGACATCCTTGATGCCGGCGATGAGGTAGCCGACCTCACCCGGGCCCAGCTCGGGCACGGGCGTGATGAGCGGTCGGCGAACACCGATCTCGAGCGCCTCCTGCTGGGTGCCGGCCTGCATGAACAGCAACTTCTCGCCGGTGCGCAGCACGCCGTTCATCACCCGGATGCTCGACACCACGCCGCGGTACTGGTCGTACTGGCTGTCGAAGATCAACGCCTGCAACGGCGAGCCAGGATCACCTTTGGGGGCAGGGATGCGCTCGATCACCGCGTCGAGCAGATCGGGCACGCCGTCCCCGGTCTTGGCCGAGATGCGCAGGATGTCCTCGGCGGGAATGCCGAGCACGGTCTCGATCTCCATCGCATAGCGGTCGGGGTCGGCTGCGGGCAGGTCGATCTTGTTCAGCGCGGCGACGATCTCCAGGTCGTGCTCGAGCGCCAGGTAGCAGTTGGCCAGGGTCTGCGCCTCGATGCCCTGCGCAGCGTCGACCACCAGCACGACCCCTTCGCAGGCGGCCAGGCTGCGGCTCACCTCGTACCCGAAGTCGACGTGGCCGGGTGTGTCGATCAGGTGCAGCGTGTGGCCATTCCAGTCGACACGCACGTTCTGCGCTTTGATCGTGATCCCCCGCTCGCGCTCGAGATCCATCGAGTCGAGATACTGCGAGCGCATGTCGCGCGCATCGACCGCCTTGGTGAGCTCGAGGATGCGATCGCTGAGCGTGCTCTTGCCGTGGTCGATGTGGGCGATGATCGAGAAGTTGCGGATGCGTGCGAGGTCCATGGCCGGTCGCTCGATCCTACCGGCCGCCGCGGCACGCGAGCCTGCCGGGTTGGGGAGCATGCCACCGCGCTGTTAGCCTTTCCAAGCCGTATTCGGGCGCAACCAGCGCCCGTCGAGTGTCCGAAGGTACCGAGCAGTGGCCAACATCAAGTCGCAGAAGAAGCGCATCCTCACCAACGCCAAGCGTGCCGAGCGCAACAAGGCCGTGAAGAGCGAACTGAAGACGCGGGTGAAGAACGCCGCCACCGAGCCCGCCGACCCGGAGGCCCTGCGCCTGGCCGTGAAGCGGCTCGACATGGCCGCCGCCAAGGGCGTGATCCACAAGAACCAGGCCGCTCGCCGCAAGAGCCGCCTGATGCGCAAGCTCAACGACGCCGGCTGACCTCCAAGCTTCGCAATCCAAGCGTCAACAGACCCGGGCTGCTGCCCGGGTCTTTCGCGTCGAGCCGAGTCAGCGCCGGCCGGCGGTGCGGTTGGGGGCGACGAGGCGCGACAGACGGGCCACCACCACCTCCATCACCAGTTCCTCCGGCCACTCCTTGGCGCCGCGCAGGTCGAGGTCGGCCTGGGCCAGCAGGGCGATCGCCTTCTGCACCGCTCCCCCACCCATGCGGCGGTACTGCTCGAGCGCCTTGCGCGCCGGGAAGCCGGGCTTGATGCCCATCGCCGCCGCGGCACCTGCCTCGTCACGGGCATCAGCGCCGTCGAGCGCGAGCAGCTTGCCGTAGTGGCCGTGGAGGATGGCCATCACCTGCAGTGGATGGCGCTCACCGGCGCGCATCATCCGCTGCAACAGTTGCAGCGCGGCGGTGGTGTCGCCGCGGTCGATGGCGTCGGTGAGGTCCCACGGGGGCACACCACCGGCGTCGCCGAGGAACGGAGCAATGTCGGCACTGTGCAGCACTCGTCCTTCGCCGTAGGTGGCGCGCAACGTGTCGAGGATGCCTTGCAGGCGGCCGGCGTCCTCGCCGAGCCAGGTGGTGAGCAGCTGCGCCGCGGCCGGGTCGAGCTTCAGCCCGGCTGCCTCGATCTGTTCCTCGAACCACCCCGTGCGCTCGCGAGCACGGCTGGGAGGATTCGACTCGACGATGGCCGCGCCGGCCTTCTTGAGCGCGTCAGTGAGCACCTTGGGCATTCGCCCGCGACCTGCCACCAGCACCAACTCGGTGGTGGGCAGCGGATCGGCGAGATAGCCGAGGATGACAGTGACCGCGTCTTCGTCGAAGCGGCCCACACCGCGCGCCACCACCACCCGCTTGTCGGTGAGGAATGGTGGGGTCTGTGCAGCGTCGACGACGGCGCGCAGCTCGTACTCGTCGCTGTCGAAGTCGTCGACCATGAGGGTGCGGTCGTCGTCGCCCACCAGCGTCCGCACCATCTCGCCGGTCGCGCCGAGCACTAACGATTCGTCGTCGCCGGTGATGAGGTGGATCGCCATCGAGTGACCACATTGGCATATCGGGCGAGCCGCCACCCGCCCCACACAGCTATCAGCAGCAGCCAACCGGCAGTCGACCAGCCAGGAGACGGCTCGACTGCCGCTCCGACGCGGGCCACCGTGGCCACCCAGCGGGCCCCGATCGAGTTGGGTGCCATCACCAGCGAGTGCATCGGCGCTGGAAGCGCGGGTGCGAGCAGGCCCGACGGCAGCCCGTAGAGCATCACCAGCGCGGCGACGGGCACCGCGGCGAGGTTGGCCAGCGGCGACACGAGCGGCAAACGGCCGAACACCAGCAGGCTCGGCAGCGCGACGCCCGCTTGCGCCCCGAGGGTGACGGCCAGCGGCACGCGCAGCCACTCCGGGCCGGGCAGCGCGCCCTGCAGCCAGGGCCCCACCAAGCACACCCCGGCCGTGGCGCCCACCGAAAGCCAGAACCCCACCGACCACACCAACAGCGGGTCGAGCACCACCAGCCCGCCAACTGCCAGGGCGAGCAGCCGCACCGGCGACACCTGCCGACCGAGCACGAATGCCGTCGCCGCCAGCCCGGCCATCACCCCGGCGCGCAGCACCGACGGCTCGAAGCGGGTGATCGCCATGAACCACCCGACCGTGCCGATGGTGCCCGCCCAGCGCCACCACGGCGGGAGCCGCCGCAGCAGTGGCAGCGCGGCGGCGAGGACGAAGGCGACGTTCTGCCCTGACACCGCGGTGAGGTGCGACAGTCCCGAGGCGCGGAAGTCGGCCACCATCGTCGGCGACTGGCGGGCGTCGTCGCCGATGACCAACCCGGTGAACAACGCAGCGCCGTCGCCCGACATCGAGGCCTCCGCGCTGTCACGCAGGCGGCCACGCACGCGATTCGATGCGCGAGCCAGCGCGCTACCAGCGACGCGATCGCCGATCACCTCCACCGTGAAGCGGCCGACGACGTGGCGCACGGCGGCTCGTCTCTGGCCGGGGCCGGGCCCGAAGCCGCTGCGCTCGCCCTGCATCCACACGAATTCGCCCGCCTGCGCCTCGGCCAGGCGGGCCCGTCGAGCGCCGTAGGCCCACACGTCGAAACGCTCACCCTCGACCGCGATGGTCACCCGCAAGCCCGAGCCATACGGCGCGGGATCGGCCGCCACCTGCACCCACCCCGTGTAGCGACCGAGGTGTCGCGGCTGTGCCTGTGCCCAGGCCCGCGCACCGAGTGCCCACCCGCACGACGCGGCGACGACCGCTGCCAACATCGCGGCCACGGCCGCTGCCACCACCACGGAGGTTGCACAGTTGTTGCCGGCCGGGCCGATGAGGCGGAGCGCAGCCACGGCGAGAGCGACGAGGCAGGCCAGCGCGACGCCTCGCCCGCCGAGCCACACACCGCCCACCAGCGCGGCCACCACCGCCACCACCGTGCCGTCGCCCACCGGGTGCACTTGCTGACCCGCTCGTGGCCCGTACGCTCGCATCATGATCCCCAACCCGCTGCTTGCCGCGCCCGTGCCCCAGGGGCCGCGCGCCTACCGGCAGCGGTTGCGCCGCTTCGGGCCTGTGCTCGGTCTGTTGCCGGCCGCGGCGCTCGGTGGGCTGGCCTGGCTGTCGCTGCACGACAACGTCTCGTCGGTGCGTGGAGTGCTCGGCTTCTTGCTGGCGGTGTTGGCGGCCCCGTGCCTGCTGGCGGTCGGGGTGCCGTTGACCACCGGCGCGGCGTTGTACGTCGTTGCCTTCGTGGCCAGCGCCGTGATCTGGCTATCGCTGGGCTCGCTGGCCGCCCGCCGTGCCACCCGTCGCCCGGCGGCGATGTGGAGCGACTTCTGGCGCGAGTTCGTCTGGCTGGCTGCGGGTGTGTGGGTCGGCGTGGTGCTGGCGCTGGCCGCGATCGACCTGCTCCTCGGCCGCGTGTTCGTGTAGCGCCAGCGGCGTTCATACCGTCACCAGCCCGCGTAGCGCCTCCAGTTTGGTGGGACCGATGCCGCGCACGTCGGTGAGGTCGTCGACGGTGGCGAACGGTCCGTGTTGTTGGCGATGGTCGATGATCGCCGCCGCGGTTGCCGGGCCGACGCCGGGCAACGTGTCGAGTTCGTCGGCCGTGGCCGAGTTGATGTTCACCGGGGCGGACGATGTCGTGCCGCCGGCCGGGACGGCGCCCGGCGAGGCGCCCTCCCCGCCTGACACGCCGGCGATGATTGCTGCCGCCTCGCCCACCCGGGGCACGTACACCTTCTGCCCGTCACCCACGGCGGCGGCGAGGTTGACCGCGTCGGCCATCGCGTCGGGGTCGCGGCCGCCGGCAGCCTCGACCGCGTCGATCACCCGCGCCCCAGGCGCGAGGGCGTAGACCCCCGGCGACACCACCGCACCTGCCACGTGCACGACCAGCGGCCCACTCTCGGCAGAGCCGGCCGCGCCACCGCCCGGGTCGTTGCCGTCGCCGGGCAGCACCCCTGGCTCGCCCACCGTCGAAGGGGTGCTGTGAGTGGCCGCGTAGGGCAACTTCGACTCGGTGGTGGCCGCCGGCGGGCGCACCAGCCAGTAGGCCGCAGCCAACACTGCGAGCGCGACGACCGCACCGCCCAGCACCCGTCCCGGGCCTACCCAGCGGACCCACCCGGCCACCCGCTCTGCGAGGGATCGAGGCGGCAATGGCCGCTCGGGCATCACCAGCGCTTCGTCGCTCGGCCAGTCTTCGGGTAGTAGCGGCTGCACATCGACTCCCTCGGCTCCGCGGGCGCGCCCGCGTTCGGCGTCAGGGGGAAGTCGCTGGCGAACATATCGGCTCGCGGCCAACAGCCAACCGAGAGCCAGCCGAGAGTCGACCGAAACTCAACCGGGAAGCTGCCCGGGCAGAGTCAGGAGGCGATGCGGGTGGGCAGTTCGTCGCGCACGGCAGTGGCGAGCTGGCGGCGCGCCACCCAATCGGCCTCGATCTCGAGCGGGATGCGGCGGTAGGCGCCCTTGTGCCCCTTGCGCCGCAGACGCCACAGCAGGTAGCTGCCCAGGTAGCGCACGGCGAACCCCACCGCCCCGTAGCGGCGCCACTGGCGCACATGCACCTGCTCGTGGCGCAGTAGGTAGGGAGTGTCCTTGCCCTCGCGCACGATCACCAGCGAGCCGAGGGTGATGCCGTCCGCATTCTTCGGCACCGGCCCGCCCACCCACAGGCGGTATCCCTCGCGTTGCTCGACCGACATGGCCCACCACGATACCGCCTCGCGTGACACCCCCGGACAAGTGGCCCTGCCCGCGTGCAATACGCTGGCATCACCCTGGTCGAGCCACCCGGTCGAGCCGCCCAATCAAGCCGCCCAATCAAGCCACCCAATCAAGCCACCCAATCGAGCCACCCAATCGAGCCACCCAATCGAGGAGGTCGCGATGCGTTCACGGCATCTGCTGCTCGTCACCCTGCTCCTGGCAGCCTCCGGCTGCAGCGACTCCGACTCCCCGCAGGGCTCCGACTCAACGACGTCCGGCGCTACCTCGCCGCCGACCTCGCTCGTGGCGAGTACCAGCGCACCGGGTGGTTTCACCGTCACCAGCGCCGACGGCGACCTGGAGGTCGACGTGCCGCCGGAGGCACTGGCTGCCGACCCGGGCATCACCATCCGCCTGCTCGCCCCCGACGAGTATCCACCCGAGCTGGCCGGCGCAGCCGACAACGCCAACAGCCGCATCTACGACCTGGGACCAGATGGCCTCACCTTCGATGCGCCGGTGCGGGTGACCCGCCGCATCGACGCGGCCGCGTTCGACAACCTGGCCGACGACATGACCCCTCTGGTCGCGCTCGTCACCCGCGCGGCTGACGGCACGTACCAAGCCTTCGACGATCTGCGCGTGATCCGCGACGGCGACGACGTCAAGGTGTCGGGCACGACGACGCACTTCTCACCCGTGGTGTCGATCAATTTGGAGCAGTACGCCAAGGGTTCGCTCGACAGCTCACACCTCGGCTACGCCACCGAGGTGGGCACAGGGCTGCAGATCGGCTACTCGTTCAGTTCCGCAGGCGGGTCGTCGCTGGTGCCACCCGACATTGTCGAGCCGATCGGCTACTCACGGTCGGAGTTGTTCGATTTCGCCGGCAAAGGCACCATGCTCGAACTCAACTGCACCCAAGCAGGCGAGGCCCGCCCACGAATCGGCGTCAGGTTCACCCTCGAGCAGACCGCTGCCGACGGGCAGGTCGGCCTTGGCGCGCTGAACACCCTGGTCAACATGCTCAACCGGCTGGAGATGGAAGTCAAGTTCGTACCCAACTTCTTGTGTCTCGATCCCGAGTCGTCGTTCCTCGGCAAGATCAATCCGATCAAGATCACTGCTGCTGTCGACCACCCTGGCGGCACCAAGTACATCGCCGACGGGAACTTCAACGGTGGCCTGTCGGGGGCCCAGATCAAGTTCGAGCTGCCGTACGGCGTCGATGGAGCCTGGGCGGGGCTGATCGCGGACACCGACGGTGACGGCAAACCTTCGGCCGCCGACACCATGTACCAGCCATGGACAATCGCACCATACGGCGGGCAGGGCTATGGCTACGTCGCGCCTCTCTTCGGCTATGGCAACTATTTCGTGTACATGATCGACAACACCCAATTCTCGGCCGCGCCTGCCGGCGCCTCTTTGAAGCTCGCCGACGCGATCGGGGGCTACTACGACAACTACACCGGCGCGGCGCGCTTTGAGACAGCCTTCGGCATCCTGTCCGTCGGCCAAGACCCCTTCATACTGAAGGTGGATGCCGCCGAGCAGGAGGTCGAAGCCGACACGACTGCCCAAGGCCTCGGTGAGTACAGCCTGCTAGGTGGACTGCGCATCATCTTTTGAACCTGGGGCGCACGTCCACGGCCCGAGCCGGCCAGCAGGGAGTTCGTCAGTATCCGGGGTCGCTCGGCCAGTTGGGCTGGAACATGTGCCACTGCTCGGGGGCGCGGCGGATGAGGAACTCGAGTTCATGGGCCAACTGTTGGGTGACGCGGGCGACGTCGTCGCGCAGGCCGCCGCGTCGCTCTGCCCGCAATCGCGGGCGCACGATGGCGTGGTGGCCGTTGTAGTCGTCGGTGAAGTACGCCGCAGCGGGCAGGATCGGCGCGCCGACGCGTAGGCCGAGCACCGCTGGGCCCGGGGGCAACGTGGTGCGCTCATCGAAGAACTCCACCTCCACCCCCTTGCGGTCGAGGTCGCGGTCGCACAACAGGCAGACGATCTCGTTGCGCGCCAGCGCGGCAACAACCCCCGCGGCGGCTTGCGGTCCGGTGGGAATCACTGTCATTCCCAGGTTCTTGCGCAAGTCGGCGAACCACTCGAAAAGTTCCGGAGGCTCAAGCGCTTCCACCACCACGGTGAGCGGATACCCCTGGTCGGTCATCCACCGCCCGGCCCACTCCCACCCGCCGAGGTGCGGCAAGGCAAGTATGCAGCCGTTGCCCTCGGCCAGCGCGGCCGGGATGTGCTCGAAGCCGTCGACGCTGAACGACTTGCTCACCGTGCGTGCGCTGAGCGATGGCAGCCGGAAGCTTTCCACGTAGTAGCGGGCATAGCTGTCAAAGGCCTGGTGCACCGCCACTCGCAGCGAAGCGCCGCGCAGGTTGGGGTTGACCCGCTGTAGGTGGCGCTCGATGATCGCCCGTTTGGTCGGGCTGGCCACGCTGGCGCCGAAACCAAGGCCGGCAGCGGTGAGCGAGGTCATCGGGCCGGGCAGCAGCTTGGCCGCGAGCGCACCGAACCTGTACGAACCCATCGTGGCCGCGTCGCTAAGTCGTTGTCGCGGCGACGCGCTGCGCGACCCGTTGCCGGTGTTGCCTTCGGCTGCCTCGGCAGCGTCAGTCACGGCGGAAGCCGTTGCGCCCGACGCGCCCGACCCCACGCGCTGCTCGCGGGCCGCGGGCGATGCGCGTGCGGCGCCGCTCGGTGCGGATGTGGCGGCGATTCTGGCGACGAGTGCGTCGCAACTCGATGCGCTGCGCTGTGACCGGCGCGATCGCAGCCTGCTTCCAGACCTTCACGAAACGCTGCACAGCGGTGATCGCGATCAGGCCGAGCATCGCCCACAGGATCGGAATCAGCAGCACCGGGAAGAGCAAGCCGATGCACAGGGCAATGATCCGCTCGGCGCGTTCCATCAGCCCGCCCTTGGCGTCGAGCCCCAGCGACTCTGCCTTGGCCCGCATGTAGCTGATCACCGAGCTGAGGGCCATCACCGCGAACGGCAGCATCGCCATGTGCGCCGACTCGTCGCTGGCGAAGTACCAGGCGACGCCACCGAACAGCAGCGCATCGGTGAAGCGGTCGATGGTGGAGTCGAAGAACGCGCCGCGCTGGCTGGACGAACTGGTGGCCTTGGCCAACGCCCCGTCGAGCAGATCGGGCAGCGCGGCGAGCACCACCAGCACCAACCCGAGGCGTAGCTCGCCAAAGCCGATGGCGACGGCTGCGCCGACCGCCACGAGCAGGCCGAGGGCCGTGAGGTGGTCGGGGGTGAGGCCGGTGCGTCGCAGGCCGTTCCCCAGTGGTGTGACGGCCTTGTCGACCGGTGCGCGGAACTTGCCGTCGAACATCGCCGTCAGGCTACTCGCCGGTAGCCCCTACCGCTCTGGCCGGGCCTGTGATGCTCGACGACCGTTCGTGCCCGCGGGTGGGATCAGATGTCCCAGTCCTCGACCGGGTTGTCCTGGGTGAGGTGCTCGAGCACGCTCCCGTCGACGGCGTCGACCAACACCAGCGCGCGGCGCCGGGGAGGCTCCTCGGCCGAGTAGACCAGCACCCGCCAGGTGGGGCGGCTGCGCAGCCCGTGCCACACCTGCTGCGCCGATGCGTGGCCGACGGCAAAGCCAACAGCCCCCTGCGCGGCCACCAACGCGTCCTGTTCGTTGACGCGCATACGCCACCCGGACGTGATCGAGAACAGGCCCACCGCGGCGAGCAGAATCGCAGCCCACAAGAATCCATCGTTCACCATCGCCGACGAGTCGTTCATCGTCGCCCACAACGCCACGCACAGGGCGGCGACCAGCAGGTAAAGCACGCCGGGGATGCGACGACGGCTGTTGTCGGGGAACTTGTACGCCATCCCCGCAGCGTGGGCGTGCAAGTCGTCGGGCAACTCGTCGCGCAGTTCGTCAACGTTGGCCGCGCCGGCGTCGCTGCTGTCGCGGGCGTCGTCGGTGGCGCTGCTGTCGCGGTCGGTGGTCATGCTCGGTGGAGGCTACTGGCCGACCGCTTCAGTCGAACAGTCCCGCTGGGCGCTGTGCGTTCGGCACGGCCAGGCCGAGGTGGGCGTAGGCGGCGGGCATTGCCACCCGCCCGCGAGGAGTGCGGGCGATCATCCCCTGCTGGATGAGGAACGGCTCGTACATGTCTTCCACCGTCTCGGGCTGCTCACCCACGCTGATCGCCACCGTCGACAACCCAACCGGACCACCGGCGAACTGCTGGCAGATCGCGCTGAGGATTGCCCGGTCGACCTTGTCGAGGCCGCGTTCGTCGACACCGAAGACCTTCAGCCCCTCACGAGCAGTGTGCTCGTCGATCGTGCCGTCGCCGCGCACCTCGGCGAAGTCGCGCACGCGGCGCAACAGCCGGTTGGCGATGCGCGGGGTGCCGCGCGAGCGGCGCGCGATCTCCCAGGCACCCTCGGGGGCGATCTGCACTTTGAGGATGCCCGCCGTGCGGCGCACGATCGCCTCCAGTTCGTCGTCGGCGTAGTAGTCGAGGCGGGCAACGAGACCGAAGCGATCGCGCAACGGGCCGGTGATCATGCCCGTGCGGGTTGTGGCGCCCACCAGCGTGAAGCGCGGCAGGGTGAGCCGGATACTGCTCGCCGCGGGACCCTTGCCCACCACGATGTCGAGCTGGAAGTCCTCCATCGCCGGGTACAGGATCTCCTCCACCACTCGCGACAGGCGGTGGATCTCGTCGATGAACAGCACGTCGCCGTCTTCCAGCTTGGTGAGGATCGCGGCCAGGTCGCCGGCCCGCTCGAGAGCCGGGCCGGAAGTGATGTGCAGGTGCACGCCCATCTCGGCCGCGACGATGCCGGCCATGCTGGTCTTGCCCAGCCCCGGCGGACCGGCGAGCAGCAGGTGGTCAGCGGCCTGGCCCCGCTGACGGGCGGCCTCGAGCACGATCGCGAGGTGCTCTTTCAGCTCACGTTGGCCGACGAACTCGCTCAGCCGCCGTGGGCGCAGGCCGGCCTCGTCGAGCTCTTCTTGCGAGCCCACCGGGGCAGGATCGAGGAACTCGTCACGCACGCTTGGCTCCCAACAGCTTCAGCGCGTCGCGCAACACCGCAGAGGCGTCGCTGCTGCCATCGGCCGTACCGGGCACCTCGCGCAGCACGTCGCGGACCTCCTCGACCCCGTAGCCGAGACCGATCAATGCTTCCCGCACGTCGCCCACCACTGAACCGCGACCGCCGGCCTGGCCCGCGGCCCCGGCACCCACCGGGTCGAGCAGGGGCAGGCTGAGCCTGTTGCGCAACTCGACCAACAACCGCTCGGCTGTCTTCTTGCCCACGCCCGGTACGAGCGTGAGCGCGCCAATGTCGCTGCCGGCGACGATGTCGACCAGCGCCGCCGGGGTGTGCGTGCCGAGGATGGCCAGCGCCAGGGCCGGGCCGATGCCGTGGGTGGTGATCAGCACCTGGAAGGTGTTGCGCTCGTCGCGGTGCAGGAATCCGAACAGCGTCTGCGCATCCTCTCGGATGTGGTGATGTACGTGGAGGAACACGTTGGCCCCCGGCTCGAGTTCGGCGAGCGTGCGCGGCGTGACGGCGACGTAGTAGCCCACTCCCCCCACCTCGACCAGCGCGGTGCCGTCCTCGGTGCGCTCGAGCACTGTGCCGCGTAGCGAGCCGATCATCGGGTGATCTCCGCCAGCCGACGGCGCATCGGGGCCGCAGCCAGGTAGGTGAGCGCCAGCGCCGCGGCATCTGCGGCATCGGCCGGTTTGGGCGGTGTGGATAGACCGAGGCGAGCCTGCACCATCTTCTGCACCTGGGTCTTGTCGGCACCACCCCACCCGGCCACTGCATCCTTCACCTGGTTGGGGGTGAACTGCACCACGTCGCAGCCGAACGCCGCGGCCTCGGCCAGCGCGAGCCCGCTGGCCTGGCCGACGCTCATCGCCGTGCGCACGTTGGTCTGGAAGAACACCTGCTCGACGGCCACACCGTGCGGTCGGAACTCGCGCAACAGTGCCTGCAACTCGCGCTGCAGCTCGGCCAGCCGGTGCGGCAGCGGCTCGGCGGTCGGCGTGCGGATGACGCCCAACGCCATCGGACGCGTCTCGTGGCCGCTGGCGCGCAGCACCGCGTACCCGCAGCGGGTGAGGCCGGGGTCGATGCCGAGCACGACTGTTCCCTCGCGCTGATCGGGCGTTACAGGAGCGAACACGCGTACGAGCCTAGCCCGATGATGTAACCCGTTGGCGGATCTCGCCGCTCAGCCGAAGTTGGCGATGAGTGGCTGCAGCGGCCCGGCTCAACGCCAAGTTGCATTCGGCCGAGCCGAAGTTGGCGATGAGTGGCTGCAGCGGCCCGGCTCAACGCCAACTTGTGTCTGCGGGCTGCTACGACAGCGACTCGACGACGGCCACCAGCTCGGCTGCCGGGCGGAAGGTGAGTCCGGCGACGGCCCGGTGGGCGTAGCGGATGATGCCCGCGCCGTCGACGATGAACGTGCTGCGCCGCGGAAACCCCATCGGACCAAGTGTTCCGTAGGCCTTGGCCACCGATTGGTCGACGTCGGCGAGCAGCGGAAACTTGAACCCGTGCTCGTCGGCGAAGGCCTGGTGGCTGTCGAGATCCTGGGCGGAGATGGCCAGTACCTGCGCGTCGAGTTGGTCGAAGCGGGCCAGGTCGTCGTTGTACGAGTTGAGCTGCTTGGTACACACCGCCGTACCGTCACCCGGGTAGAACACGAGCACCACCGGACGGCCGCGAAATGTGGTCAGCGAGAGCACACCCTGCGTTGAGGGCAGGGTGAAGTCGGGGGCCGGGTCGCCCACCCCCACCGTCACTCGTCCACCGCTTCCATCAGCTCGTCGCTGATGTCGAAGTTGCTGTACACGTCCTGCACATCGTCGTTGTCCTCCAGCGCGTCCATGATGCGCAGGATCTTCTTCGCATCGCTCGGGTCGCTGACCTCCACGGTGACGCTCGAAACCATCGTGCTTTCGGCCGAAGCCACATCGTGGCCGGCTCCCACCAATGCATCGCGCACGTCGAACACCGCTGCCGGATCACAGGTCACGCGCAACACCCCTTCGCCGTCGGCAGCAATGTCGTCGGCGCCCGCCTCCAGCGCCGCCATCATCACCGCGTCCTCGTCGCTGGAGTTCACCAGCAGCACTCCCCGCCGGCTGAACTGCCAGCCGACGGCCCCCGGCTCGGCCATCGAGCCGCCGAGCTTGGAGAAGATGTTGCGCACCTCGGCACCCGTGCGGTTGCGGTTGTCGGTGAGAACGTCGATCATCAGCGCGACACCCCCTGGTGCGTAGCCCTCGTAAGTGATCGCCTCGTAGCTGCCCGCGTCGTCGAGTCCGGCCCCTCGCTTCACGGCACGGTCGATCGCGTCGTTGGTCATCTGCGCGGCCTTGGCCTTCTGGATGACCGTGCGCAGCGAGGCATTGGCCGTCGGGTCGGGGCCCCCCTCGCGGGCGGACACCTCGAGTTGACGGGCGATCTTGTTGAACACCTTCGCCCGCGCCTTGTCGGCGGCGCCCTTCTTGTGCTTGATCGTTGCCCACTTGGAATGGCCGGACATCGGCAGATTCTCCTTCGGATTACTTGGTGAGATCGTTGTCGGTCACGAACAGGCCGTGCAACCGCGGATCGGGGGTCAGCTCGGGATGGAACGAGGCGACGGTGATCGCCCCTTGGCGGGCCAGCACCGGCACGCCCTCGTGCTCGGCGAGCACTGTCACCGCTGAGCCGGCGCGCTCGACCTTCGGGGCGCGGATGAACACTGCGTGGAACGGCGTTTCGAGGCCGACGACCTCGATGTCGGCCTCGAAGCTGTCGATCTGGCGGCCGTAGCCGTTGCGCCTCACGGCGATGTCGACTGCCGCAAATCCGTGCTGATCGGCGCGACCGTCGAGCACCTCAGTGGCGAGCAGGATCATGCCCGCGCACGTGCCGAACACCGGCATGCCCTCGGCCAGCCGCGCCGCCAGCGGCGTGAACAGGCCAGAGGTGTGGAGCAACCGCGCCATGGTGGTGCTCTCCCCGCCCGGCATCACCAGCGCCTCCACAGCCGCCAGATCGCCAGGGGTGCGCACTTGCCGCGTCGCAGCCCCTACCGACGCGAGCGCGCGTTCATGAGCAGCGAACGCGCCCTGCAGCGCGAGCACACCGATAACGGGCCGCACCTGGGGGCTCCCCACTAGTGGCCTCGCTCGTCGGCCCTACTGTTCTCTTCACTCGGCTGCGACTCGTCACTGGCGTTTCCCGCGCCGCGTTCTGCCGGCCCCGCCTGTCGGCCCTACGGTTCTGCTCACCAGCCGCGCTCGGCGAACTTGACGGTGTCGTCCATGCCGATGCCGGTCATCGGCGCGCCCAGACCGCGGCTCACCTTGGCCAGGATGTCGGCGTCACGGAAGTGGGTGGTGGCCTCGACGATCGCCTTCGCTCGCGGCGAGGGATCGTCGCTCTTGAAGATGCCCGAGCCGACGAACACCGCCTCGGCCCCCAGTTGCATGGCCAGCGCGGCGTCGGCCGGGGTGGCGATGCCGCCCGCGCAGAACAGCGGCACTTGCAGCCAGCCGGTCTCGGCGATCTCCTGCACCAGCGGCAGTGGTGCCTGCAGGGTCTTGGCCCACTGGAACAGCTCGGCATTGTCGGCCTGGGTGATCTTGCGGATGTCGCCGATGATGCTGCGCAGGTGGCGCACCGCCTCGACGATGTTGCCGGTACCGGCCTCGCCCTTGCTGCGGATCAAGCACGCGCCCTCGCTGATGCGGCGCAGCGCCTCGCCGAGGTTGGTGGCCCCACACACGAATGGCACGGTGAAGGCCCACTTGTCGATGTGGTGGGTCTCGTCGGCGGGGGTGAGCACCTCGCTCTCGTCGACGTAATCGACGCCCAACGCCTGCAGGATCTGCGCCTCGACGAAGTGACCGATACGCGCCTTGGCCATCACCGGGATGGTGACCGCAGCCTTGATGCCCTCGATCATCTCCGGGTCGCTCATGCGCGACACGCCCCCATCACGGCGGATGTCGGCAGGTACGCGCTCGAGCGCCATCACCGCGCACGCGCCTGCATCCTCGGCGATCTTGGCCTGGTCGGAGGTGACCACGTCCATGATCACCCCGCCCTTCAGCATCTCGGCCAGGCCGCGCTTGACCTGGACCGTGCCCGTTATGCGCGACTTCGACTCGCTGGTCATGCCATCAGCGTACCCCTGCCGTGGCGGCTGCGCCTGGTCGAATTGGTGCTGCCGGGGCCGCGCACTGCCACGGCTAGCCTTCGGGCCGATGCGGCGACACCCGTGCCTCCTGCTGATCGCCGCATCGTGCCTGGCAGCATGCACCGAGAGCGACCCGGCCGGCGAGGGTTCCAGCCCTTCATCGGTCTCGACCTCCGCACCCGCGTCGTCCGGCACGAGCAGCTCGACCGTCGCGCCGACGAGTCCATCAACGTCGGCCGCGACGACCACCACCTCGCCGCCGGAGCAATGCCTCACCCTGCGTCACGAGAATTACGCGCAGTTCGAGCTGATCGCTCCCGAGGGCACCCGCGTGCTGATCGACGTCGGCGATCCCGGCCGGTTGTCATCCCCTGTCGCACCCGCCGACATCCTGCTCACCACTCACACCCACTGGGATCACTACGACGAACGCTTCCAGGCCTCGTTCCCCGGGCAACAGCTGTTCACCAGCGTGGGCACGATCGACACCCCGGGTGTGCACATCGAAGGCATCGCCTCCGTGCACCGCAACAGCCAGCGCCCCACGCCCGAGGGCGGCTACAACTACATCTACCTGGTCGAGATCGCCGGGCTGCGCGTGGCCCACTTCGGCGACATCGGCCAGGACGAACTCTCCCCCGAGCAACTGGCCACTCTGGGCACGATCGACGTCGCTCTCAGCCAGGTGGCCAACCCCTACAGCGACATGGACGCCCGCAACCGCAAGGGCTTCGACCTGATGAAGCAGCTTGCGCCGCGCCTGTTCATCCCCACCCACGTCGACCGTGCCACCGCCGCACTGTTGCCCGAGTACTGGTTGGGTACGCAGGCCACCGGAGCGGCGATCACCATCTGCCCGTCCGGTCTTCCCGACTCCACCGAATTCCTGCTGCTCGATGTCAATGCATCCGACTTCGCCGGCCAGCTGCAACTGCCACTGCACACGCCAACCGACTGCGTGTGCCGACAGGGCTGACCAGTCACATCTCGCGCAGCAGGGCGATGCGCTCCTCGAGTGGCGGATGGGTGTCGAACATCTTGTTGAACCAGCCGAGCTTGCCGTGGTCGGCGACCCCCGACATCGGCTGCTCGATCCACATGTGCGCCGTCGCGGTGGTGGCCGAGTGGGTGACGGTGACGTCGTCGCGCAGCTTCTCCAAGGCGGAGATCAGCCCGGGTGGATAGCGCGTCATCTGGCAGGCCGACACATCGGCGAGGGTCTCTCGGCGACGGCTCACCGCGGCCTGCATCGCCTTGGCGATGAGCGGGGCGAAGATGAGGAGCACGAAGCCGAAGATGGCGAGCACGTTGTTCGAGCTGCCGCGATCACCAGAGCGACGTTCGCGCCCGCCGTTCCACCACATCATCCGGATTCCGAGGTTGGCCAACAGCGCCACTGCGCCGACCAACGTGACAGCGAGTGTGCTCACCAGGATGTCGTAGTTGCGGATGTGCGACAGCTCGTGAGCGATCACGCCCTCCAACTCGACGCGGTTCAACTTCTCCAACAACCCGGTGGTGACAGCGATCGCGGCGTGCTTGGGGTTACGTCCGGTGGCAAACGCGTTTGGTGCCGGGTCGTCGATCACGTAGATCCGCGGCTTGGGCAGCCCGCTGGCGATGCACAGCCCCTCCACCAAGTTGTGCAGGCGCTTGTACTGCTGCTCGTCGGCGGGCCGGGCGCGGCTCACCGCGAGGGCGATGGCGTCGGCCTTCCAGTAGGAGGCGAACGCCATCACGCCCGAGAACAGCAGGGCAGCGATGGTGCCCTGAATGCCGTATCCGATCCACAGACCGAATGCGGCACCCACCAGGCAGAGCACCAGCACGAAGCCGGCGATGAGCGCGACGCTGCGCCGCTTGTTGGCGCGAATCAATTCGAACATGGCGATGCTGGCCCTCGCGGGTCAGAACTCGACCTTGGGCACCTCGCGGCTGGCCTCGTCGGCCTCGAAGTACTCCCGCTTCTCGAAGTTGAACATGCTGGCGATGACCACCGTCGGGAAGGTCTGCAGCTTGTTGTTGTAGCTGAGCACCGAGTCGTTGTAGAACTGCCGCGCGTAGGCCACGCGACCTTCGGTGGCCGTCAGCTCCTCCTGCAAAGCAAGGAAGTTCTGGTTGGCCTTCAGGTCGGGGTAGGCCTCACTGAGGGCGAACAACTGGCGCAGGGCGCCAGTGAGAGCATTGTCGGCCGCGGCCTGACTGGCCGGGTTGGGGGCCGCGGCGATCGCCGCGTTGCGGGCGTTGATGACCGCTTCCAGGGTCTCTCGCTCATGGGCCGCGTAACCCTTGACCGTCTCCACCAGGTTGGGGATCAGGTCGATTCGGCGCTTCAGCTGTACGTCGATCTGCGACCAGGCATTGTCGACCTGGTTGCGCTTGCGCACCAGCGCGTTGTAGGCGGTGATGACGTAGAGCACCAGCACCACGACGACGGCGATCACGATGATCCAGACCATGAGGTCCTCCGGGGAGAGCTCGGAGCGCCACGCGGATGCGGCGCTACTCGACCAGCATACGGGAGCGGCGCACCCGGCGTTGAGCCAGCCACCGCGGCCCGGTGGAGTGCCCCGCGCGGGGCGACTCGGCGATGGGCTCGCCGTCGATCTCGGCGGAGCGCATGGCGAGCGCGTGCATAGAGAATCGGTCGGCGCGGCACTGGCCGGCGGCCACCAGCCGGTGCCGTAACTCGGGTTCGTCGAGCGCCCGGCGCAGCGCGGCGGCCAGTTCCTGGGCATCACCGGGCGGTACGAGCAGCGAGTCGACATCGTTTGTGGCAACGTTGCGGTACCCGTCGAGCGCGCTGGCGACCACGCAGGTGCCGGCGGCCATCGCCTCGATCAGCACGACGCCGAACGACTCACCGTGCAACGAGGGAGCGCAGAACACGTCGGCTGCTTTCAGCCTGGCGATCTTCTCCGCGTCGTCGATACGTCCGAGCCAGACGAGGCGTCGGTCGTCACTGCTGCGGGCCCGCAGCCGCTCGGTGTCGGGACCGGTGCTGGCGATCCACAGGGTCACTTCCGGGTCGAGCAGTGCCATCGCGTCGAGCAGCACATCGAGGCCTTTGCGCTCTTCGTGGCGGCCGCAGAAGAAGATCGTGCGCCCGCCGGTGGGGTGCACGGGCGAGTTGCGGTACGCGTCGAGCTCGACGCCGTTGAACAGAGTCTCGTACTCGCCCGGGACGGCGCTGCCCACCAGTGCCTGCGCGTCCTTCGACACCACCACCTTGCGGGCGATGTTCTTCGCCGCCGCCCGTACAAGGCCTGAGAGCCGGTCGTACAGGGCGATCTCGCCGGCTGCGTGGAATGTTGCCACCAGCGGTGCCGGATGCACCAGCAGCGCGGTCATCGTCGGCCCGGGGGCGAAAGGCTCGTGCACGTGCAGCACGTCGAACTGCTCGTCGAACAGCACGCGGATGGTGCGCAGCGTTGCCGCCGGATCGGGCGCCACCGGCGCGATCGACCCGTTCGTGGCGGTGGGCAGGCTGTTGCCGAGAGGGGTGACGAAGGTGGCCGGAGGTGGCCCGTCGCACGGGCCGAGTACCCGCACCTCGATGCCCATGCGGCGCAGCTCGCGGGCCAGCCCCATCACCTGCGCCTGCACTCCCCCCGGCACAGACAGGCTGTACGGGCAGATCATTCCCACTCGCAACGCGCGCGCACCCTGCTCATGTCGCGCGGCCGGGCCCATCACCCCGACGCTACCCCGCTGCGCTACCTTCTCGTCATGGCCGACAGCAGCAGTGCCGCCAACGCGACCGATAGTGCCAGCACACCGAGTGGCTCACCGGTACCTGGTCTGTCCGACCTGCTCGGTCTGGCGGGAGTGCTGGGAACGAACAATCCCTTCTCCGGCATCAGCAGGTCGATCGGTCAGTTTCAGCGCGGAGTGGGCCAGTTTCTGGAGAGTGTCGAGAAGTTCAACGCCACGATGGACGAGTTGAACGGTGTCGCCGTGCGCGTCAACGCGCTGCTCGACAGCGTCGAGGAGCCGGTCAAGGCCTTCGTGCCGCAGGTGACGCGCACCATTCGCGCCACCGACGCGCTCGTCGAACAACTCTCCGGCCCGGC
Organism: Actinomycetota bacterium; assembly: GCA_963169215.1. Lineage (GTDB taxonomy): Bacteria > Actinomycetota > Acidimicrobiia > Acidimicrobiales > Ilumatobacteraceae > UBA668. The sequence goes on from CAUJEE010000082.1 coordinate 29,150, forward strand.
CTCGCGTTTGGGCCCCGCGCTGGTCGAGCTCACCCAGCGTCTGGGGCCGTTGGCGCAGTTGGCCGAGTCGGCCGGTGGTTGGTTCGGGTTGCGCCCGCTGGCCGCACTGCGCGGTGGCGGCGGCAGCGCCCGCACCGTCACCCACCAGCCTCCCGCGCCACGCGACGATCTTGACGGCCTCGGAGCGCCGGTGACTCCCCAGACCAAGCCCCGACCGCAGACCAAGGCTCGACCGCAGGCAAAGGCAACGTCGGCGCGGCCAGCGGCGAAATCGCGGGGCCAGACGACGCAGAAGGCCGTCGGCACCAAGCGGGCGTCGTCGGCTTCGTCGAGCAAGGCCCCAGCCAGCGGCGGGCGCACCCCCGCTCAGCGCGCCAACTCCACTCGCAAGCCAGCGCGCTGAGCCGAGAGCGACCCGCTCCGGCTAGGAACTCTTGGCGACGAACGGCAGCGGCACGATCCGGCCGGACAGCGCGCCTCCGCGCACGTCGACCGTGACAGCGTCGCCTTCGCCCACCGTCGGTGCGAGCAGCGCGAGCGCGATGCCATGGCCGAGTATCGGTGAGAAGTTGCCGCTGGTCGTGGTGCCCACGACCTCCCCCGCGCGCAGCACTGCGCATTCGGCCCGCGGCGGCCGCCGGCCCTCGGTGGCGATGCCGCGCAACACCCGCGCAACACCGCGATCGCGCTCGGCAGCCAGTGCCTTGCGGCCTCGAAAGTCGCCCTTGTCCCACGACACGACCCAGCCGAGTCCGGCCTGCAGCGGGGTGATCCCCTGACCCAATTCGTGCCCGTGCAACGGCAGGCCGGCCTCCAGGCGCAGCGTGTCGCGTGCGCCCAACCCGGCTGGCATCACGCCCGCGGCGACGATCGCGTCCCACAGGTCGCCGGCGACGTCCGCCGGCACTGCGATCTCCACACCCGCCTCGCCGGTGTAACCGGTGCCCGCCACAGTGCACTGTGCGCCACGCCACGAGGCTCGCTCCACCCGGAAGCGCCCAATCGCCCCGGCCTCGGGGAACACATCTGCCAGCCGCTGCTTGGCCTGCGGACCTTGCACCGCGAGCACGGAGCGCGATGCGGTCGTATCGGTGCCGCCGATCGCAGCGGTGACGCGGTCGGTGTTGGAGGCGTTGGGCATGACGTCGAAGATCTCGTCGTCGATCCACCAGACGATGATGTCGTCGAGCACCGAGGCGTCGGCCTCGTCGAGCAAGTGGGTGTACTGGGCCCGGCCCGGCGCGACCTTGCCGAGGTCGTTGGTGAAGGCCGCTTGCAGCGCGGCGAAGGCATCTGGACCGGCAACACGGACCGTGCCGAGATGCGATACGTCGAACACGACTGCATCGCGTCGGCAGGCGAGATGTTCCTCGATCGTTCCGGCCGGGTAGGCCACCGGCATTTCCCAGCCGCCGAAGGGCACCAACTTCGCGCCGAGGGCGCGGTGGCGGTCGTCGAGCGGGCTGAGCCGGTCGCTCATCAGCCGGCCTGGGCCGAGGCCAGCGGCGCCGCGGCTACGTTGCCGAGTTCAACCAGCGAGGCATCGAGGTCGGTCTTCACACTGCCGATCGCGAGCAGGTTGAGCACGCCTTGGCCACCGCGCTTGACGATGTCGATCAGCGCGTCACCGTCGCACAGCAGCACGTCGCTGCCGCTGATCACCAACGTCGCCGAGGCGATGTCGGAGTCGCCCTGGGTGCGCAAGTAGGCGAACGCCTTGCGCACGGATTCGAGCTTGATGCCCGCGTCGAGCAGGCTCTTGATCACCCGCAACTCGAGCAGGTCGCGGTAGCTGTACAACCGGCGGCTGCCGCTGCCGGCGGCATCGCACAGCGAGGGACGCACCAGGTCGGTGCGCGCCCAGTAGTCGAGCTGGCGGTAGGAGATGCCCACCACCGCTGCCGCCCTGGTGCCGCTGAAACCCTCTTCGCCCATTGTCTGCCTCCTCGCTCGCTTGTGTCGCTTGCTCGCTCTGCCGCTTGCTGGTTCTGTCACTTGCCAGGCTGCTCGTCCGCCCGTTCGGCGAAGCCTCGTATCGGGTTGCTGACAGCGGAGTAACTACGTCGCTGTAACGGGGTGTTGATCGTACGTCTGCGAGCGCGCGCCGTCAAGCACGCTGCGCGCGGGCATTGCGCGCAGAGCGCGCGATTGGAGCAGATCAGCCCTCGAAATCCTCCGGGCGCACGTCGTCGAGAAAGTCGCGGAACTCGTCGAGGATCGCCTCCTCGTCGTCGCCGTCCTCGGTCTCGCTCATCTCGACCGCAGCTTCGTCGAGCAGCGACTCGGTAGCGAAGATCGGTGACCCTGTGCGCACCGCGATGGCGATCGCGTCGCTCGGCCTGCTCGAAACCACCGCTTCGCCGCTGTCGGTGCGCAGATGCAACTCGGCGTAGAAGGTGTGGTCACGCACCTCGGTGATCACAACCTTGTCGAGGCGGGCGCCGAGGGTTGCCAGCAACACCACCGCGAGATCGTGGGTGAGCGGCCGCGGCGGCACTATGCCCTCCAGCGCGGCGTGGATCGCGGCTGCCTCTGGACCTCCGATGAGAATTGGCAACACCCGGCCTCGTCCCTCGTCGGTCTCGCGAAGCATCACCACCGGCGTGTTCGCCGGCAACTCCACGCGCACTCCGAGCAACTCCATCCGTACCACTACCGCCGATCGTACCGTCGTCGTCGGTCGTCGGTGGCTCAGTCGTCGAGAAGGTGTGCCAGTGCGAGCGCGAGCATCACTTGGCGTAGTTCGCCACCGAGTCGCGACAGTTCGTTCAGAGTCTCCACTGCCTGGCGGTGGCTCTGCGGGTTGCGCTGACGCAGCATGGGCAGCACCAGTTGCTCGAACAGGTTGGCCTCTCGTTCGGCCGAGTAGCGCCACCCGCGCAGGTGCCGCGCCTCGACACCCCGGTCGAGGAATCCCTTGCACGCGCGGGCCACTTCGAGGTCGGACGGCGTGTAGGCGGCCGCTGGGCCGGGAGGCCGGCGGGCGATCAACCCGAACGATTCCAGGTCGGCCAACTGCTTGTTGGTGATCCCGGCGTGGATGCAGAGTTCGTTGGCGGAATAGCCGTCGGGCGTACCGCCGAGCACCGAAGGCGGCACGTCTCCCGGCCCGGCGAAGAACGCAGCAGCGTCGGCCGACGGTGGCGGGGCGGGCGGCGCCGACGGCGGTGGCTGGCTTCCCTGACGGTTCTGCGCCGCTGGGTGGTGTTCGGTCGGCACCGGCGTGCCGGCGGGGATGTCGAGTTCGCCGGTCTCGTCGAAGCCGTCGTCGAGCAGGGTGACGTTGCGGATCCCGCGGGGCGCACTGATGCTGCCGCTGTCGTCGATCTGCCCGTTCTCCAGACGATCGCGGATGACCCGCAGCGGCAGGAAGTTCTCCCGCTGTTCGCGCAGAATTACGCGCAGGCGCTCGACATCTGCCTCGTAGAACTTGCGGTAGCCCGAGGCAGTGCGCTCCGGATCGATCAATCCCTGGCTCTCGAGGAACCGGATCTTGGAGATGGTGACGTCGGGGAACTCCTCGAGGAGCAACCCGAGCACCTCACCGATCGACAGGTAGGGGCGCTCCGACACGCGTCACCTGTCCGCCTTCTCGAAGAACACCAACCGGAACTTCCCGACCTGCAACTCGTCGCCCTGGCGCAGGGGTGCTTCGTCGATGCGGGTGTTGTTCACGTAGGTGCCGTTCAAGGAGCCAGCGTCGCGGACGACGTATCCGGCCGCGGTGCGCACGATCTCGGCGTGACGGCGCGACACGGTGATGTCGTCGAGGCTGATCGCGCACTCTTCGTGACGGCCGAGGGTGGTGACCGGTGCGTCGAGGTTGAGTGCGAGACCTGCTTGTGGGCCATTGCGCACCACCAGGGTGGCAACGTCGTCGGGCAAATCGGACATGTGCACGACGATGTCGTCGGCGCTGCCGGGAGCATCCTGCAAGGGGTCGACGTTCACCAGCGTGATCGTGCGGTCGTCGATGTTGTCGAGTACCGCGCCGCAGGACGAGCAGAAGCCCGCTTCTGGCGGGTTGCGGTGCCCGCATTTGTTGCAGAACACGTGGGCCATCGCGCGTCAGACTAACCCTCTGTCAGCGCCCGGTAACCGGCCGCGTCGAGCAAACCCTCGGTCTCGGCCGGATCTGTGAATTCGATCTCGCAGATCCATCCCTCACCGTACGGATCGCGGTTCAGCAGATCGGGCGAGGAGTCGAGCGCCTCGTTCACTGCCGAGACCGTCCCCGACAGTGGTGAGTAGATGTCGCTGACCGACTTGGTGCTCTCCACCTCGCCGAAGGAAGCCCCGGCCGCCGCCGACGCGCCGACCGCGGGTAGCTGCACGTAGACCACGTCGCCGAGAGCGTCCTGGGCGTAGTCGGTGATTCCGACCCGGGCGCGTGTGCCGTCAATGGCGACCCACTCGTGGTCGCGGGTGTAGCGGAGCTGCTCGGGAACCTGCATGGATCCGACACTAGTGCGTCGGCCCGCC
>CAUJEE010000083.1 GCA_963169215.1 Actinomycetota bacterium
ACGAACTGCTTCCACGAGTCGGCCCCGGGGGTGAACCCGAACCGGGCTGCCCCCGCGTGGTGCACCCGCCACCGGCCAGGACTCTGCTCGGTCTGCACGCCCGTGGGCAGATCGTCGCCGCCATCAAGGTCGCCGTAGCCCACCACCCCGTCGCGCTCCACCGGGCCGACGACGCGGAATCCATCGGCGCGTAGGGTGCGCACGAGTGCATCAAGCCCCTCACGAGGAGCGAGACACGCCGTGGCCGGATCAGGGATACTGGCCATCGATCACAGCGTGCCCGGCCGCAGCCTCCGGGGCAAGAGGCCAACGGCCTCAGCGTTGGCCTCAGCGATACGGCCAACGGCCTCAGCGTTGGCCCAGCGGCGAGTATGTTCGGGGCGTGACGACGATCGGCGAACGCCCGCACGACGCCGCCACCGGCCTCAGTGCGGCGGAAGTTGCCGACCGAGTGGCACGGGGCCTGGCCAACACTGTTCCGGCCGCGCCGACGCGCACGGTCGGCCAGATCGTGCGCGCCAACGTGCTGACCCCGATCAACTTCGTCGTCGGCGTGTTGGCGGCGATGGTGCTGGCCGCCGGCTCGCCCAAAGACGCCCTGTTCGGCGGGGTGATCATCGCCAACAGCGTGATCGGCATCGTGCAGGAGTTGCGCGCGAAGAAGGTGCTCGACCAACTGAGCGTGCTCAGCGCGCCCCGCGCCCATGTCGTGCGCGATGGCGAGGTGAGCGAGCTGCTGGTGCTCGATTTGGTGCTCGACGACGTCGTCGAGCTGCGCACCGGCGCACAGGTGGTGGCCGATGGCGTGGTGCTCACCGGCGAGAACCTCGAGATCGACGAGGCTCTGCTCACCGGTGAGGCCGACCCCGTGCTGAAGAGCACCGGCGACGAGGTGCTGAGCGGCAGCGCGGTGGTGGCCGGCACCGGACGCATGGTGGTCACCAAGGTGGGCGCGGAGAACTACGCGGTGAAACTGGCCGAGGAGGCCCGCCGCTTCACGTTGGTGAACTCGCCGCTGCGCAACGACGTCAACCGCATCGTCACGTGGGTCGGGTATCTGATCATCCCCGTGGGCATCCTGCTCGCGTCCAGCCAGTTTCTGCGCCGCGACGAAGGTTGGCGCGACTCGATCATCAGCACCGTCGCCGGCTTGGTGGGAATGGTGCCCGAAGGGCTGGTGCTGCTCACCAGCGTCGCCTTCGCCGTCGGCGTGGTGCGCCTCGCCGGCCGACGCTGCCTGGTGCAAGAGCTGCCCGCGATCGAGGTGCTGGCCCGCGTCGACGTGCTGTGCGCCGACAAGACGGGCACGATCACCGAGGGTTCGCTGGCGGTGGCCGACGTGCAGACGCTCGAGGATGCCGAACAGGCCGAGGTGGAGGCCGCACTGGCCGCGCTGGCCCAACTCGACCCCGACCCCAACGCCACCTCACGCGCGCTCGATGCCCACTACCGCGAACCAACCACATGGCAGGTGACCGGCCGGGTGCCGTTCTCATCGGCGCGCAAGTGGAGCGCGATGACCTTCGCCGACCACGGCAGCTGGGTACTCGGTGCGCCGGAGAACGTGATGGCCGATTCGTACGCCGGCGCGCTGCGCGACCAGGTGGAGGCGCACGCCGGCTTGGGGCAGCGCGTGCTGGTGCTGGCGCGGGCCACGGGACCTTTCACCGACGGCGGCGACAACACGTTGGGGGCGGTACGACCGCGCGCGCTGGTGCTGCTCGAGGACGTGGTCCGCGCCGACGCACCCGACACGCTTGCCTACTTCGCCGCGCAGGGTGTGACGGTGAAGGTGATCAGCGGCGACAACAACGTCACCGTCGGCGCTGTCGCCAGGCGCGCCGGGCTGGCCGGATGGCGGGACAACATCAACGCCACCACGATGGCCCCTGACGACTCGGAAGAGTTCGCCGACACCGTCGAACGCAGCACGGTGTTCGGGCGTGTCACCCCGCACCAGAAGCGGGCGATGGTGAAGGCCCTCCAAGCACGCGGGCACACGGTGGCGATGACCGGCGACGGAGTGAACGATGTGCTCGCGCTGAAGGACGCCGACTGTGGTGTGGCGATGGCCTCGGGCAGCGAAGCCACGCGGGGGGTCGCCCAACTGGTGTTGATGGACTCCAACTTCTCGGCGATGCCGGCAGTGGTGAGCGAAGGCCGACGCGTCATCAACAACATCGAACGCGTCGCCAGCCTGTTCCTGGCCAAGACCACCTACTCGGTGGTGCTCTCCACGCTCACCGGCGTGTTCGCCCTCGCCTACCCGCTGCGCCCGATCCACCTGTCGATCCTCAGCTGGTTCACCATCGGCATCCCGGCTTTCTTCCTCGCCCTCGAACCCAACGACCAGCGGGTGCAGATCGGATTCCTACGGCGCGTGCTGGGCAAGTCGGTGCCCGCCGGGTTGGTGATCGCCGCGGCGACGATGACCGTGTTCGCCATCGCCCAGGTCGACGACTCGATCGATGCCGACCATGCCCGCACCGTCGCCGTGCTCGTGGCCGGTTCGGTGGCGCTGATGAACCTGTACCGCGTCGCCCGCCCGCTCAACGCGCTGCGCAGCACGCTTGTCGGCTTGATGGTGGGGTTGTTCGCACTCGCCTTCTTGTTGCCCTGGGGTCGCGACCTGTTCGAATTGCCCACGACTGCCGGATGGGCTTACGGCTTGGCGGCCGGGGCGATTGTGCTCGCCTGGCCGTTGCTCGAACTGGGCAGCCGCTTCGCCGAGCGATTCCACGCTCGGCGATCGCCGGTCGGCGAACCGTAACCACACCGCTACGCTGCCAGCCACGGCTTCCCCCCGGATCCACCTCCGTTCTCCCGGGAGGCCGTCATGCCGTTCCACCCCCACCCGCGCCTGTCGCGCCGTCGGCGCCAGGCGCTGGCACTTCAGTCCGGCGACCACTGCTGGTCGGTCTACCACCCCGACCCCGACCAGCCGATCGTGATCGCCGAGTTCGCCGACGCGGCGATGCTCGCCGCCGAGATCGGGCAGCTACCCGTTCGCCACGAGGCGGTGGTGCTGCTCGACGCCCGCCGGCGGGTGACGGCGATCCTGCTCGACCCTCCCGCGGAGGTGGGCCTGCTCGTCGGCCTGGCCCAACTCCCTGGGGTGGAAGCGCCGTTCTGCCAGACGCTGTGCCTGGTGCTCGACTACAAGGTGCAGAGCGGCCCTGCGAGCGACGACGACGCCCGCGGCTACCACGCGCTGCGCCGCGCGCACATGGCCCAGGGGCTGTTGCTGCTCGACGTACTGATCACCGACGGCGACGTAGTGCGCAGCCTGGCCATCGGCTGCGACCCCGACCCGGTGTGGTTCGACCAGTTCACCCCGCTCGTCGAAGACGACGGCGACTGTGCTGCCGATGACGACGGAGACGCGGGCGGCGACAGCGCTGCTTGAAGTGAGTCGCGCCGGTCAGTACACCGTGCAGCCGGCGGGGATGGTGAGCACGCGCAGCGGGTTCACCGCTGCGCCACCACCGGGGTGCACCTCGAAGTGCAGGTGATAGTTGCCCGGCCCGGCGTTGCCGGTGTCGCCGACGAAGCCGAGCACCTGCCCGCGGTACACCTGCTGGCCCTTCACCAGACCAGGGACGAAGGCCGACAGGTGGGCGTAGATGTAGTACGTGCCGTCGGCGGCCTGCAGCTTCCACAGGTTGCCGCCGAGCGCGCTGCCGTTGGTGCCGTCGCCCACCTTGCTCTGGTACACGAGCACACCGTCGGCCATCGCGTACACCTCCTGGCCGAGGGTGGCCATCAGGTCGGCGCCCTCATGGGTGCGCCCGCCGCTGCGCGGATCGCCGAAGTTGTCGAGCACCACGCACCGCGGCGTCGGTTGCATCGGGAAGTTGGCCGGTGGCGACGGCGGCGGAGAGGGCGGCTGCAGGCGCACGGCCGACGCAGTCGCGGCCGCGCCGCCCTCGATCACCGCCAGGTCGGCGGCGGCCGGGCTCACCCCGGCGGCGTTCGCGTCGGCGGTGAAGCGGGCCGCGAGCGGGGCGACAGCAAGCGCGGCGGACGGAACCAGCCCAGCAACCGCCGCGACGAGCGCCGCAACACTTCGGTGCCGGGAGTGCTTCGACCGCGAGAACATCGCAAACTTTCTAGTCGCCGGCCGCGCCGCCGCGTCGGCAGCCTGGCGTGACAGTTGTCCGCGTTGCGCGCTGCTCAGGTCAGCGCAGCGAGGAATTGCACAGCACCTGGCGCACGTCGATCTCGATCACGACCCGCTCGGGGTTGGGCCGCGGCGGGCGGTAGCGCTGCGCGTACATCGCCACCGCCGTGGCCACCCGTCCGTGGTCGTCGTGAACCGCGGCGATCCCGGCAAGCGACACCCAGCGCCGGCCGTCGACCTGGGTGAGGCTCACCCGCGTGTCGCGGCGCAGGTTGGCCACCTTCACCGAGCGAGCGCTGGTGATCACCCGCGCCACCCCGTCGGCGTAGGTGAACCCCACCGGCACCGCATGTGGCGAGCCATCGGCGCGCAGCGTCACGAGCGTCGCCAGGTGACGCTCCCCGAGGAAGGCCGCGAGCTCTGCCGACATCTCGCCGGCCATCAGCCGTCGACCGCGATCGCGTCGAGGATGTCGATGCGCGTCGCCCGCCACGCGGGCACCACCGCCGCGGCCACGCCTGCCAAGCAGGCGAGGAGGATGATCCAGGCGATCGTGCCCACCGGCACCGAGTACTTGGTGAGCCCCTCGTCGCGCAGGGCGACGAGCACCACATAGCCGAGCACCAGCCCCATCGCCACCCCCACCACCGCGCCGTACACCGACGTGAGCACGCTCTCCCATCGCACCGTGGTGCGCACCTGGGCGCGGGTCATGCCCACCGCCCGCAGCAGACCGGTCTCGCGGCGGCGCTCGTACACCGCGAGCAACAAGGTGACGACGATGCCGAAGGTGGCGATGACGATCGAGAGGAACAGCAACCCGTAGATGAACGCCAGGCTACGGTCGACGATGTCGGCACGACTGTCGATGAACTGATCCTTGTCCTGCAGTTCGCCGATGCCGTAAGCGTCGACCGCGGCACCCACAACGTCGCGGAATTCGCCGTCGCTCACCCCCGGGGCACGAGTGAGCGACACGATGCCGGCCGGTGTGGCAATGCTCGAGCCGGCGAACGTGTCGCGGTGGTAGATGCGCGCCGCGCGCAAGATCCCCTTGGCGCGGTAGACCCCCTGCACGACAAGACCGACGCGTTCGCCGTCGAGGCGGACGGCGAATGTGTCGCCCAGCCCGAGACCCTCGCGATCGGAGAAGCCCTCGCTGATCAGCACCCCCTCGGGGGTCAGCCCGGCGAGTGAGCCGGAGATGAACTCGACATTCAGCAGCCCGCCGGCGGTGGCCGGATTCACCACCGTGCCCAGCGCGGCATTGCCCTCGCCGTCGGCGACTCGAGCGAAGCCGTGGCCGCTGGCCACGCCGACCTCCGGCAGTTCGTTGAGCTCGTCGACGAACTGCTGGGCGATGCTCACTGCCCCGCCATTGGTCGAGTTGATCACATAGTCGCCGGCGAAGGTGTCGCCCACCGACTCGCGGATCTGCGACTTGATCGAGGCCGCGAACACCGACGCGCCGGTGACCAGCGCGACCCCGATCAGCACGGGCGCGGCAGTACGTGCCGTGCGGCGCGGGTTGCGCTGCACGTTGCCGCGGGCCATCGCCCCGGTGAGGCCACGCACAGCCTCCACCGGCGCGCCCAGCAGCCGGGCGATCGGCCGGGCCAGCACCGGCCCGAGCAGCAGCACGGCGGCGAACAGCAGCGCCACCCCGAGCCCCAGCAGCAAAGCGTCGGCGCCGGCCATCACCGCCACGATCGCCCCCACACCGAGCAGCGCACTCACGGTCGCTGCTGTCACCCGGCCGCGCACCGACCCGACCCGTTCGAGTGCGGCATCGTTCATCGCGGCAACCGGGGGCACACGTCCGGCACCGATCGCCGGCCCGAGCGCGGCGACCAACGACGCGAGCACCCCCGCCACCAGGGTGACCACCACCGTGCGCTGCGTCAGCACCAAGCCGCGGGCGGGAATGACGTAATCGAGGGCATCGAGCAGGCGCTTCACTCCAGAGGCCAACGCAACTCCGCCCACCAGCCCCAGCGACGAGCCGATGATCCCGATCACCAGCGCCTCGATCAACATCGACCGGCTCACCTGCCTGCGGGTGGCGCCGAGTGCACGCAGCAGCGCATTCTCGCGCTGCCGTTGGGCAGCGGTGATCGAGAACACGTTGTAGATCACGAACATGCCCACGCCGAGGGCGATCAGCGAGAAGATGCCGAGGAACACGGTGAGGAACGACAGGCTCTTCTCCACGTCGGTCTCGGTCTGCGCGGTGATCTCCTCCGACGTCAATACTTCTGCCACATCGGGGTCGAGCGCGGCTTGCACCCGCTGGGCGAGCACCTCGTCGCTCACCGTGCCGTCGCCTCTCACCAGGATCGCGTCGACGAAGCCCGGCTTGGCGATGTATTCCTCCGCCGTCACCGGATCGAACAGCGCCCAGGTGGCGTTGCCTGGGGAGATGATCGAGTCGTACTCGACGATGCCCACCAGTGTGAACGTGCGCGAGCCGCTGTCGCCGTTCACCTTCACCTCGTCGCCCAGCACGTAGCCACCGTCGGCAGCGGTGAGCGAGTCGAGCGCCATCTCCTCGCCGCCAGCGGGCAGACGACCGTCCACCAGCTGCCACACCGACATCTCACCGGTGGTGAGGCTCGCGCCGAGCGTCGGGGCCGTCGGGCGATCGATCGGCTCTCCGTCCTTGCCGATCACCACCGCGTCGCCCTGCACGTCGACCTGCGCATCGATCACACCGGGCACTGCCTGCACCTCGGTGAGCAGCGACGAGGGCAGCCGGTCGCGCTCTTCGAAGCCGAAGAAGTTCTCCACCGTGTTGGGGCTCTGCACGTACGCGTCGAGTCGCCCGTAGGTGTCGGCGAACAGCGCGTCGAACGTGCGCTCGATCGTGTCGCGGAACACGAACGTGCCCGACAAAAAAGCGGTGCTGGCCACGATGGCGAGCGCCGTGAGAACCAGGCGCGGCCACCGGGCCAGCACACTTCGCAGAGCCAGACGCAGCACCCGCTCTTCCTATCAGCGGATGCGTGCGTCCGTCGGTCAGGTCGTCGCGATCGCAGCCAGGATGTCGCTCTTGGCCGCCTTGCGGGCCGGGATGAACGCTGCCAGGGCGGCGAGTACCACCGACATCACCGTGACCATCGCGATCGTCTGCAGCGGCGGCGAGTACACGCCGAGGCCGTCGTCCTCGAAGGTCTTGACGATGATCCACCCCAGCGCCGAGCCGAGCACCACACCCATCAGCGCCCCGACGACCCCTGTGATCAGGCTCTCCCACAGCACCGCGCTGCGAACCTGACGGCGGGTTGTGCCCACCGCCCGCAGCAGGCCGAGCTCGCGGCGCCGCTCCCACACTGCCAAGCGCAGGGTGATGACGATGCCCATCGCCGCGATGAAGATCGACATGAGGAGCAAGGCGTAGATGAAGTTGAGGAAGCCATCGATCTGCGAGGCGAACTCGTCGATGTAGCCATCATGGCTGAGCACTTCTGCCGCCGGATACTTCTCGACGATCGCCTCCAGCGCCCGGGAGGCACTGCCTGACTCGCCACCGTCGACCTTGACGTACATCTGCAGGTCGAAAGCCTGGGCGGCACTGGGATCCCTCACCATCTGCTCGTGGATGAGCACGTCGGTGTAGCCGTCGGTTGTGTAGATGCCCTGGACCTCGGCATCGACCGTCGTGCCGTCGAGCAGCGCAATACCCACCTTGTCGCCCAGTTCGACACCGAGCGACGACGCCTTGCCCTCGTTGAGCAACACGCCGGTGGTGGTGAGCTGCTCGAAGCCGCCGGCGGTGAACTCGAAGGTGAACAGCCTGGTCGCCCCCTCGGGGTCGATGGTGATCACGGTGGTGTCCTTGAGCTCGTCCTCGACGCCGACCCGTGCCGGCGCGATGCCGATGACGAACACGTCACCGATGCCCGCGCCTTCCACCTCGGCCACCAGGTCGGGGGAGAGCACACCCATCTGTTGGTTGGGCTTGATGATGTAGTCGCCCACGAACGACTCGTCGAGCACCTCGCGGATCGAGGCCTTGGCCGACGAACCGAGGGTGGCGATGCCGATCATCAGCGACAGGCCGATGGCCAGCGCGCCGGCGGTGATCGCCGTGCGCTTCGGGCTGCGGGCGGCATTGCGCCCGGCCATTGTGCCCGAGGCACCGACCAGCTTGCCCAGCACGGGCGAGGCAACCTTGGCCACCGGCGCGGCCACCAGTGGGCCGAGCACCACCAGTGACACGAACAGCAGCGCAACACCGAGGCCGAGGAAGATGGCCCTGTCGGCCACCCCTTCGGCGACGGCCGCGATCGCAAGCAAGACGGTGATCGTGCCGATCACCTTGCGCCGACGGGAGACGCCGGCGTTGTCGATGGCCACGTCGCGCAGCGCCGCCAGCGGCGGCACGCGCCCACTGCGCAGCGCAGGGGCAATCGCGCACACCAGCGTCACCGCTGTGCCGACGATCAGCGTGATGAGGAACCCGGTTGGGTTCAGCTCGAGCACGGTGTCACCAGGGCCGAAACCAGCCGCGTTGAGGAAGGCGAGGATGCCACTGGCCAACCCGATGCCTCCCACACAACCGAGCAGCGAGCCACCGATGCCCACGATCATCGCCTCGATGAACATCGAACGAGTCACTTGCGCGCGGCTGGCGCCGATCGCCCGCATCAGCGCGTTCTCCTGCGTGCGCTGGGCGGCGCTGATGCTGAACACGTTGTAGATGATGAAGCTGCCGACGAACAACGAGATGACAGCGAAGATCGACAAGAAGATGGTGAGGAACGAAAGGCCCTCACGCAGGGAGTTCTGGTTCTCAGCGACAATCTCCTTGCCGGTGAGGGTCTCCACCGACTCATCGGCACCGCTGGCGACGAGGGCCTGCTCGATGGCTGTCGCCAGCTCTTCTTGCGACAGCGAGCCATCACCGCCGACCAGGATGCCGTTCAGCTTGGTGGTGTCGCCCACCACGAACTCGAGCGACGTCTGCAGGTCGAACAGGGCGAACGTCGCCCCGCCAGCACCGTCGGCGCCGGCAAAGGTGACGATGCCGACGATCTCGAACTGCCGAGTGCCCTGCAGGGTGGTGACCGAAACCGTGTCACCGAGGTTCATCCCGGCTGCCTTGGCGGTGGCCCTGTCGACCACCACTTCGCTGCCGTTCGTCGGCGGGCGTCCGTCGTCGATCAGCCACGGGGTGCGGTCGCTGTCGACCCAGTTCGAGCCAACGCGCGGCGAGTTGCCCTCGCCAACCTCCTCACCGTCGAACGTCATCGCGGCAAAGGTGAAGATGTCGGGTACGGCCTCTTCCACACCGGGCACCGCAGCCACCACGTCGAGCAGCCCGACGTCGATGTAGTCGCGGGTCTCGTTGCCGAATTCACCCTCGATCACGTTGCCCGAGCGCACGTAGGCGTCGGTCTCCTCGTAAGCGGTGGCAAAGATGCGGTCGAAGCTGGCCTTGATCGTGTCGGTGAACACGAACACGCCCGACAGGAATGCGGTACCGGCGATAACTGCCAGCGCCGTGAGGATGAGCCGCCCCTTGCGGCTCCACACATGCTTGAGACTCAACTTGAACATTGGAAATACCTCTGTGTCTGCGTCGCTGCGGTTCAGTCGCCGAAGCGCTTCATCCGGTCGAGCACCCGCTCGGCCGTCGGGTCGGACATCTCGTCGACGATGCGGCCGTCGGCGAGGAAGATCACCCGGTCGGCGTAGCTCGCCGCGTTCGGGTCGTGGGTCACCATCACGATCGTCTGTCCCAACTCGCGCACCGCGCGGCGCATGAAGTCGAGTATCTCGACCCCGGTACGGCTGTCGAGGTTGCCGGTCGGTTCGTCGGCGAAGATGATCGTCGGCCTGTTGGCCAGGGCGCGGGCAACAGCGACGCGCTGTTGCTGGCCGCCGGAGAGCTCGCTCGGGCGATGCTTGAGGCGGTCGCGCAGGCCGACTGTGTCGATCACCTGGTCGATCCATTCCTGATCGCCCTTGCTGCCGCCGAGGAGCAGCGGCAGGGTGATGTTCTCCAGCGCGTTGAGCGTGGGCACCAAGTTGTAGGCCTGGAAGATGAAGCCCACTGCGGTGCGGCGCAACTCGGTGAGCTCCCTGTCCTTCAGCGTCGAGAGCTCGACCGAGCCGATGTGCACCGAGCCGGCGGTGAGCGAGTCGAGGCCGGCCAGGCAGTGCATCAGCGTGCTCTTGCCCGAGCCGGAGGGGCCCATGATGGCGGTGAATCGGCCCTGCTCGAACCCGACGGTGACGCCGTCGAGCGCACGTACTTCGTTGTCGCCGCCGCCGTAGATCTTCACCGCGTCGATCGCGCCGGCAGCCGTTGTGAGGGTTGTGTTGGTCATACCCCCAGCCAACCGGAACGGCCGGCCGATCGCATCCACCGCTGGGCTGATCGGTGTCAGACGAGGGGGTGATCGCGGGTCAACCGCCGAAAGCTGGGGCTCACCCGCCCGAATCGGGGCTGCTACCGGGCACCACCAGCCCACTCTCGTAGGCGGCCACCACTGCCTGCACCCGGTCGCGCAGGTCGAGCTTGGTGAGCACCCGTCCGACATGGGTCTTCACCGTCGCCTCGCCGAGGTACAACTGCTGGGCGATCTCGGCATTCGACAGCCCGCGGGCGATCAGCTTCAGTACCTCCAGCTCGCGTTCGGTGAGGTCGCCGAGGCCTGGCGCAACGGCTTGCGGGTCGACCGTCGGCCGGCGCGACACCTCCTCGATCAGTCGGCGGGTCACCGAGGGCGCGAGCAGCGCCTCGCCGGCGGCGACCACCCGCACCGCGTCGACCAACTGCTGCGCTGGTGCATCCTTCAAGAGGAAGCCACTGGCACCGGCACGTAACGCAGCGTAGACGTGGTCGTCGAGATCGAAGGTGGTGAGCATCAGCACCCGCGGACCATCGCTGCCCGCGGCGGCGACGATGCGCTCGGTGGCCTCGATGCCGTCCATGTGCGGCATGCGTACGTCCATCAGCACCACGTGCGGGCTGGCGCGGGGCACCATCGCCACCGCCTCGACACCGTCGGCGGCCTCGCCCACTACGGTGAAATCGGCCTCACTCTCGAGGATCAGGCGAAAGCCGGCACGCACCATCGCCTGGTCGTCGACGAGCGCCACCCGGATCATGCTCACTGCGCCGGCACCGGGAACACCGCGCGCACCCGCCACCCGCCACCCACGCGTGGTCCGGCGCTGAGCCTGCCTTCGAACGCGGCCACCCGCTCGCGCATGCCGACGATGCCGAAGCCCTCGTTGGCCGACGGGGTGGTGGCTGCGCCGCGGCCGTCGTCGTCGACCTCGACGGTGAGTGAACCATTGACGCGCACCACCGACACGTTCACCCGGTGCACGACGCCTGCATGGCGGCGCACGTTGGTGAGCGCTTCCTGCACGATGCGGTAGGCGTTCAGCGCCACGCCGGAGGGCACGTCGCCCAGTTCTCCGCTGACCTCGACGCTCACCGGCAGATCGGTGGATGCGGTTGCCAGCGCTTCGATCGCGGTCAATCCCGGCTGCGGAGCGAGCGTCGGCTGGTCGGCGTCGGCGCGCAACACGCCCAGCATGCGCCGCATCTCCTGCATCGCCGCCCGGCCGGTGTCCTCCACCACCGCCAGCGCAGCATCGGCCCTGACCCTATTGATATTGGCCCGGTCGACATCGGCCCGGTCGATGTCGACCGGGTCAGCGATAGCCGGGTCGGCGCCCAACAGCCGCCGGGCGGCGCCGGCCTGGATCACCATCAGACTCACGTTGTGCGCCACCACGTCGTGCAGTTCGCGGGCGATACGCGCCCGTTCGGCCAGCACCTGCTGGCCGGCCAACAGCGAGCGCTCGCGCTCGGCCCGCTCGGCCCGCTCCACCAGCTCGGCGTTGCGCTCGCGACGACGGCGCACATTGTCGCCCAACACCATCGAGCTGATGAACACCACCGGCATCTCCACCAGCGCTTGCCACGGTGTATAGGCGAGCAGCACGCCGATCGCCACGAACCCGATGACCACCACCGAGATCGCCACCGCGAAACGACGGTAGGCCTGGGTGCTGCGGTAGGCACCGAGGGTATAGGCGGCCACCAGCACGCCCATCCACCCGGTGCCGATCGCGTTGAGCAATTCCAGTGCCATCTGGAACCCGGTCACCACCACCAGCACTGCCACGGGCGCGCGACGCCGCCAGGCCACCGGCAACGTCGCGCCCAACGCCAGCAGTACACCGAGCACGCTCGGGTCGGAGGCGTCCTCCTCGTGCATCGTCAGGTGGAACACCACCGCCACCACGGCGAGCAGCGCCGCGAGCGCAGCATCGCCGATCGCCGGCCGCTCACGCAGCCACGAGACAGGATTCGCCCGAACCATCACCGCGAGGGTAACCCCCGCCCGCTCGGGCACGGATCAGCCTTGAGAGGGATCATCCTCAGCCGGATGGGGGACGCGGCGAGGCCGGGGCCAGCGGCGGCTGAATGTGGCCTACGCTGCCAGGCTGATGCATTGCACCTCGTGCGGCTCCGACATACCCGCCGACGCCCGGTTCTGCCCGGCATGCGGCCACTCTGTCGCGCTCGCCCAGCCTGAGGAGCGGCGCATCGTCACCGTGTTGTTCGCCGATCTGGTCGGTTTCACCACCCTCGCCGAGCGGATGGACCCCGAGGCGGTGAAGCGGCTGATCCACCAGTGCTTCGAGCGTCTGGTCGAGGTGGTGACCGAGTTCGGCGGACGGGTCGACAAGATCCTCGGCGACGGCATGCTGGTGCTGTTCGGGGCGCCCGTGGCCCACGAGGACGACCCCGAGCGGGCGGTGCGGGCGGCGCTGAAGATGCAACGCGTCGTCGGCGATTTCGTCTGCACCAGCGAGTTGGCGGGCAGCGACGACATCCGCATGCGGGTGGGCATCAACACCGGCGAGGTGCTGGTGGGCACGCTGGCGGGCAGCGAATACACCGCGATGGGCGACGTGGTGAACACCGCCTCGCGCCTGCAGGCAACCGCACCACCTGGCGGCGTGTTGGTGGGCGAGAGTACCCACGACCTCACCGCCTACACCTTCCTGTACGAGCCGTTCGGCGCAGTGCATCCACGCGGCCGCGAGCAGTCGCTGGGGGCGTGGCTGGCGGTCGAGCCCACCGCGCCTCCGGGCGGCACCCGCCGGCGGCGGCGCGACGTGCAGATCGTCGGGCGAGACGCCGAGATGGCGATCGCCCGGGCCGCGTTCGACCTCGTCACCCGCAACCACCGCGGCGTGGTGCTACACGTGAACGGCGAGGACGGAGTCGGCAAGTCGCGCTTCGTCGACGAGGTGCTCGACCACGTGCGCGCCCACGGCGATCTGTTCCTGCTCGAAGGCGGCTGCGTGCCCTACGGCGAGGCCAACGTGTGGTATCCGATCGCGACGGCGCTGTCGACCTACCTCGACCTCGACCCATCGGCAGATGCCGAAGCCGCGCGCGGCGTGGGCCTCGAGCGCGCCCGGCGCCTGTTTCCGGCGGTCGCCGAGGCCGACGCGGAGAAGATGGTGGAGGTGTTCTTGCACCTGCTCGGCTACCCGAGCGCGATCGACAGGCTCGACGCCGCGCGGGCACGCAGCACCATCCATCGCGCCGTCGCCCGCGTGTTCGAGGCGAGGGCCGAGGATCGCACGATGGTGCTCAGCATCGACGACATCCACTGGGCCGACCCGCTGCTGCTCGACCTGCTCGACAGCCTGGTCGCGGCCGTGGGCAAGCACGCGTTCATGCTCATCACCGCCATGCGCCCCGGTGCCGAGGTCGCCTGGCCACCGCCCACCGACCGCACCACCACTATCTCGCTCACGCTGCAGCCGCTCACTCGCGGCGATTCCGACGAGCTGGCTGCCGAGCTGTTGGAAGAGACCGCCGACGAGCACTTGCTGGCCGCGCTCTACGAACGCAGCGGTGGTAACCCGCTGTTCGTGCACGAGCTGGTGGCGCTACGCGAGGCGGGAGGCCAACGCCACGAACTGCCCGACTCGCTGCGTTCACTCATCGCCGCCCGCCTCGACCAACTCACCGGCGAGCAACGACAGGTGCTCGAGAATGCCGCCGTGCTCGGCAACTCCGGCACCGTTTCCGCGCTCGAGCGGTTCGCCGGCGAACTGTGCCAGCAGTTCTCCACGGTCGTTCTCCAGCAGCTCGACGAGAGCGGGCTGTTGGAGATCCGCGGTCGACGCTGGGAGTTCCACTCCGAGTCGGTGCGCGACGCCACTTACCAGAAGCTCACCAAGGCAGTGCGCGCCCACCGCCATGCCGGGGTGGCCCGTGCTCTGGCCGGCGCGACGCAGCACGACGACCGTGCCCACCACACCGCCACTGCGGCCGAGTTGATACAAGAGTTGGGTCCGGTGGAGGGCGTGCCGGCCGACATCGGGGCGCAGGCGGTCGACCTGCTGGTGGTGGCCGCCGAGCGCGCCCTCGAGGCCGGCAGCCTACGCACCGCCGTGCGTCACGCCGGTCGGGCGATCGACCTGGCCGAGAGCGCCAGCACCGATCCACAAGTGCTCGGCCGATTGCGGCTGGTGCGGGCCACGGCCTACACCGAGCAACGCAACTTCACCGGCGCCAGCGCCGACATCGATGCCCTGCAAGCGGTCGCGCTGCAGCTTGCCGACACCACGCTGGAGGCCGAGGCGTACCGGCTGCGTGGAGCGCTCAGCCAGGTGTCCGGACGGATCGACGACGCCCGCCGCGAGCTGGGCATGGCCGTCGACCTGCTGCGTCAGACGCCGCGCACCGACCTGCTCGCGCAGGCGCTGCGTGTGCGCGGCTTCATCGAGATGTTCGGCGGCTCGCTCACCGACGCGGAGTGGTTCTTCGGTGAGGCCGACGGGCTCTACCGCACCCTCGGCGACGAGCGCGGTCAGGCCTACATCGAGCAACACCGGGCCTGGATCGCCTTCCTGTCCGGCGATCTCGCCGCGGCCCGGGTGCAGTTGGTGGAAGCTGCAGCCACCCACGAGCGCCTCGGCGACCGTAACGGCGTCGGGTGGGCCTTGGGATTGTTGGCCTTCGTCGAGTTCTTCGAACGCAACTTCGACGAGGCCGAGCGCCTCGCCGGATTGGTCGCCGCCGAGGCGGCCGAGCGAGGTGACGAGTGGGCGGTGGCGATGATGGACACCCTGCTCGCCGACCTGCGCCTGTGGCAGGGCCAGCTCGAAGATGCACACACCTTCGCCGAGCGGGCACGTGTCCGCTTCCGCAAGCTGAACGACCGCTTCGGCACGATCCAGGCGCTCGCCCCGCTCGTACGTGCGCAGATCGCGATGGGGCGCGCCGCCGGTGCGCAGCGCACCAGTGAAGAGCTACTGACGATGGCCGACACGATGTCGAACGGTCCGTTCCCGCTGATGGCGGTCGCCGGTGCGGCGATGCACCGCGGCACGGCACAGGCCGCGCTCTCCCACGCGCAGCGGGCGATCGCCGAGGTCGCCGCCGTCGGGGGCCGCGCCTTCGAGCCGTCGGTCATCGCCGCTCTTGCCAACCTCCAACTGGGCCGACTCGACGACGCGCTGACGGCGATCGAGGCGGTGCCCGAGTTCGGCCGCGACCACCCCTTCGCCCGCGCGACGAACGCGCTCATCGCCGCCGCCAGTGGCAACCCGGCCGACGCCATCGCCCACGCCGACGCAGTCGCCGGGCTGCATGGCGCCACCTACCTCGACGAGGTCTTCGCCTACATCGCCGCGGCCTCTGCGGCGCTGCAACTCGGCGACGACGAACGGGCGCGGCTGTCGGCACAGGCGGCAGTAGCGCGGGCGATGGCGGTCGGCGACGTGGTGGCCATCGGCCTGGCGACGGGCATGTATCAGGCCGTCACCGGTCACGAACACC
>CAUJEE010000084.1 GCA_963169215.1 Actinomycetota bacterium
GGGTGCACGCTCGCCCCTTCGATCACGACCGTGCCGCAGCCACCACTAGCCCGTCGCTCGTAGTAGGCCACGTGGCGGTCGGTGAAATCGCGATCGAGCGAGCCGAGGTTGGTGACGTGCGGCCCGAACATCACCCGATTGCGGGCGGTGCGAGGCCCGAGAGTGAGCGGTGCCAGCAGCTGCATCGGGTTACCGGGCATCGGGTCAACCGAGGCGCTGCGTCGACAGTTCCTTGTCGGTGAGCAGGCGCTTGAAGTTCCCCAGGTGGCGGACGAACACCACCGTGTTGATCCCTGCCGCGAAGGCGACCTCCCACCCCGGCGAGCGCTTGATCGCGATCCCCGCCGGTAGGCCGACCATCACCACCAGCGACGCCAGCGACGCCTTCTTCGACGCCTTCAGCGTGACGTACCAGAGCACGGCCAGGATCGCGGAGATCACTGGCTGCAGCACGATCGCCCCGCCGGCCATGGTGGCGACGCCCTTGCCACCCTTGAAGCGGCGGGTGACGGGGAACATGTGCCCGATCACCGCCGCCGCGGCCAGCGCCCAGGCCAGCGCCCGGTCGTCGAGCAGCAACCCCCCCGCGGCGGGGATGGCACCTTTCAGCCCGTCGAGCAGAAAGACGAGCAGACCCCAACGCTTGCCGAGCGCGCGCGAGATGTTCGACGCCCCCGGGTTGCCCGACCCCACGGAAGTGATGTCGATGTCTTTCGTGTGGGCAATCCACACCGCGCTGGGAAACGTGCCCAGGGCGTAGGCGGGCAGCAGCAGGAGCCAGGTCATCAGCGCACAGCGTACGAATGATCGGGGGTCGGGCGTGGTTTCAACGTGAGCGGCACCGTGGCCACCTGCGCGGCAAGGTCGTACGACTCGCCGCTCACGCACTCCGGGTCGGGTCCGTCGAGGGGTAGCCCGGTGAAGAACTTGGCGGCCATGCACCCACCTTGGCACGCATCGAAGGCACCGCACGATGCGCACGCCCCTGGCGACTGTGGCTGGCGCAGGTCGCTGAACAACTCCGACTCGCGCCACACCCGAGTGAACCCACCGTCGTCACGCACGTTGCCGGCGCGGAAGTCGCCGTGGATCACGAACGGGCAGGCGTACACGTCGCCGATCGGGTCGATCAGGCACACCACCCTCCCGGCGCCGCACATGTTCAGCCCGGGCAGCGGTTCGCCGAGGGCGTTGAGGTGGAAGAACGAGTCGCCGGTGAGCACGTTGTCACCGTTGGCCAGCAGCCACTCGTAGATCTGCCTTTGTTGCGCCCCGGTGGGGTGGAGGTGATGCCACGCGTCGGCACCGCGGCCGCTGGGGCGCAGGCGGGTGAGGCGCAGTTGCGCGCCAAGGGCGTCGGCCAGGGCCTTGAACCTGTCGAGCTGGGCGACGTTGTGGCGGGTGGCGACGACACTGAGCTTGAACGGCCCGAAGTCGGCTGCCGCGAGGTTGTCGATGGCGCGCATCACCGTGTCGTAGCTGCCCTCGCCACGGACGGCGTCGTTGGTGGCCGGGTCGGCGCCGTCGAGGCTGAGCTGGATGTCGAGGTAGTCGAGCGCCGCCAGCCGTCGAGCAGCCGCAGCATCGATGAACGCGCCGTTGGTGGAGAACTTCACGCCGATACCGCTACCGATCGCGTACTCGACGAGCTCGAAGAAGTCGCGCCGGTACATCGGCTCGCCTCCCCCGATGTTGACGTAGAACACCCGCAGCGCGCTGAGCTCGTCGACCACCCGCTTCGCTGCGGCGGTGGAGAGTTCGCGCGGGTCGCGACGGCCACTCGACGAAAGGCAGTGGACACATTGCAGGTTGCAGGCGTAGGTAAGCTCCCAGGTGAGGCAGATCGGCGCCGCGAGACCGCCCTTCAGCTGCGTGGTGAGCGTCTCACCGCTCACGGACGATCTCCCCAGCCAGCAGGTCGGCGAACGCCTTCTCGAACGAGGGCCAGCGTGACGGCGCCACCTCGCAGGCGGTCAGCGCTGCTGCGAGGCTGTCGTGCTCGGCAAGGGCGTGGACGACCGCGAGCAGGTCGTGGTGCCTCAGGAACACCAGCCGGCGATTTCCGTAGTGGTAGGCGAGTGCCCCGAATGGCTCCGGGCGCACGCTCACCTGCGGGTGTAGCTCGATCGCCCGCCCGAGCAGCCCGCGCCGCGGGGGAGCGGCCTGGTCAGTAGACACCGCACATGCCGTCGATGGAGATTTCCTCGACCAGCAGTTCGTCGTCCACCGCGATGCCGGGTACGGCGATCGCGGCGGTGTCGGGGTCGTGGCTTTCGACGGCGGCGTGCTCCATGGGGGCACAATACCCGCTGACCCGGCCACCGTGACCTCTGAGCCGGTGGCCAGTCGCGCGGCGCGCCCCGGATTTCGGCCGCTCGGGTAGCAGAGGAGTAGCGTCGGTGGCCGACAGCACCGTCGACGATCCTCCACCACGAAAGGCCGTCACCGGATGGCACAGGCATTCCAGACGCGCGGACCGGTAACAGGCACCGCCAGCAGCCGCCCGCCTCGACGAAGGTTCTTCGTCACCGACTTCTATGCCACTGC
>CAUJEE010000085.1 GCA_963169215.1 Actinomycetota bacterium
TGATCATCGAGGACGGCATAGTCAAGGAACTCAGATTCGTGGTGTACGAGAACGGCCTGAACAGAGCGTCGACGATTTCATCGCTCGGCGGGGCGCGGCCTTCGAGATCGACCGGAGCATCTGCGACTTCTACGGACGCAACGTCACCTCGAATCCCAACGGCTATCTCCGACGGCGATGACGGCCACCGATCACTGGGCGCGGGCTGTGCCTGCGTCATTCGGTGGTCGAATGCCCAGGCAGATACGGTGAAGCGCATATGGCACATCGAATCGCGGTGATCGGGGGCGACGGCATCGGCCCGGAGGTGACCGCCGAGGCGATCAAGGTGATGCAGGCCGTGGGGGTGCCGCTCGCCCTGACCCACTACGACCTGGGTGGCAAGCGTTACCTGCGCGACGGCGAGATCCTCAGCGACGCCACCCTGGCCGAACTGCGCGGCTACGACGCGATCCTGCTCGGCGCGGTGGGCACGCCGGAGGTGCCGCCGGGCGTGATCGAGCGCGGGCTGCTGCTGAAGATGCGTTTCGACCTCGATCTCTACGTCAACCAACGGCCGTTCGCGGGCACCGGGCCAGGGCACAGCGAGCCCCACGACTTCGTGGTGATCCGCGAGAACACCGAAGGCCCCTACGTGGGCGAGGGTGGCGTGCTGCGCAAGGGCACGCCGCACGAGGTGGCCACGCAGGGCTCGGTGAACACCCGCATGGGGGCCGAGCGGGCCATCCGCCACGCGTTCGACCTGGCGATGAAGCGGCGCAAGCACGTCACGCTGGTGCACAAGACCAACGTGCTCACCTTCGCCGGCGACCTGTGGATGCGGGCTTTCGAGGAGGTCGCTGCCGAGTACCCGCAGGTGGGCACCGCCTACAACCACGTCGACGCGGCGTGCATCTACTTCGTGCAAGACCCGCACCGCTACGACGTGGTGGTGACCGACAACCTGTTCGGCGACATCCTCACCGACCTCGGTGGCGCGGTGAGCGGTGGGGTGGGTCTGGCCAGCAGCGCCAACCTCAACCCGGCCCGCACCGGCCCGAGCATGTTCGAGCCGGTGCACGGGTCGGCCCCCGACATCGTCGGCACCGGCAAGGCCGACCCGCGGGCGGCCATCCTGTCGGCCGCGCTGATGATCGACTTCCTCGGCGAGTCGGCGGCCGCCGAGCGCATCCGGGCGGCATGCGCCGAGCCGGTCAGCGGCAGCACCACCGAGATCGGTTCACAAATATCCTCCCGCGTGGCAGGCTGAACCGCCGTTAAGTTGAGAGAGTAGAACGAGCGGCTGCGCAGCACGACACCGCAGCACGAGAGGGAACGAGAGGCACCGATGCCGATACAGACCACACCCAAGATCTGGATGAACGGCGAGCTGGTCGACTGGGACAAGGCCCAGATCCACGTGCTCACCCACACCCTGCACTACGGCTCGGGCGTGTTCGAGGGTATCCGCGCCTACGAGACCGCCGATGGCCCAGCGGTGTTCCGCCTCACCGAGCACATCAAGCGGCTGGCGAACTCGGCCCAGATCATCGGGATGGAGCTGCCGTACACCGTCGACGAGCTGATCCAGGCAACCAAGGACACGGTGAAGAGCACCGGTCTGCCCGCCTGCTACGTGCGCCCGATCGCGTACTACGGCTACGGCGAGATGGGGCTCAACACGCTGCCGTGCAGCGTCGACGTGGCCATCGCCTGCTGGCCGTGGGGTGCCTACCTGGGCGACGACGCGGTGAACAAGGGCGTGCGCATGAAGATCTCGTCGTGGACCCGCCACGACCACAACACCATGCCCCCGGCGTCGAAGACCACCGGCAACTACGTGAACAGCTCGCTGGCCAAGGTGGAGGCGCTGAAGGCCGGTTACGACGAGGCGGTCATGCTCGCCCCCAATGGCCTGGTTGCCGAGTGCACCGGCGAGAACATCTTCGCCGTGCGCAACGGGGTGATCATCACACCGCCGCTGTCGGCCGGAGCGCTCGAGGGCATCACCCAGAACACGGTGATGACCATCGCCCGCGACCTGGGCTACGACGTACGCGTCGACAACCTCGCCCGCAGCGATCTGTACATCGCCGAGGAGATCTTCGTCTGCGGCACCGCGGCCGAAGTGAGCTCGGTGAACTCGGTCGACGAGCGCAAGGTGCCCTGCCCGGGCCCGATCACCAAGGCGATCGCCGAGATCTACGGGCGCACGGTGCGCGGCCAAGAGGCGAAGTACAAGAGCTGGTGCGAACTGGCCGTCTGAATCGGGCTGCCTGCGTGCCGCCCCGCCGCCCATCAGGCACCTAGCCTGGCCCCATGGATGTCGTCGAGTTCTTCCTCGTAGGTGACCCGCAGCGGGCCAAGTCAACCGTTGCCGAGGCGCTGGAGTCGCGCAAGTTCCGCCTCAAGTGGGCGGGCGAGTGGGATGCAGTGGCCGAGCGCGGCAACATGGTGGCCAACGTGCTGCTCGGCGCGCTGGCGCAGTACTTCAAGGTCGGGGTGTCGGTGCGCTCGGCCGAGAGTGGCACCAGCGTCGTGCGCATCGAGAAGTCGTCGCGGGGATTCCTGGGCGGGGCGATCGGCGCGCACCGCACGACCAAGAACTTCGAGGCCCTGCGCGGCGAACTCGACGCCACCTTCCGCGCGGCTGGTGTGCTGGTGCGCGAGCAGGGCGCCTAGCCCTCCTGCACGTCGCTCGCCTGGGTCTCGTGGGTGCGCGTGGCGTCGGGCCGCCGAACGCGCTCGTCGCCGAGCATGCGCCGCAGACGGTCGCGGTACTGGCGTCCTGTGATGTGCGTGCGGTCGTCGACGATCACCCGCGCGAACAGGTGGCTGCCATGCCAGGCAACTGAGTCGCGCCGCAGGGGAGTGGCGCGCCGCACTGGGCGGGCAGTGACGCGGCTCGAGTCGACGAGGTACAGCCGCGACGAGCCGAGCGCGAGCAGGAAGAAGTCGACACCGATGTTGGTGCCCAGGCCGCCGAGCACTATCACCCCCGAGGCGGTGAAGAACCATTGGCCGCGCCCGATCAACGCTCCCGCCCACCAGCCGCTGGCCGCGCCGACGATCACGCCTGCCCCTCCGGCCAACCAGAAGTAGCGGCGCGGGCGCACCATCCACACCAGGTCGACGGTGAGGTCGTCGGTCAGCGCAGTGGTGGCGTCGAGCGCCCGCGTGTGGGAGGTCACGTCCGACGGCCTGCAGCACCGCTCATCGGCCGGGGCGGCCGGGCACTTCGCCCGCCGCGTCGCGCCGCTTGGCGGCCATGCCTGCGAGACACTCGGTGAACAGGCGATGGGCGACGTTGACCGTGCAGTCGGCGTGGTCGTAGGCGGGGGCCACTTCCACGACGTCCATCGCCACTACGTTGTGGCGGTAGGCGATCTCGCGGATCGCGTGAAGCAGGTCGACGGCGGCGATACCTCCCGGCTCGGGCGTGCCGGTGGCCGGGGCGTAGGCCGGGTCGAGCGAGTCGATGTCGACCGATATGTACAGGTGGGTCGGGCCGTCGAGGGCCTCGGCGAGCGCGTCGGCGAGCACGGCCTTGAAGCCGCGGTCCCAGATCTCGTCCATCAGGTGCCAGCGCATTCCCTGCGCCGCCATCCAGTCCCACGTCTCCTCCGGCGGCCAGTAGCTGCGCAGACCGACCTGCACGAAGTTGCGCCCGGGGATCGCGCCCGACTCGATCAGTCGGCGCATCGGCGTGCCGTGGCTGGCCAGGTTGCCGTCGATCGAGTCGGCCGTATCTGCGTGGGCGTCGAAGTGGATCATGCCCACGTGTCCGTGCCCGTAGACGTCGGCAACGGCTGTGGCCGAGGGCCAGGTGATGGTGTGGTCGCCGCCGATCACGAAAGGCACGATGTGCCGTCGGGCCACCTGGTGCACGCGGGCGCGGATGTTGGCCAGGCTCTCGTCGACCAACCCGTTGGGGCAGGGCGCGTCGCCGTAGTCGACCACCTCGATCCAGTCGTACATCTCCAGGCCGTGGCCGAGGTGGTAGGTGCCCGACTGGTAGGCGTTGGTGCGGATCGCCCGCGGCCCGAAGCGGGCGCCGGGACGGTTGGTGGTGCCCAGGTCGAACGGAGCGCCCACCACCGCCACGTCGGGCTTCCACGCGTCGAGTTGCTGTTCTTCGGTGAGCAGCGGCCGCTGCCCGAAGGTGAGCACGCTGCCGAAGTTGTAGCCCTGGTCGAGTTGGCGGGCATAGCCGGGCGGGATGTGGCGGTGCGGTTCGGGAGCGTTCATCAGCCGCACCGTATCCCGCCCCGCTGCGGTTTCCGGGCAGCGGAGCCGACGAGCCGGGGCCGGCTGCGGGGCGGGTCAGTTGTCGTGGAGGGCGATGTTGAGGCCGTCCCAACGGGCGCTGCGCGGGAGGGCCTCGACCGCGCCGGTCTGGCTGTTGCGGCGGTAGAGCAGGCCACCCTTGCCGCTCAGCACGCGGGCCTTCACCGCCTGCACTCCCTCGGGGCCGTGCAGGGTCACCACCGTGCCGGCAGTGACGTACAGCCCGGCCTCCACCACACACTCGTCGCCGAGGCTGATGCCGATGCCCGCCTCGGCGCCCACCAGGCAGCGTTCGCCGATGGTCACCTGCTCGCTGCCACCACCCGACAGGGTGCCCATCGTGCTTGCCCCGCCACCGATGTCGCTGCCGTCGCCGACGACCACCCCGGCCGAGATGCGGCCCTCGATCATCGACGTGCCCAGCGTGCCCGCGTTGAAGTTGACGAAGCCCTCGTGCATCACCGTGGTGCCCGGTGCGAGGTGCGCGCCGAGGCGCACCCGGTCGGCATCGGCGATGCGCACCCCGGAGGGCACGACGTAGTCGGTCATCCGCGGAAACTTGTCGACGCCGAACACCGTGAGCTGTCCTCCATCGCGCCGTAGCCGCCACCGCAACTCGTCGATCTCGGCCACCGCCGCGGGCCCGCGATCGGTCCAGGCGACGTTGGCGAGCAGACCGAACTGGCCGTCGAGATTGATCGTGCGCGGCTGCACGTGCCGATGCGACAGCAGGTGCAGGCGCAGGTACACGTCGCTCGCGTCGGCTGGGGCATCGTCGGTGTCGATGTGCACGCGCACGGCACGCACCTGCACGCGTCGCAGATCGTCGCTGCGCTCGGCCTGCGCGTAAGCCGTGAATCGGTCGGCAGCGGGTTCGTCGCCGAGGCCGCACTCGCGGAACCAGGTGTCGAGCACCGTGCCGTCGGTGGCGATCGTCGCCACCCCCCAACCCCATGCTGCGCTCATCTCGGCTCGTCCTTCCGGTCGGTCGTCGTGGGCAATTGACCGCTCACCGCATCACCACCTGTTGCGCGCTTCCTCGGCGAACCCGCGTATTCCGGCGAGCGTCACCGGCACCGCGTCGTCGGCGACGATGCGCCCGCTCCAGGTGCCGAAGCACTGGTGCACCTGCATCTTCAGCACCTTCAGGTCGGTGTTGTCGTAGCGATCGAAGCTGGGTGTGAGCGTGACGTCGACTCGGTCGCTGTCGGGCGTGCGCACCCGCCATGGGCGCAGCGGCGCGTCCCACGAGTAGGTCCACTCCAGTTCTTCGGAGATCTTCGTCAACCGGCCGTCGATGCACAGCGCGGTCTCCGTCGCTCCCGTTCCCACGGTCCACTTGCCGCCGAACTGCAGCCCCACCAACCGCCGGTCGCCTCGTTCGTCGACGGCGTAGCCCGACGCCGCGCCCCAGTTCCACCGATTGCGATAGGGCCAGACTCCGCGCCCCAGGTCTTGCACGCCCCACGCGTCGTGGGCTGCGTCGACGATCCAGCGGCGGTCACCGACACGAACGGCCCCGCTGGCCGGCCGCGTGTTCTGCTTGGAGGTGAACTGGAAGCACCGCTCGCTCCACGGAATCATCACGTTCAACGACTCGTGGCCGGTGGGCTTGGCGACACTGACGTCGACCTCGATCGGCCCGCCGCCGAAGCCCGGCTCGGTCTGCAGCGCGGCGACGCGCAGGTGCGTGGCGGCGGTGGTCTCCTCGATCGAGAGTTGAATCGCCTTGTGCTCGATGGCCACCTTGCCGGTGCACACCTGCTCGGGCATCCGAAAGCCGCGGGCGAACGGCACGATCACCCCGGCCGAGGCCTCCTGCCCGTTGCCGTGCTCCATCACCCACACGCTCACCAGCCCGGCGTAGTCGATGTCGGCGTACACCAGCGACACGGCCACCTCGTCGGTGATCACGCACCAGTAGTCCCACCGCTTCTTGCGTCCCCATCGGCCGCGCAAGTTGGCGCGCAGCAACGGATGGCGCGACCAACCGCGTGCTGCGTCGGCCAAGCGGCCGCGCGAATCGCACTCGGCCACTGCCACGCTGTATTCGCGCTCGGCGGTCATCGTGACGCCTCAGCTCTGCTCGGGGCGAAGGGTGGGGAACAGGATGACTTCCTTGATCGAGTGCACACCGGCCAACAGCATTGCCACTCGGTCGATGCCGATGCCGAGCCCGCCGGTTGGGGGCAGGCCGTACTCGAGGGCGCGCAGATAGTCCTCGTCGACCGTGCCGCGCTCGGCGTCGCCGGCCTCCTTGGCCGCCTGCTCGTCCTCGAAGCGGGCCCGTTGCTCGACCGGGTCGTTGAGCTCGCTGTAGCCGTTGGCCAACTCGCGGGCACCGACGAACAACTCGAACCGCTCGGTGAGGAACGGATCGTGGCGATCTTGTCGAGCAAGGGGACTGATCTCCACCGGGTGCCCGGTGACGAATGTGGGCGCGAGCAGAGATGACTCGGCGGTGGCCTCGAACAGCTCCTCGATGATCTTGCCCGAGCCCCACTGCGGTGCGGGCTGCACGCCGTGGTCGGCGGCGAGCGCGCGCAGTTGCTCGACCGGCTGCGAAGGGTGCACCTCCACACCGGTCGCCTCGGCGACGAGATCGATCATCCGCGCCCGCCGCCACGGCTGGGCCAGGTCGACATCCACCTGTGCGTCGGGACCGTACACGGTCACCAGCGAAGTGCCGGTGGCGTCGATCGCGGCTTGGGTGATGAGCGTCTCGGTGATCTCGATCATCTCGCTGTAGTCGGCGAACGCCTGGTACAGCTCCATCATCGTGAACTCCGGGTTGTGGCGCGTGCTGATGCCCTCGTTGCGGAAGATGCGGCCGATCTCGAACACCCGCTCCATGCCACCGACGATGAGCCGCTTGAGGTGCAACTCGAGCGCGATGCGCAGGTAGAGCTGCATGTCGAGGGCGTTGTGGTGGGTGACGAACGGCCGCGCGTGAGCGCCGCCGGCCTCGACGTGCAGCACCGGTGTCTCGACCTCGACGTAGCCGCGCCCGTGCAACGTGCGGCGGATGCTGGCGATGATCTCGTGGCGGATGCGGAAGGCCCGGCGGGCCTCCTCGTTGACGATCAGGTCGGCGTATCGCTGGCGGAAGCGGGTGTCGGTGTCGGTGAGTCCGTGCCACTTGTCGGGCATCGGACGAACAGCCTTGGACAGCAGCTCGCAGCGCTGCACCTTCACGCTCAGCTCACCCTTGCGGGTGGTCATCATCGTGCCATGCACACCCACCCAGTCGCCGAGATCGAGGTCTTTGACGGCCTCGAACGCCGCGTCGCCGACCACCGCCTTGGACACGAACAACTGCACCTCGCCGTCGCGATCGCGCATGGTGGCGAACACCAGCTTGCCCGAGTCGCGCATCAGCATCACCCGCCCGGCGACGGCCACCTCGAAGTCGGTCTCGGTGCCGGCCTCGAGCCCCCCGTGGAGAGCGCGTAGTTCGACGAGGGTGTGGCTGCGGTCGAAGCGGTAGGGGTAGGGATTGGCGCCGGCGGAACGCAGCGCGTCGATCTTGGCCAGGCGGTTGGCCTTCTCCGCGGCGAGACCGCTCGCGAGCAGGCCGTCGCCTGTCGCGTCGTCAAGCTCGGCGGCGTTGGCGGCGTTACCGGTGGTGGTTGGGGCGTCGTCGTCACTCACAGTGATTGCACGGTAGTTGCTGCATCGTCGCCGTGCTTCGCTCATTGAGTCATGTGCTCACGTTGCGTTGCCGATATCTGCGCATGCCCTGCTCGACACACGACGGTGCCCGGTCGGCGCAGGACCCGTCGACTATCCTGCCCGCTGGCGGGCGGCCGCACGAGAGGAGACCGCGCATGCGTCGACGCCACCCACACCGCGCCACCGTCGCGGTGCTCGCGGTGTCGTTCACCCTGGCCGTGTCGCTCGACGGCCAGGCTGCCCCGGCGGCGCCCAGCGACATCGCGGCCGGCGGGGCCGACGCCAGTGCGGCCGCCGACCCACTGGGGTGGCCGCAGGTCGACGTGGTGTCGATCACCCGACGCGGCGGGCTCAACGAGACGGTGAAGGCGGCCGCGCTGCAAGCCGCAGCCGCGGCCAACGCCCCGGCCACCTATGGGCGCGGCTTCCAACTCGGCCTGCGGCGCGTGCGTCGCGGCGCGGCCGTCGTGCAGCAGTCGAGCGGTGACGGCTGGGGCATTCCGATGGGCGTCACTGCGCTGCCGCTGGAGGTGGTGGGCTCGCTCATGGGCCGCGCTGTGTCGGGTCAGTTGGCGCAGAATCGCATAGTCATCAGCGAGACCACGGCGTCGATGCGTGGCGCGCAGGTCGGCGACAGCTTCGACTTGATCACCGCCGGGGGGTGGCTCGCATCCTTCACGATCGGCATGGTGGTGCCCGACGGATTGGTCGGCGGCACCGAGATCGTGATGAGCACCGACCAGGCCGATCTAGCGGGCATGGTGTCACCCACGCGGGTGATCATCTACGGCCAGTTCGACCGCGCCGTGTTGGCCGGCATGCTCGCTGCGTTCGGGGTGTCGACCGACTCGTACGTGCGCGTCAGCCGCTCGTGGGAGCCGGCCGGCCCGGACAGCACCCTCGGGCTGGTGGAGACCAAACAACTACTCGGCGAATTCGACGTGCACTACGCCGGTTTGGCGACCTCGCAGTGGGTGGCGGTGAACCCGACGTGGAAGAGCGTCTACCTGCCGGTCAATCGCCGGCTGTATCCCACCGGCATACTCGCCCGCTGCAACAACGTGCTGCACGCCGACCTCGAGGCGGCGTTGGCCGAGGTGCAGGCGACGCTGCCTCAGTTGGTGAACTCGTCGCCCAACAGCGCATCGCAGTCGACCGGGCTCGACATCGCCAACGCCAACACCTACGGCGGTTGTTCGACCGGGTCGGCGCGCTTGTCGCGGGTGGGTGTGGCCGGCGGGATCGTGTCGCGGCACTCGTGGGGTCAGGCGCTCGACGTGAGCACGGTGTCGAATTGCCAGGGTTGTGTGCCGGCGATGGATTGTCGCATCGTGCGCATCTTCCGCAAGCACGGCTTCGCGTGGGGCGGCAACTTCCTCACTCCCGACGGGATGCACTTCGAGTGGGTGGGTGAGCCACGCGACGGTGTGGCCGGTGGGGCGCGCTACTGCCCGAACATCGTCATCCAGAGTCAACGGGTCGACGGGTGGCCTTCGGGGTCATCGCTGCCCAGCAGCCGGGAGACGATGTTCGCCGACGACGGCTGGCTGGGCGACATCGACGAATGAGATGCGCGGGCTGTGCCACCGCAGAGCGGGCCGCCTACCAGCCACCTGCCAGCCGCCGACGGTGGGGCAGGTAGCCTCCACCCCGTGTCGACCCGATTCGTGATCATCGGTGGTGGCCCCGCAGGCCACACCGCCGCCACCCATGCCGCCCGCCTCGGCGCGGACGTGACCCTCGTCGAGCGCGACGTCATCGGTGGTGCGGCCAACTTGTGGGACTGCATTCCGTCGAAGACGATGATCGCCACCGGCAACGCCATCTCGTGGTACCGGCGCACCGAGGGCATGGGGCTGGAAACCACCGAGGCCGAGGTCGATGTGGCGGCACTCACCGAGCGCATCGAGAGCATCAAGGCCCGCCTGCAACGCGGCACCACCAAGCTGCTCACCAGCCAGGGGGTGAATCTGGTGAACGGCTCGGCCCGCCTGCTGTCGGCCCACGAGGTGGAGATCACCCCCGTCGACGGGGTGCCGCAGGTGGTGCACGCCGATGCGGTGCTGCTGGCCACCGGCAGCCGACCGCGTGTGCCCGAGTGGTGCCAGCCCGACGGCGAGCGCATCCTCACAACCCGCGACTGTTACCCGCCCAAGCAGTTTCCGGAGAGCATCACCGTGATCGGCTCTGGCGTAACCGGGGTGGAGTTCGTGCACATGTTCGCCTCCTTCGGGGCGAAGGTGACGCTGGTGGTGAGCCGCCAGCAGGTGCTACCCGCCAAAGACCCGGAGGTAGCTGCTGTGCTCGAGGAGGACTTCCTGCAGCGCGGTGTACGCCTGCTGAAAGGGGCGCGGGCGGTGGCGATCGAGCGCGAGGCCACTGGCGATGGCGGCGAGCAGGTGGTGGTGCGCTGTGACGACGGCCGGGTGGTGCACACTTCGCACGCGGTGCTCGCGATCGGGTCGGTGCCCAACAGCGACGGACTCGGTCTGGAGGCCGCAGGGGTGGAGGTCGACAAGGGTGGCTACGTCACCATCGACCACCACTGCCGCAGCAACGTGGGGCACATCTACGCGGCCGGCGACCTCAGCGGCAAACTGCCGTTGGCCTCGGTGGCGAGCATGCAGGGCCGCAAGGTGGCCGAACACGTGATGGGGCTGGAGCGCACGGTGCACCGCCATCTCGACTACGACAAGGCCGCGAGTGCGATCTTCACCGAGCCGGAGATCGCCGACGTCGGGTTGGCCGAAGCCGATGCCTTCGCCTCCGGACGCAAGATCCGGGTCACCAAGGTGCCCTTCAGCAGCACGCCCAAGGCACTGATCAACAACGACTGGCGGGGCTTCGTGAAGATCGTCAGCGACCCGGCCACCGGCGTGGTGCTTGGTGGTTCGATCGTCGGCCGTCACGCCGCGGAACTGATCAGCGTGATCGCGTTGGCGGTGACGGCCAACCTCAAGGTCACCGACATCATGGAGAGCCTGCTCGTGCACCCGGCCCTGGCCGAAGCCCTGGCCGAAGCCGCGGAGTAGCCCCCGGCGGCGGGACGGGCCAGGTGGCGAGGGTGGTGTAGCGCGCACCAGCAGGATCGAGGCGGCTCTGCACCAACGCCACCTCGGCGACCGCCCACTCGGCATGCACGGTCGCGCCGAGCACCCGCGGCATGGGCACGTTCGGCTTCACGCGGGCGACGGTGAGGTGGCCGTGGAAGCGCTTGCGCGCCGGTTCGCCGATGTTGTGCATCGCCTCCGCCACCGCCGCAGCCAGTTCGTCTGATCCGCCCACAGGAACCACAAGTGCGCGCTCGTGCAGCACGTCGACCGCCGGCCCCAGACGGGCGACGGCTGGCTCGAATCGAACGGTGTCGAGCGCCGCCGCCACCTCGTCGACATCGGCCTCGCCCAAGAAGCGCAGGGTGACGTGCCAGTTGTCCTCGGGCACGAAGCGCACGCCGCGCTGGTCCTTGCGATGCAGTTGGCGCAACTCCTCGCGCACCTCGTCCGGCGGCCACAGGGCCACGAACAGCCGCGTCATGCGCCGCACGTCACTCGATGACGACCACCACGTCGCCGGCGCCCACGGTGTCGCCCGCCTTCACCTTGATCTCCTTCACCGTGCCGGCCTTCTCGGCGGCGATCTGGTTCTCCATCTTCATCGCCTCCAGCACGACCACCGCCTGGCCTTCCTCCACCTGCTGGCCGACCTCGACCAACACCTTGACGATCGTGCCCTGCATCGGCACCTCGACGCTGCCGCTGCCGCTGGCACCCGAGCCGCTGCCGTGCGCATGCGCCGTCCGCGGCTTACCGGCCTTCTTCGCCGCCCCGCCTGCCGCGGCGACCAACGGCACGTCGGGCACCCACATCTTCACGTCGAACCGCTTGCCGTTCACCTCGACGGTGGTCGCCCGCTCGACCAGCGGCGCGGCTGCATCGTCGCCTCCCGACTGGGGTGTGGGCTTCACCGACTCGATGGCCGACAGGTCGAGCACCTCTTCGACCCACTTGGTCGAGTGCTTCACTTCCTGGAAGTCGGGGTGACGCAGGATGGCCAGGTCGGCGGGAATGGTCGTGGCCACTCCCTCCACCACCATCTCCTCCAGGGCGCGGATGGTGCGGGCGATGGCCGTCGGGCGATCCTTGCCCCACACGATCAGCTTGCCCACCAGGTTGTCGTAGTACTGGCTGACGGTATCGCCGCTCTGGTAGCCGGCATCGAAGCGGATGCCGAACCCGTCGGGGGCCACCAGCTTGTCGATGCGCCCGGGGGAGGGCAGGAACTTGCCGCCGGCCGGGTTCTCGGCGTTGATGCGCACCTCGATGCCCGCGCCGCGGCGCTGGGCGGCGACCTCGGCCTGGGTCATCGGCAACGGCTCCCCGCTGGCGACTCGGATCTGCCACTCGACCAGGTCGATGCCGGTGATCACCTCGCTGACCGGGTGCTCGACCTGCAACCGGGTGTTCATCTCCAGGAAGAAGAACTCGCCGTCCTGGTAGATGAACTCGACCGTGCCTGCGTTGTAGTAGCCGACTGCCTTGGCTGCCTTGATCGCGGCCTCGCCCATCGCCTCTTCCACGCCGGGGCCCATCGCCGGTGAGGGAGCCTCTTCGATCAGCTTCTGGTGGCGGCGCTGCGCCGAGCAGTCGCGCGTGCTGACCCACACCACGTTGCCGTGCTGGTCGCCGACGACCTGCACCTCGACGTGGCGCGGCCAGGTGAGGTAGCGCTCGATGTAGATCTCGTCGCGGCCGAAGAACGCCTTCGACTCGCGTTGCGCGCTGTCCATCGCCGCTTCGACCTCGTCGGCGCTGCGCACAACCTTCATCCCCCGCCCGCCACCGCCGAACGCGGCCTTGATCGCCAGCGGGTAGCCGTGCTCGGCGCCAAAGCTGCGGATGTCGTCGGCAGACGTGACGAACTCGGTGGTGCCGGGCACGATCGGGGCGCCACCGCGCAGCGCGGCCTTGCGCGAGCTCACCTTGTCGCCCATCTCGTCGATCGCCTCCGGCGGCGGACCGATGAAGGCCACCCCCTTGGCTGTGATCGCGCGGGCGAAGTCGGCGTTCTCGCTGAAGAAGCCGTAGCCGGGGTGCACACCGTCCGCACCGCTGCGCTCGACCGCGTCGAGAATCGCCTGCGTGTTGAGGTAGCTCTCCGCCGCCGTCTGCCCGCCGAGCGCGTAGGCCTCGTCGGCGAGTCGGACGTGGAGCGCGTCGCGATCGAGCTCGGAGTACACCGCGACAGTGGCGATGCCCAGCTCGCGGGCGGCGCGAATGACACGCACGGCAATTTCGCCACGGTTGGCGATCAGGATCTTTTTCAGCACAGGTGCCAATCTTTGCGGAATGGAACCCCCGAGTGCCACCCCACACCCCGAATTGCCTGCGGGCTCGCCTGCGGGGTGGCCTGCGGGGTGGACCGTGCAGGTGGTCGACGAGACCGGCAGCACCAACACCGATCTGCTCGCCGCGGCCGAATCGGGCGCGCCCGATCGGTCGGTGTTGGTGGCCCGCCACCAGACAGCCGGGCGCGGCCGACTCGACCGGCGGTGGGAGGCGCCGGCCGGGGCCAGCCTGTTGGTGTCGCTGCTGTTCCGCAATG
This sequence comes from Actinomycetota bacterium, assembly GCA_963169215.1. Taxonomy (GTDB): domain Bacteria; phylum Actinomycetota; class Acidimicrobiia; order Acidimicrobiales; family Ilumatobacteraceae; genus UBA668. The sequence continues at coordinate 13,540 of CAUJEE010000085.1, forward strand.
TGCCCGAACACCCGCACGAGCTGACCCAACGCGTGGCACTGGCCGCGGTGGCTGCTTGCGGGGCTGTGGCGGGCGTGCAGCCGCAGCTGAAGTGGCCCAACGACCTGCTGGTCGACGGTGCCAAGCTGGCCGGCGTGCTGGCCCAGGCGCAGGGCGGTGGCGATCCGGTGGTGGTGGTGGGAATCGGTGTCAACTGCCGCTGGGCGCCACCGAGTGCGGCGCGCCTCGGCGACGATGTAGACCCGCTCGCGCTGCTGGCGCGATTGCTGCACGAGTACGACGCGCTGCCCGCCGACGTGTGGCCCGCGTACCGGGGGGGCCTGTCGACGATCGGCATGAGGGTGCGGGTGGAACTGGCCACCGGCGAGCTGCTCGGCACCGCCGTCGACGTCGAACGCGATGGCCGGTTGTCGGTGCGCGACGACGCAGGTGTGCTGCACCGGCTGGCCACAGGCGACGTGGTGCACCTGCGCCGGGGCTGACCCGGTGCGCAGGGCAGCGCCCGGTACCCTCGCTTCGTGCTCGCCCTCGACACCACGCCTCGGCCTCGGCCGCGACGCCTGCCTGCGCTGCTGGCAATTGCTGCCGCGACGGCTGCGCTCTGTGTGGCAGGTGTGTTCGTCGCCGCCCGCCGCGCGGCCGATTCAGTGCCACGGGTGCAGGGAGTGGCGGCAGTGCTCAGTGGTGCGTCCGCTGGGTTCGAGAACTACCTGTTGGTGGGCAGCGACAGCCGCGCCGAGGGCGACCCGAACACCGGCGAAGGTGCCAGCGGTGGCGGCAGTCGCAGCGACACGATCATGGTGCTGCGCGTGAACGACGACGGGTCGGCGGGCCTGTTGTCGATTCCCCGCGACCTGTACGTGGAGGTCGATGGTGGGCACACCGGTCGCATCAACGGTGCGTACAACGGTGGCGCGACGTCGTTGGTGAGCACGGTGCAGGCCGCCCTGGGCATTCCCGTGCACCACTACGTCGAGATCGACTTCGTCGGCTTCGAGGCGCTGGTCGATGCTCTCGAGGGAGTGCAGATCTGCTTCGACGCGCCCACTCGCGACATCAACACCGGGCTGAACATCGCTCAGCCAGGGTGTTACCTGCTCGACGGCAAGAGTGCTCTCGCCTACGCCCGCAGCCGTCACTACGAGGAGTTGATCGACGGCGAGTGGAGGCAAGACCCCACCAGCGACCTCGGCCGCTCGACGCGCCAGCGCGACTTCGTCAACCGCAGCCTGCAGGAGGCGCTGGCACAGGTGAAGGCCGATCCGTTCAGCACCGGCGAGCTGGTGGCGGCGATGGGCGCGGCGATCACGATCGACGAAGACCTCGACCCGATCGACGCCGCCGCGTCGCTGCGCACGGCGGTTGACGCTGGGCTGGCGACGTATTCGTTGCCCGTGGTGCCCAAGACCGTGGCCGGCGCGGCGGTGCTGCTGTTGGGGGAGGGTGCCGACGCGGTGCTCGACTACTTCCGCGGCACCGGGCCGACCCCCGTGCCCACTTCCTGACCGTCCCGGCCATACTTGTTGTCCGATGGCAACCGTGAGAGACAGCGACCGCATTGCCGGCGTACGCATCGTCGAGCCCACCGTGTATGGCGACGAGCGCGGCCTGCTGGTGGAGACCTACCGGCGCGAGTGGTTCCCGCTGGGTCGCGAGATGGTGCAAGGCAACCGATCCAACAAGCAGCGCGGCGCGCTGGTGGGGCTGCACTACCACCTGCACCAGGCCGACTACTGGTACTGCCCGGTGGGCACCATCCGGGTGGTGCTGCACGACCTGCGCGAGGGCGGCCCCACCGACGGGGCCACTGAGTGCTTCGACATGTCGGGCGACGACCATCGCGGTGTGTTCATCCCCCCGGGCGTGGCTCACGGCTTCGCCGCACTCACCGATGCGGTGCTCACCTACTTGGTCGACGCCTACTACAACCCAGCTGACGAGTTGGGTGTGCTGTGGAACGATCCGCAGATCAGTGCCGACTGGGGTGTGACCGACCCGATCCTGTCCACCCGCGACCAGACCAATCCGCGGCGAGCCGACATCCCCACCGGACGCCGCCCATACTGGCCGATGCGCACCTGAGGTGACCGAGTGAAGCTGTTCGTCACCGGCGCGGCCGGGTTCATCGGCTCGAACTACGCCCGCTGGGTGCTGGCCAACAGCGACCACCAGCTGACGATCTACGACGCGCTCACCTATGCCGGCAACATGGCCAGCATCGACGACATCGTCGACGGAGGCCGTTGCCGCTTCGTGCACGCCGACATCTGCGACCGCGACGCGGTTCTGGCGGCGATGGACGGCCACGACGCAGTGGTGCACTTCGCCGCCGAGAGCCACGTCGACAACAGCATCGCCGACCCCTACGCGTTCGTGCGCACCAACTGCCTGGGCACCAACGTGCTGTGCGACGTCGCCCGCCAGGTGGGTGTCGGTCGTTTCCTGCACATCAGCACCGACGAGGTGTACGGCAGCATCGACGTGGGGTCGTTCAGCGAAACCGATCGGCTCACACCGCGTTCGCCGTACAGCGCGTCGAAGGCGGGCAGCGACCTGATCGCGCTCAGCTACGTCACCACCCACCGCCTGCCGGTGGTGGTCACCCGCTGCAGCAACAACTTCGGCCCGTACCAGTTCCCGGAGAAGGTGATCCCGCTGTTCACCACCAACCTGCTCGACGGCAGGCGGGTGCCGCTGTACGGCGACGGCGGCAACGTGCGCGACTGGATCCATGTGGAAGACCACAACCGTGCCGCCCACCTGGTGCTCGAGCAGGGCGTGGTGGGCGAGGTGTACAACATCGGTGCGCACCACGAACTGACCAACCGCGAGCTCACCTACGCGTTGTTGGAGCTGTGCGGGCGCGACGAGAGCTACATCGAGGCAGTGGCCGACCGTTTGGGCCACGACCGGCGCTACTCGGTGAACACCGACAAGGTCGCCGCGCTCGGGTGGCGTTTGCAGCGCTCGTTCGAGCAGTCGCTGGCCGAGACTGTGCAGTGGTACCGCGACAACCGCTGGTGGTGGGAACCGCTGAAGGCGGCGCGCGGGCTGTGAGGCGCGTGCTTGTCACCGGCGCCGCAGGGCAACTGGGCACCGACACGGTTGCTGCGTGCCGCGCGGCAGGCGATGAGGTGATCGCCGCCGATCGCGACTTCTTCGACGTGTGCGACCGCGACGGAGTGCTCGCTGCGATTCACGGGCTGACACCGCAGCTGGTGATCAACTGCGCGGCCTGGACCGCGGTCGACGCTTGTGAGGCCGATGCACCGCTGGCGATGCTGGCCAACGGCATGGCAGTGCGCTGGGTGGCCGAGGCCTGCGCGGCCACCGGCGCGCACCTGGTGCAGTTGAGTACCGACTACGTGTTCGACGGCACGCTCGCCCGGCCGTACCACGAGTGGGACGCGCCCAACCCGCAGAGCGTGTACGGGGCATCGAAGCTGGCCGGCGAGCGCGAGGCACTGGCTCTCGGCGCGGGCAGCACCGTGGTGCGCACGTCGTGGGTGTGCGGTGCGCACGGCAACAACATGGTGAAGACGGTGATGCGGCTCGCGCGCGATGGTGCACCGCTGCAGTTCGTGAACGACCAGGTGGGCTGCCCGACGTTCACCCAAGACCTGGCCGTGGTGCTGCGTCAATTGGGCCGCGACCGCGTCAGTGGCGTGGTGCACGCCACCAACCAGGGGCCGGTGTCGTGGTACGAGTTCGCCCGCGAGGTGGTGGCGGCGATGGGCAACGACCCCGCGATGGTGCGGCCGATCACCACCACCGAGTTGGTGCCGCCGCGCCCGGCCAGGCGCCCGGCCAACAGCGTGCTCGACAACGCGGTGTTGCGCGGCGCGGGCTACCCGCCGCTGCGCGATTTCCGCGAGCCGTTGCGCGAGACGGTGGCGGCGCTGCTCGCCTGAGCCAGCGCAGCCAGCGCCGCCGACAACTCAGTAGCTGCGCGGCAGGCCGAGCACCTTGTGGCCGATGTGGGCCAGCACCAGGTTGTTGTTGATCGGCGCCACCTGGTACAGCCGGGTTTCGCGGAACTTGCGCTCGATGTCGTACTCGGCGGCGAAGCCGAACCCACCGTGGGTGTCGAGGCACGCGTTGGCCGCGGCCCACGACGCCTCGCTGGCCATCATCTTGGCCAGGTTGGCCTGTGTGCCACACGACTGCCCGCTGTCGAACAGGGCCGCCGCCTGCTTGCGCATCAGGTCGGCGCCGGCCAACTGCGCGTAGGCCCGCGCCAGCGGGAACTGCACGCCCTGGTTGGCGCCGATCGGGCGGCCGAACACCTCGCGCTGGTTGGCGTACTGCACGGCGCGGTCGAGGAAGAAGCGCCCTTCGCCGATGCATTCGCTGGCGATGAGGATGCGTTCGGCGTTCATCCCGTCGAGGATGTGGCCAAAGCCGTGCCCCTCGGTGCCCACCAGCGCGTCGTCGGGCACGAGCACGTCGTCGAAGAACACTTCGGTGGTGCTGTGGTTGATCATCGTCGCGATCGGGCGGATGGTGACGCCCTTGGCCTCACCAAGGTCGACCAGGAACACCGACATGCCGTCGGTCTTGTTCCGCACCTCGTCGTAGGGGGTGGTGCGCGCGAGCACGATCATCAGGTCGCTGTGCAACGCACGCGAGGTCCAGATCTTCTGCCCGTTGATCAGCCATCCGTCGGCCGTGCGCTCGGCGCGCGTGCGGATGCGGGTGGTCTCGCTGCCCGCTGCCGGCTCGGTGACGGCGAAGGCCTGCAGGCGCAGCTCGCCGCCGGCGATCGCTGGGAGGTAGCGCGCCTTCTGCTCGTCACTGCCGTGACGCAAGAGGGTGGCCATCACGTACATCTGCGCGTGACAGGCGGCGGGGTTGCCGCCCGACGCTGCGATCTCCTCCAGGATCACGCAGGCACCGGCGAGGGGCAAGCCGCCGCCGCCGTACTGCTCGGGGATCAGCGCGCCGAGATACCCGCCACGGGTGAGTTCGCCGACGAATTCGTCCGGGTAGCGGTCGGGCTCGAGCCCGCGCCAGTAGTCGGTGCCGAAGCGGTCGCACAGGCGGCGCACCTCGGCTCGGATCGGTTCGTACTCGTCGGCGATCCCGAAGTCCATCGCAGCTCCCCCCTTCTCGCCCGTCAGCCTCGCCGCGCGGTGGCGAGCCGCACAAGTGACGAACCCGCCGCCCCCGCCCAGGCGCCCCCGCCCCGCTACGGCCCGAGCAGCGGCCAGATATCGCTCATACCTGATCAGATCGTGGGTGCGCGCTCGGCCTCGGCGCGGTTGGCCAGGTACCAGTCGATCGTGCGTCGCAAGCCCTCTTCGAACGGCATCTGTGCTTTCCAGCCGAACAGCTGCTCGGCGCGGCCGGGGTCGACGCGGCGACGTGGCTGGCCGTCGGGCTTGCTCGGATCCCACACCAATTCGCCGCCGTAGCCCACCATCTGCGCGATCAGTTCGACCGTCTCGCGGATGGTGACCTCGCGGTTGGTCCCCAGGTTCACCGGCTCGCTGCCCTCGTACACCTCGGCTGCAAGCACGATGGCCTCGGCCGCGTCGTCGACGTAGAGGTACTCGCGGCTGGCCTTGCCGGTGCCCCACACGTCCATCGTCGCCTCGCCCTGCTCCTTGGCCTCGACGCAGCGCTTGATGCGCGCCGGGATCACGTGGCTGACCGCGGGGTGGAACTTGTCGCCCGGGCCGTAGAGGTTGGTGGGGATGAGGTAGGCGAACTTCTGCCCGTACTGCGCCGCGTTCACCTGGGCGTGGATCAGGTGGGCCTTCTTGGCGATGCCGTAGGGGGCGTTGGTCTCCTCCGGGTAGCCGTCCCACAGGCTCTCCTCGCGGAAAGGCACGGGTGTGAACTTGGGGTACGAGCACACCGTGCCGAGCAGCACCGTCTTCTCCACCGACGCGGCGGTGCGGGCAGCCTCGATGACATGCGTGCCCATCAGCAGGTTCGACAGGTAGAGCGGTGCCGGCTCGGCCTGGTTGTAGCCGATGCCACCGACTCGGGCCGCGAGGTGCACGACGTGCGACGGCGCGGTGTCGGCCAGCAGCCGTTCGGCGACTCCGGGCACGGTGAGGTCGTGGTCGCGGCTGCGCGGCACCACCACGTCCGCGCCCTGCGCCCGCAACTTGTCGACCACCACCCGGCCGAGAAACCCGGCCCCACCGGTGACGACCACCCGGCGACCACTCCAAAACTCGGACATGGCGATGATGTTACGGCCACCCACGCCATGATGTTGCGGTGCGTGTGGCCTACACCTTCGAACAGTGCTGGCACCGGGTGCCGGGCGGCACCGGCGTCGCGGCCCTGCGCATCGCCGAAGCGTTGAGCGAGCGGCCCGATGTGGAGCTGGTCGGAGTGGCCGGTGCCCACCTGCGAGCGCCACGTCAGGAGTGGCGACCACCGGTGCCGGTGAAGCATCTGCCGGTGGGCGGTGGCTGGATGTACGAGGCCTGGCTGCGTCTGCACTGGCCGAAGGTCGAGTGGGCCACGGGTCGCATCGACATCGCCCACGCCACGTCGCTCATCCCCTGTGCCACCGACGCGCCGCTGGTGGTCACGCTGCACGACCTGGCCTTCGTGCACACGCCTCGCTTCTTCACCAAGCACGGAGTGCGCGTGTTCCGCCGCAGCGTGCGCCACATCAAAGAGCGTGCCGATCTGGTGCTGTGCTCCAGCCAGGCGACGCTCGACGACTGCCTGCAGGCCGACATCCCTGCCGAGCGCCTGCGGCTGGTGCCGCTCGGCGTGGAGACTGAGCGGGCCAATGCCGACGAGGTGGCCAGGGTCCGCGCCGCCTACGACCTGCCCGCCGAGTACCTGTTGTTCGTGGGCACGGTGGAGCCGCGCAAGAACCTGAAGGGGCTGATCGCCGCCCTCGCCCACCTGCCCGACGCGCCGCTGCTGGTGGTGGCCGGTGCCGCCGGCTGGGGCGACGCCGGTGGCGACGAACATCCAGGTGTGCGCTTCTTGGGGTTCGTGCCCGGCGACGACCTTGCACCGCTCTACGCGGGGGCCAAGGTGTTCTGCTACCCGAGTACGCAGGAGGGCTATGGCCTGCCCGTGCTGGAGGCGATGGCCCAGGGCACACCGGTGGTCACCAGCCAGGGCAGCGCCACCGAGGAGGTGGCCGGTGGGGCGGCGGTGCTGGTCGACCCGCATGATCCGGCCGACATCGCCCGCGGGATCGGCGACGCCGAACGGCGAGCGACGCAGTTGTCGCCGCGCGGGTTGTTACACGCGCAGCGCAACAGTTGGGCCACAACCGCCGAACTCACCGTCGCCGCCTACCGGGAGTTGCTGTGACGGCCACGACAACCCCGACGGCCGCGGCCCACACGGCCGACGCGCCGCAGGTGATGGTGAACATGCTGTGGTGCGTGCCCGGCAAGGTGGGCGGCTCGGAGGAATATCTCGTGCGCCAACTGCTCGGCCTGGCGGAAGTAGGCCCCGCCTACCGGGTGAGCGTGGCCGGCGCGCAGGGATTGGCCGCGGCCCATCCCGAATTGGCAGCAGCGGGCATCGCCGTCGCCGAACCCGACTTCGCCAGCCACAATCGAGTGCGCCGGGTGGTCGGCGAGTCGACCTGGCTGCGCCGCCATGCGGCCGGTGCGGCGCTGGTGCACCATGGCGGCGGCACCGCCCCACCGCGCGCCGGGCAGCCCTACGTGCTCACCATCCACGACCTGCAGTTCCGCACCTATCCCGAGTACTTCACCCGTCTCAAGCGGGCCTATCTGGGGGCGCTGATCCCGCGGTCGGTGCGCCGCGCGGCGGTGGTGACGGTGCCCAGCGACTATGTGCGCGAGTCGGTGATCGAGGCCTACCGCGCCGACCCCGAGCGGGTGCTGGTGGTGCCGCACGGCATCGAGCCGGCGCTGGCCGGGGAGGTGACCCCGGCCGACGAACTACGCCGGCTGTACGGGTTGGGCGACGGGCCGGTGATCGTCTACCCGGCGGTCACCCACCCGCACAAACAGCACCAGTTCCTGCTGCAGATGATGGCCACGCACTGGACCGACCCCGACCTGCGGCTGGTGCTCACCGGTGGTGCCGGGTTCGCCGAGCCGCAGGTAGCGGCGTGCACCGATCCGCGCGTGGTGCGCCTCGGGCGAGTGCCGGCGGCACACCGCAACGGGCTGCTGGCGATGGCCGCGGCGTTGGTGTTCCCCAGCCAGTACGAGGGTTTCGGCGCCCCACTGATCGAGGCGATGACGTTGGGCTGCCCGGTGGTGTGCAGCGACGCCACATGCATGCCGGGAATAGTCGCCGACGCCGGCCTGGTGCGTCCGCTGACGGCCGAGGCGTGGGCAAACGTGCTCGACGAGGCCCGCCTGCGCCGCCACCAGTTGGTCGCCGCCGGGCGCGAGCGTGCCCAGCAGTTCACCGCCCGGGCCAGCGGGGCGGCGCTGGCGGCGGCCTACGCGCGAGCCTGGCAGCACCCATGAACCCCACCGGGAGACCCACCGAGACGCCTGGCACGCCGACGCGCCCGTTGCGCCTGGCCGTGCTGTGCCCTCACTTCGCGCCCGACACCGCACCAACCGGCGAGGTGATCACCCGCATCGTCGCCGAGCTGGCCGCCCTCGGCCACGAAGTGCACGTCGTCACCGCCCTGCCGTGGTACCGCGAGCACCGCATCGAGGCCGGGTGGGAGGGCAAGTGGGTGCAGCGCGAGCGAACCGCGTGGGGCTCGGTCACCCGCGTGCATCCGTTCCCGGGCAGCGACAAGCGCAATCTGCTGCGCCGTGCCGCCGGGTTCGCCGGCTTCAGCGTGCTGGCCGGGCTCTCCTCGCTGCGTGGCGGCCGGGTCGACGCGGTGATCGCCATGTCGCCGCCATTGACGATGGGGCTCACCGGCTGGATCACCCACCTCGTGCGTCGCGGCCCGCTGGTGTTCAACATCCAGGACGTGTTCCCCGACGCGGCAGTCGAGACGGGGGCGATCAGCAACCGGCGGATCATCGCCGTCGCCCGCTGGCTCGAGCGGGTCAGCTATCACCGCGCCGCAGCGGTGACGGTGTTGAGCGACGACCTGCAGGACAACGTGGTGGCCAAGGTGAAGCGGTCGCACCGCGCGCGGGTGCACGTGATCCCCAACTTCGTCGACACCGAGTTCATCAGCCCCGCCGATCGCCACACAGCCTTCCGACGCGAGTTGGGGATCGGTGACGAACCGGTGGTGCTCTACGCCGGCAATGTCGGCTTCAGCCAGTCGTTGGAGATGGTGGTCGACGCTGCGGCCGACTTTCCGCGGGCGACCTTCCTGATCAACGGTGACGGCGCCGCTCGCGCCGCGCTGCAGCAACAGGCTGCGCATCTGCCCAACGTGCGTTTCAGCGGTTACCAGCCCAAGGAGCGGGTGCCGGAGGTGCTCGCCACCGGTGATATCCATCTGGTGCCGTTGAAGAAGGGGCTGGGAAGGGTGAGCGTGCCGTCGAAGACCTACTCGATCCTCGCTGCCGGTCGGCCGGTGCTGGCCGCGATCGACCCGGGCACGGAGGTGCCGCGCATGCTCGCCGCCAGCGGCGGCGGGGTGGCGGTGCCGCCCGACGACCCGGCCGCCTTCCGTGAGGGCCTGACCGGCCTGCTCGGCGATCTCGATCGGGCGCGAGTGATGGGTGAAGCCGGCCGCCAGTGGGTGCTGGGCGCGGCATCGCCGAACGCAGTAGCGCTGGCCTACGAGCGGCTGGTGCGCTCGCTGACGCACTGATCCGCTGGTCGGCACCGCTTTTGCCGCCCGGAGGCGATAGCCTCGCTCCCTCGTGGCATCGTCGTCGTCCGCAAGAAAGGTCGCCAAGCTCGCGTCGCGCGGCCGCGGCAAGAAGGTGCGCTTCTCCAGCGGCACAACTTTCCCCACCGCGCTGACCATTGTGATCGTGCTCATGGTGGCGCTCATCGTCTACGCCAAGGTCTCGATTCCCAGCGCCGAGCAGGGGCATCCAGAGGTGGGCGAGACCTGGGTGGCGGCCTACGCCCTCCGCGTGTGCGACACAGAGTTCAAGCTCACCGGCACGCCCGACGAACTGGGCGAGGACGCTTCCACCGGCAATCCCGACAAGCTCGCCGCCGGCGAACTGAGTCAGGACGACGACGGCATCATCCACTACCACCCGCAAGTTGGTGGCAACTCCGGACGCAAGGCGCGCCTCGGCGTGTTCCTCGACGTCTACGACGTCGAGCTGAGCCCCTCCAAGCTGGAGGTGCCCCAGGCACAGGTGGGCGATGGCGCCACCAACGTGTGGGACGAGGACATCTTCAAGAGCGACGAGTTCAAGGGCACCGAGTGCTTCGGCAAGAACGCGGTCATCAAGGTGCGGGTGTGGGACGACTACACCAGCGGCGGCTTCCAGGACTTCACCGCCGACTTCGGCAGCTTGCGCATCGACCGCAACGGCAAGGTGTTCGTGATCGCCGTCGTGCCCGACGACAGCGACTTCTCCATCCCACGCCCCAAGTGGACGTGCGACTTGGAGAACTGGGGTGCGATCGGCAGCGGCGACCTGTGCGGCTCGGGCAGCGATGCCACCTCGCCCGCCACCAGCGAGCCCACCGACAGCAGCGTGCCCGACACCCCCACCACGGTCGACTCGGCCACCACGACCGCAGTTCCGACCACCACCGGCTGATGCGGGCGGTCGTGCTCGTCGGCGGGTTCGGCACCCGGCTGCGCCCACTCACCAACTCGGTTCCCAAGCCGATGTTGCCGGTCGGCCACGTGCCGATCATCGAGCGGCTGGTCGCCAACCTCGGCCGCTACGGGGTGACGGAAGTGACCTTCGCCCTCGGGTTCAAGCCAGAGCCGTTCGTCGCCGCTTTCCCCGACGGCCACTGTGCCGGGGTGGCGCTGCGCTACGCGGTCGAGCCCGAACCGCTCGACACCGCCGGGGCGATCCGTTTCGCAGCCGAGGCTGCGGGTATCGACGACACGTTCGTGGTCGCCAACGGCGATGTGCTGACCGACCTCGACGTGTCGGCGCTGGTCGACTTCCACCGTGCCCACGATGCCGAGGCCACCATTCACCTGATCGGTGTGCCCGATCCGTCGGCCTTCGGGGTGGTGGCGCTCGACGACGCCGGCCGGGTGGAGCGCTTCGTCGAGAAGCCCGCGCCCGGCACCGCGCCGAGCAACCTGATCAACGCCGGCACCTATGTGCTCGAGCCCTCCGTACTGGCCCGCATCGCCGCCGGGCAGAAGGTGTCGATCGAGCGGGTGACGTTTCCGGCTGTGGCGGCCGACGGTGGGCTGTACGCGATGGCCACCGACGACTACTGGCTCGATACCGGTCGCCCCGAGTTGTACCTGCAGGCCAACCTCGACCTGCTCGCCGGCCTGCGCCGCCACGACACCTGCGCACCGGTGCACCCCGCGGCGCGGGTGGCACCCGATGCGGTGCTGGTGCAGGCGGTGGTGGGCGAGGGCACGCAGGTGGGCGCTGGTGCCCGCGTCGAACGCTCGGTGCTGTTGCCGGGCGCCGTCGTCGGTGATCGCGCGGTGGTGACAGACTCGGTGGTGATGGGCCGGGTCGGTGCTGGAGCCGAGGTGCGAGCGAGCGTGTTGGGGGCCGACGGTGTGGTCGCGCCCGGCGAACACGTCGGCGGCGAACGCCGCCCCGATCCCGACGGCACGTGAACGTGCTCGTAGTGGGGGGCGCCGGCTTCGTCGGCTCGCACCTCACCGAGCGGCTGGTCGCCGAGGGCAATGCCGTGGAGGTGGTCGACGACCTCACCTGCGGATCGTTGGCCAACCTCAGCGAGGCGCGGGCGTTGGGCGGCCAGTTGCAGATCCACACCCTCGACGCAGGCAGCGAGCAGTTCCAGGCGCTGGTGCAGTTGAAGACGCCGGCGGTGATCTACCACCTCGGGCTGCTGCCCCCTGGCTTGCCGGTGGAGGCCACAGGGGCGGCGTCGATGCGGTCGCTGTTCGGCGTGCTGGAGGCGGCGCGGGCGACGGGCGGGGTGAAGGTGGTGGTGGCGCTGTCGGCGGTGGCGCTGTACGGCGAGGTGAACGCCAAGGATCAGCCGATCAAGGAGAACCAGCCGTGGAATCCGGTCGGAGTGCGTGGCGTGCTCAGCCGCGCCGTCGCCGAGTTGCTGGCCGCCTATCGCGAGGAGCACGCTGTCGAGTTCACCGCGCTTGCGGTGGCCAACCTTTATGGCGCGCGCCAGCGGCCCGAAGGCGGGGTGACGGCGGCCTTCGCGCATGCAATCGCGACGCGATCAACTCCGACGATCAGTGGTGACGGCCGCCAGAGCCGCGACTTGCTGTTCATCGACGACGCGGTCGATGCCCTGGTGCGGGCAGCCACCAAGGGCGGGGGTCTGGTGGTGAACGTCGGCACCGGGGTGGCCACGGCCGTGCGCGACCTGTGGACGCTGATGGCCGGGCCCGATGCCGCCTACCCCACGTCGGTGCCGCGCCGTGGCGACGAGGTGATCCGCTGTGCGTTGTCGCCGACGCGAGCCCGCATCCACCTCGCCTGGGCACCGTGGACCGAGCTGTCGGTGGGCCTGGCCACGATGGGCCACCGCCGCTGAGCTGTGCCGTACTGGCTCGGTGGGCGGCCAGATCGCGTCGGGCGCTCAGCGAGGGAGCTTGGCGCTCTCCAGGGCCATGTCGTGGGCGACCATCATCTTCACCAGCGTCGGGAAGTCGACTTCCGGCTTCCAGCCCAGCTTGGTGCGCGCCTTGGTGGGGTCGCCGATCAGCAGATCGACCTCGGCCGGGCGGAAGAACTTCTGGTCTTGGCGCACGTAGCGCTCCCAGTCGCTGATGCCCGCCTCGGCGAAGGCCACCTCGACCAGCTCGTGGCCGGTGTGGGTCTCGCCGGTGGCCACTACGTAGTCGTCGGGGGCGTCCTGTTGCAGCATCAGCCACATCGCCTTCACGTAGTCGCCGGCGTAGCCCCAGTCGCGCTTGAAGTCGAGGTTGCCGAGTACCAGCTCGTCCTGCAGGCCGAGCTTGATGCGCGCCACCGCGTTGGTGACCTTGCGGGTGACGAACTCCATGCCGCGCCGCGGGCCTTCGTGGTTGAACAGGATGCCGCTGCACGCGAACAGGTCGTAGCTCTCGCGGTAGTTCACCACGATGTCGTGGCCGAACACCTTGGCGCACCCGTAGGGCGAGCGGGGGTGGAACGGTGTGCGCTCGGTCTGTGGGGTCTCGCGCACCTTGCCGAACATCTCGCTGCTGCTCGCCTGGTAGAAGCGGATCTTGTTGTTCTGCGCGCCGCCCACCATGCGGATCGCCTCGAGCATGCGCAACACGCCGAGGCCGGTGATGTTGGCGGTGAGTTCGGCCTGGTTGAAGCTGAGCGCGACAAAGCTGATCGCGCCGAGGTTGTACACCTCGTCGGGCTGGGCGTGCTCCAGCGCCTTCACCAGCGATGGCAGGTCGGCCAGGTCGCCGGGCACCGGCTCGACGAAGGGGAACTCGTCGCGCACCTGGTCGAACTTGGGGTTGTTCTGCCCCTTGACCATGCCGAACACCTCGTAGCCCTTGCCGTGCAAGAACTCGGCCAGGTGCTGGCCGTCCTGTCCTGTGATGCCTGTGATGAATGCGCGGGGCATGGTGGGCTCTCGTCTCCGCTTCGTCGAGTCGCCTGAGTCTACGGCCTCCGCGTCCCCTGCGGGCGGTGGCCGCGCGGTGAAGTCGGGGGCCCGGAGCGCCGACATCGTCCAGACCAAGTCTGGGCCTACTTCAGCCGCTGCATGTGGTGTCAGCGTGCTGGCGTGCCGGCGACACGTATCGCGACCCTTGCAGTTGACCCCGGATCACGGACACCCTTGTTGAGGCGGAGGGAGGCGTCGTGGCGCGGGTCGTGAGGTGTCGGCGACCGATTCGAAATCGGAACAAGGAGAAACGCGGACACATACCAGGGCTCATCCCGCGGGCGGCGGGGCGCTGAACGAGTTGTCGCACTAGCCTCGGCGGGATGGACGCGCCCCCCACGGATGCCGTTCGCGTCGCCTTCGACACTGGGCCGTTGCACGGGGCGCGCACGGGGATCGGGCACGCGGTGGCGGCGTTGCACGCGGCGCTGCACCAACGCGACGACGTCGACCTGACCGACTACCTGGTGTCGTTCCGCGCCGAACCCGGCCCGGGGGCACGGCGGTTGCCGATACCGGCGGCTGTGGCCCATCGCTGCTGGGCGCGCAGCGACCTGCCCCGCGCCGACCGCTGGTTGGCCGGCGTGGAGCTGGTGCACGGCACCAACTACGTCGTGCCGCCCACCCGCGCTCCGCAACTGGTGTCGGTGTACGACTGCTGGTTCCTGCGCAACCCCGGCCAGGCAGTCGGCGCCGTGCACCGCTCCGGCCAGGTGCTACGGCGCAGCATCGAGCGCGGTGCCACGGTTGTGACCAGCTCGCATGCCACCACCGCGGCCGTGCGTGACCTGTTCCCCGGCGTTCGGGTGCACACGGTGCACCTGGGCGCGCTGGCCCTTCCCGCTGCCCCCGCCACGGCGCCGGTGGCCGAGCTGAAGGGCCGCCCCTACGTGCTGGCCGTGGGCACGATCGAGCGGCGCAAGAACCTGCCCACGCTCGTGCGTGCCTTCGGAGCCGTCGCCACCCAGCACCCCGACCTACTGCTGGTGCTCGCCGGTGGCGACGGCGACGACCGCGACGCTGTCGACGCGGCGGTCGATGCGCTCGGCCCTGGTCTGGCCCCGCGAGTGCTGTTCGCCGGGCGCGTCGACGACGACGCCCGCGCCTGGCTGGTGCGCAACGCGGCGGTGTTGGCCTATCCCTCGCTCGACGAGGGCTTCGGCTTCCCCCTGCTTGACGCGATGCAAGCCGGAGTGCCGGTGGTGGCCAGCGACGCCGGCTCGATCCCGGAAGTCGGCGGTGACGCGGCCCTGCTTTGTGCGGCCCTCGACGGCGACAACCTGGCCGCCAACCTGTCCGCCGCGCTCACCGACAGCGAAGTGCGCGCCCGCCTGGTGAACGCCGGCGACCAGCAGTGGCGGCGGTTCACGTGGACCAAGTGCGCCGACGACACCGTGGCCCTCTACCGACAACTGGCAGGGGAGGGGCGATGACGGTGGCGGTGCTGTGCGGCGGGGTGGGTGCGGCCCGCTTCCTGTCGGGGCTCGCCGGGGTGCACCCACCCACCGACACTGTCGGCATCGTCAACACCGCCGACGACACGGTGATGCACGGGCTGTCGATCTCGCCCGACATCGACACCATCACCTACACCCTCGCCTGGGCGATCGACCCCGAACGCGGCTGGGGTCTGAGCGAGGAGAGTTGGCGGGTGATGGACGCCTTGGCTCGCTACCTGCCGGTGCGACCACGGGCATCGGGGGCCGCGGCCACCTGGTTCAAGCTCGGCGACCGCGACCTGGCCACCCACCTGTACCGCACCGCCCGCCTGGCCGAGGGGGCCACGCTCAGCGAGGTGACTGCCGAGATCTGCCGGGCGTGGGGCGTGCACCAGCGTCTGTTGCCGATGTGCGACGAGACGGTCAGCACGGTGGTGCACCTCGCCACCGAGGACATCGACGTGCCGTTCCAGGAGTACTTCGTGCAACGCCGCCACGCCGTGCCGGTTTCGGCCGTGCGCTTCGCCGGCACCGACACCGCTCGCCCCACCCGGGCGGTGTTGACCGCGCTACGCGGCGCAGAGCTGGTGGCCATCGCCCCCTCCAATCCGCTGGTGTCGATCGGCCCGATCCGTGCCCTGGGCGGCATCGACGAGTTGCTCGCCGCCCGCCGCGACAGTGTGGTGGCGGTGTCTCCGATCGTCGGCGGGGCAGCGTTGAAGGGTCCCGCCGATCACATGCTGGCCGAACTCGGCCACGAGCCGTCGGTGGTCGGCGTGGCTCGCCTCTACGCTCCGATCGCAGCGACACTGGTGATCGATCCGGTCGACGCCCACCACGCCGCCGCAGTCGAAGCGGCCGGCATGCGCGCGATAGTCGCCGAGAGCGTGATGAGCACGCCCGCCGTCGCCCACTCGTTGGCCTCCACCGTGCTGTCGGCAGTGCGCCTGCCCTCCTGAACCGCGGCCGACGGCCGTCAGGTCTCGAACGGCATGTCGATGATCGCGTCCATCATCGAGCCGTGATCGGGCTCGACGCCCTTGCGCAGCTGGCGCTTCAAGGCCACCGCGAACGCACACAGCGACGCAGCCGAGGAGGCGATCAGGCCGAACTCGATGCGCCGGAAGAGCTGATCGGCGCTGAGCCAGGTGACGAGCACGAAGGTGATCATCCCCAGGCCCCAACCGGCACCCACGAGCGCATGGCCACGCAGCGCGATGACCGCTTGCGCGAGGGCGAGGGCCAGCATGTACAGCGCGCTGCTGAGGGCCAGCATCGCCAGGGTGCGGCTCTGTAGTTCGGCGTCGTACATCTTGCGGATCACATACGGCCCCACCGCATACGCGCCGACGGTGCCGATCACACCGACGGCGATGACCAGCACCAACAGCTTGCGGAACCCACGGCGGAACTCGTCGAGCTGGTTGCGCGCGGCCAGCCGCGACAGACGGGGCAACAGCGCGGCCTGCACCGCCTGGAACAAGAACAGGGGTATGCGCGACAACAGCACGCCGTAGCCGAACTGGGTGACCAGTTCTTTCTGGTCGGGCTCGCGCAGCAGGTTGGCGGCCACCGGGCCGGCGTTCACCAGTCCGGCGGCGAACACCGAGCCGAGCAGCAGCCAGCCGAGATTGGGGGTCACCTCGCCCCAAGTTGCCGGTGGGCCGTCCTCGGTGCGCAACTGCTTGCCCCACCACACCAGCAAGAAGCCCACCAGTGGGGCCAGCGCGACCGCCATCCCGTAGGGGCCGACGGTGGCCACGCCGGCAGCGGCGAGGATGAGGCATAGCACGACGCGCACCACACCGTCGGCGCCCATCACCACCGCGTACGACTTGAACCGGCCACTGCCGCTGGAGATGCCGCGGGCGAGGTGCACCGGCGCGTAGCTGGCGAAGGCGACGACCAGCGCGAACATCATCACCCACTCGCCGTCGAAGTACGAGTCGGCGATCAGCGGGCCGGCGGCCAGCATCAGAACGCTCACGATAGCGGCCAGACCGAGGCCGAGCAGTGCCACCTTGCGCACCACCGGCCGGGTGCCCTGTCCGAGCGCCCGCCGGTGCGACAGGGCACGGCCGAGTTCCTGCTCGAGCGGCAGGAAGAACCCCGGCGCGAGCGCGAAGGTGGCGAACCACAGCGACAGCACGGGGCTGAACGGCTCCTCACCGCCGAGAGCGTCCTTGCCGACGCGCAGGAACACGAAACTGGCGAGCCCGGACACGAGAAGACCGAGGCCCACCGGAATGGTTCCCTCCGGGAGCGGTACCCGGGAAGAAGACTGCTCGTCGGAGGCTGCCACCAAGTCGGCCACACTATCCGCGAGACTGGGGAAATGCGGTCGTGCGCCCCCCACCCGCCTCGGTTCTGGCCTGCCGCGCGCCGATATCTCTTCGTGAGCCGCTCGCACTCCCGAATGTCGATCGCCGCGCTCGCCGCCGTCGGCCTTGCCGCCGGGGCCTTTGCCGGCACGGCCCTTACCGTCGGTGTCGCTCCCGCTCCCTCTGCGGCCGACACCGCGGTGACCCTCGACGGGCACGGCATCGGGCACGGCGTCGGCCTCAGCCAATGGGGCGCGTACGGATACGCGGTCGACCTGGGGTGGAACTCGGCGCAGATTCTCGACCACTACTACGGCGGCACAGTGGCCGGCACCATCCCGCTCGACACAGTGCTGCCCGTGCGCCTGCTGTCGCTCGACAACAAGGTCACCACCGTGGTGAGCCCCACCGGCGGATTGCTGGTCGATGGTGTTGCCGGCGGCCCCTGGCAGTCGGTCACAGCCCAGTGGACCGGTTCGTCGTACCGGGTTTACGCGCGGAGCAGCCAGAGCTGCGCAGTCGGGGGCACCACGGTGGCCAACGCGGTGGCCGGTTCGGTGACAATCCGCACACAGGTCGACACGTCGATCACGCCCAACTACGGCGACCTGCTCGGTGTTTGCCAGTCGGACGCTTCGCTGCGTGCCTATCGCGGGGTGATCGTGGCCACCCAGTCGGGTACGCGCACGGTGAATCAGGTGCCGATGGAGCACTACCTGCGTTCGGTGATCGCCAAGGAGATGTCTCCGGGTTGGTCGACCGCAGGAGGGGGCCAGGGCGCGCAGGCACTACAGGCCCAGGCCGTGGCGGCGCGCAGCTACGCGTTCGCCGAAAACCGCTACTCGCCCTACGCCAAGACGTGCGACACCACCGCCTGCCAGGTGTACGTCGGCGCAGCCACCCGTGCCTCGGTGGGCGCTGGGTTCGTGCAGGTCGAGTACCCCAGCACCGACGCAGCGGTGCTCGCCACCGCCGGTGTGGTGCGCCGGGTGGGCAACACCGCCGGCCCGGTGGCGTACACCATGTTCGCCGCCTCCTCGGGGGGCTACACGCTGCCCGGCAACAGCGAGCTGATGCCGTTCCCGGCGGTGTTCGACGACGGCGACGACACCCCCAACAACCCGTACCACAACTGGTCGGTCACGCTCAGCGGGTCGCAGATATCGGCGGCCTATCCGCAGATCGGCACGTTCACTTCCCTCGCGGTGCTGTCGCGCAACGGCTACGGCGACTGGGGTGGGCGGGTGCTGTCGATCAAGGTGCAGGGCACGGCCAGCTCCACAACCGTCACCGGCGATGCCTTCAAGGCCAAGTTCGGCCTCAAGTCGAACTGGTTCAACGTGCGTGGATCGACGCCGATCGACCCGTGCCTGGGGAACAACCCGCCGCCAGTCGGGGCCGCGTTCCCAGGCCCGATCGCGGCCCGCTTCAACGCCATCGACCCGGTGCGCCTGGTCGACACCCGCATCGGCAAGGGTGCTCCCAGTGGTTCATTGCCCGGTGGATGCACCCTCGTGGTCGACCCCGGCCTACCCGGCAATGCCAGCGCGGCGGTGGTGAACATCACCTCCGTGCTGCCTGGCGCCGGCGGATACATGACTGCCTACCCGTGCGGCACGCCACTGCCCACGGCGTCGGTTCTGCAGGCGCTACCCGGGCGGGTCGTCGCGGCCACCACCACGGTGCCACTCGGCGCCAACGGCACTTTCTGCATCTACTCCTCCACGGCCGGTGATGTGCTGGTCGACCTGTTCGGCTCGTACGCACCTTTCAGCGGCGACCGCTTCCAGCCGGTCTCGCCGACCCGGCTGTACGACTCGCGCGGTGGCGACCTGCTGGCGGCGGGCACGATCGTGCACGTGCCGGTGGTGGGCCAGTCCGGCACCCCCGTGGGGGCCACGGCGGCGGCGCTGACGCTGCACGCCGTCTCAGCCGCCGCGGACGGCTTCGCCACGGTCTACCCATGCTCGGCATCCGTGCCCGACGTCAGCTCGATCAACTTCATCCAGTCGGTCGACATCGCCAACCAGGCCATCGTCGCGCTCAGTGCCGGAGGTGAGGTGTGCGTCCATGTCAGCGCCCCGATGCACGTCGTCGTCGACCTCGGCGGCTGGTACGGCAGCGCCGGCACGGCCGAGTTTGTCGCCTTGCCGCCGACCCGCGTGATCGACACCCGCTTCGGGCTCGGCCTGTCGGCGCCCTTGTCGGCCGGGGGCAATGCGTCGCTGGCACTCGCTGCCACCGCCGGCATGCCCGCCGCTGAGGGTTTGGCGGCCCCAGTGGCGGTGGTCACCGCTGTCGACCCCAGCGCTGCGGGTGGGCTCACGGTGCATCCCTGTATGTCACCGCTCCCGGCAGCGTCGCATGTGCGGTATCAGCCCGGTGCCAATGCCGCGGTGACCGTCGTGGTTCCCGACGATGTCAACGGTCAGTGGTGTCTCGCCGCAGAGCAGCCCACGCACGTGGTGATGGACGTGAGCGGCTATTTCACCTATCCGGTGACGTTCCTCAGCCAGGCGGCCACGGTCTTCTCGACGGCGCGGCGTCTCAACTGGACACCCTGAATCGCGAGCACACCGAATCCGATAGCGACGAAGGCCGCATCGCGGGCCACCTTGGTGACGGTGCCGGCAGTGGCGCCGGCGAGCACGGTTTCCACGCGACGCAGGTCGAGGCGGGTGAGGTCGAGACCGGTGAGATCGAACGAGGGGGTCGGTAGCGCGGGCATGCCTCCTGGGAGCCTAGCGATGTTGACCGTTCGTGCGCCCCGGGGGCACAGCTGTGGGCGCGTGGGTGACACACGGCCGGGTGACCCGCGCCGCCGCCCGCCCCCCGGCTAGCCTCGTCGGATCGTGGACACGACCGGACCCCTTGCCCCGCCCGTAGTGGCGGTGATGGTGGTGCACGAGCCAGGCGCATGGTTCGACGAGGTGCTCACCGCGCTTGCCGCGCAGGACTACACCAACCTGCGCTGCCTGTTCCTGGTGGCCGGCGAGCGCGGCGACCTGCCGGCCCGCATCCGCGACCTGGTGCCGAACGCCTTCGTACGCGGCGTCGCCGGCAACCCTGGCTTCGGGGCCGCCGCCAACGAAGTGCTGCGACTGGTCGAGGGCGACAACGGGTTCTTCTGCTTCCTCCACGACGACGTCGCACTCGATCCATCGGCCATCCGCCTCCTCGTGGAGGAGCTCTACCGCTCGAACGCGGGCATCGTCGGCCCGAAGTTGGTCAACTGGTCACGCCCCAACGTGTTGCAGCACGTCGGGTACGACGTCGACCGCTTCGCCGAGATCGACCCGATCGTCGAGCCCGGCGAGGTCGACCAGGAGCAGCACGACGGAGTGCGCGACGTGTTCGCCGTACCGGCCGCCTGTCTGCTGGTGCGCGCCGACCTGTTCCGAACCGTCGGTGGCTTCGACCCCACCATCGCCTTCCACGGCGACGACCTCGATCTGTGCTGGCGGGCGCACCTTGGCGGGGCGCGTGTGGTGGTCGTGCCCGCGGCCCGGGGCCGTCACCGCGGTCGCCTCGCCGAGCGCCGACCCGACCTGCGCCACGAAGCAATCGCCGAACGCAATCGGATGCGCGCCGTGGCCACACTCACCGGTGGCCGGCGGTTGCCGCTGGTGACGGTGCAACTGGTGTTGGTGACGCTCACGCAAGTGCTGATCGGCGTACTCAGCGGGCACTTCCGCCGCGCCGGTTCCACTCTCGCGGCGTTGGTGGGCATGGCGCCGCGAACGCCGGCCTTCATGGCCCGGCGCCGCGGCCTGGCCCGCTTGCGGCGCGTGCCCGACGCCGAGGTGGCCGGTCTGCAATTGCGCGGCAGCGCCCGCGTGTCGGCCTATCTGCGCTCGCGCGAACTGCGCCAGGTCGACCCGGACAGCACCACCGAACGGCGGTGGAGGCAGACCGCCGGTTCGGCACCGGCATTGGCCTGGCTGTCGGTCATCGTGCTCGTGCTGGTGGGCAGTCGCGACCTGATCAGCGGTGGCGTGCCCCGATTCGGAGAGTTCCTCGCCTTCCCCGCCAGTCCGTCCGGCATGGTCGGCGACTACCTGTCGGGCTGGTGGGGTCACGGGTTGGGTAGCAACACCGCGGTCCCCACCGGCATGGGGCTGATCGGCGTGGCCAGCGTGGCGACGCTGTTCAACATGGGTCTGCTCAACACGTTGGCCGTGGTGGGCATGCTGTTCGCCGGGCACCTGGGCATCTGGCGTCTGGCGTCGCTGTTCCCCACGGCGCGCGCCCGTGTGGCGGCACTGGTGGTGTACGCGGCCGTGCCGCTGCCCACACAGTTGCTCGGGGGCGGCCACTGGACGGCGCTGGCCTGCTACGCGGCCGGGCCATGGGGGCTGCACCTTTTGCGCCGCTTCGCCGGTATCGAGTCGTCTGGCAGCGTCACCGACACCAAGGTCGAGCACTACGTGAGCGTCGATCGCTCACGGCTCGTGCGCCGTGGCGCGCAGCTGATCCTTCTGGCCGCGGTGGCCTTCGCCTTCGCCCCGGCGTTCGCCTTGTTGCTGGTCGGCATGGCCGCGCTGATGGCGCTCGGTACGGTCGTCGTCGGCGGGTCGTCGAAAGCCGCGCTCACCATCGTCGCCGCGTCTGTGGGCGCGGTGATCGTCGGCTTCGTGCTCAACTTGCCGTGGTCGTTGTCGCTGCTCGGCGGCGACGGATGGACGGCGGTGGTGGGCGTACCCGTGGCCACCTCGCGTTCGCTCGGTGTGGGCAACTTGCTGCGCTTCCTCGACGACCGCGGCGGCGCCACCACGGTGTCGATCCTGCTGTTCTTGCCGGTCGTCGTCTCACCGCTGGTGGCCCGAGCGTGGCGCTTCACGTGGGCCGTTCGCGGCGCGCTGCTGGTGTTCGGGTTCGGGGCCTTGGCGGTGCTCGACGACCGCGCCGATCTTCCCTTCCGCATGCCCGAGCCGGGGGTGCTGCTCGTGCCCGTGGCGATCGGTATGGCGCTGTCCGCGGCCACGCTCGCCGCTGCCTTCCAGGACGACGTGCTCGCCGGTCAGTTCGGCTGGCGGCAGCCACTCGGGTTGCTCACCAGCGTCGCAGTCGTGTTCGGGGTGCTACCCGGGCTGACGGCGGTGGCCGACGGCCAGTGGGGCATGCCAAACGGCACACTCGTCGACGCCCTCGCCGAGTTCGCCACCGATCCACCCGAGGGCGATTTTCGCGTGTTGTGGCTGGGCGATCCGCAGGTGATCCCTGTCGCGGCGTACACCTACCAGCCTGGTATCGGCATGGCGATCACGGATGATGGGCCGATCACCATCGCCGAGCGCTGGGCCGGCAAGCCGACCGGGATCGAGGAAGAGGTGGCCACCGCCTTGCGGCAGATGGCCGCTGGGGCCACCGTGCGCGGTGGGCGCCTGTTGGCCCCGTTCGCGATCAGGTACATCGTCGTCCCCGTGGCCGACGGGGTGAACGGCACAATCGAAAACCCGCTGCCGATCCCCGAGGGGCTGCTGGCCGTGCTCGACAACCAACTCGACATGGCCAGCCGCCTCACCAACCCGCCCAACTACCGGGTGTTCGAGAACACCGCGTTCACTCCGACGCGGTCGTTGCTGACTCCGCTCGGCGCCGAGGCGAGCAACAAGGCCGGCGGCGACGCGCTCACCCAGGCCGACCTCACCGGCTCGACCCCCTTCGCCGTCGGCGCTCCAGATCGTGGTGACTTCACCGGCACGCTGCCGCCCGGCACCGTGCATTTGGCCGTGCCCTACGACTCGGGATGGAAGCTCACTGTCGGCGGCGTCGGCGTTGAGCCGCGGCGGGCATTCGGTTCGACGGTGGCCTTCGATCTGCCCAGCGGCGGTGCGGTCACCGTCACCTTCGACACCCCGCCGACGCGCACCGCCTTGGTCGCGCTGCAGTTCGGGTTGTGGCTTGCGCTGGCGGTGGCCGCCAGCTCGTTGCGACTCGAACGGTTGCGCCGCCGTCGCGGCGAGCAAGGCGGTGGACTCGACGACACATCCACCATCGCCGACCTGCGCTCGCCGCTGGCAGCTACGTCCGGGGCCGCGGCGGGCGGTGCAGTGGATGCGACCGACGACCTCACCGCGATCGACGTATGGCAGGTGACCGCGCCACCGGCATTGGATGGGTCGACCGCGTCAGGCGACCTGGACGACAGCGGCGGCTGGGCGAGCTGGGGTGACGAGTCGTGAGCCCTGTGCGTCGCCCGGCAATCGACGGCACCGGCGGCGAGCCGCGCCCGGCAGGCGGCCGCGCGCGCGCGGAGGCGTCATCGACTCCATCGGCGCGCAACGGTGGGCGCCGCCCGCGCCGCCAGCGGTTCGTGCCCGACCGGCGCACCATCGCCGTGCTGCTCACCGTGGTGCTGCCGCTCGGTCTGTTCCTCGCTGCCCTGCGGGTGAGGGCCGAGCCGCACACCACGCCGCTGTTCGCCACCGTCGACGCACCGACCATGCCGCGCGTGCCCTACGAGGGCTTCGCCACCACGACCTGGTTCTGCCCCGGCGTGCCCGTGAGTGGGCGCGGGCAGGGTGGCACGGTGACGGTCGCCAATCCGCTCGACACTCCGCTGTCGGGCCGCGTCAGCGCGTACACCGATGTGGCCGACACCGCCGCAGTGACACGCGAGTTCTCCGTTCAGCCGCGGGCGGTCGCCGAGATCGACATCGGCGAACTGCAGCCCGATGGCAGCTATGTGTCGGCACTGGTCGAGTTGAGCGGCGGTGGCGGGCTCGTCGAGCAGACCGCGCTCCATGCCGACGGCGACGCGGTGACACCGTGCGCCAACAGCACCTCGTCGACGTGGTACTTCGCCGACAACTACACCCTCGGCACCAGCAAGGAGGACATCGTCGTCACCAATCCCTACCCGGACGACGCGATCCTCGACATCTCCTTCGCCAGCGCCAACGGCACGCGGGCTCCGGACGCACTGCAGGGCATGCCGGTGAGGCCCTACTCGGTGGTGGTCATCAACCAGGAGTCGTTGGCCAAGGACGAAGCAGTGTACGCCGTGTCGGTCGTGGCCTCGCGGGGCCGAGTGATGGCTGCTCGCGCCCAGGCCTATGCCGACCAGCGACGCGGCTTCACCCTCAGCCTCGGCGCGCCCGCAGCATCGAACGAGTGGTGGTTCGCCGGGGGCTGGAAGGACGGCACCAACTTCGAGCGGTTCAGCCTGTACAACCCGTCCGAGGACGACATCCAGGTGCAACCGGTGTTCCTCGGCGTGCAGGACGAGACCTTCGCCAATGCCACCGACATCGTCGAGATCCCGGCCGGCCGGGTGGTGTCGTTCACCCTCGACGACGCGCCCTCGCTGCCTGCGGGACGCCATGGGGTGAGCTTCACCTCGATGGAGGGCGTGCCGTTCGTGGTGGAGATGGCGGTCACCAAACGCGAGGGCACAGGGTCGGTGACGACGGTAGTGCTCGGGGTGGAGCAGGCGTTCGTCAACCCCGGGTTCTACCGGTGGAGCATGGCTGTGGGCACCGAGGTGCCGCTGGAAGAGGGTCTGTTGGTGATGAACCTGTCGTTCAACGACGCCACCATCACCGTCAGCGCGCTGGGGCCGGGTGGCGAGGTGCCGGTACCTGGCCTGGAAGCGGTGAACGTCGGCGCAGGAGCGATCACCGCCCTGTCGATCCCCGACGATCCTGGGTCGCTCGGTCGCCCGCTGGTGGTGGTGGCCGATCAGCCGATCATCGTCCAACGTCTGTGGTCGCGTAACCACGATCTGGCCGGGCGCTCGGCGTCGCTGGCGCTGCCCGGCTGACGAGGCGATGAACCAACTACTGATCGCGCTGGGGGTGATGACGGTCGCCGGCTCGGTCGGGCTGGTACTGCGCCGCCGCCGTGCCACCGACGCCCCTACCCAGGCCGGCTATGCGGTACCGGTCCAGCTCGATCGCGACGACTTCGCCCCGGGGGTGCCCTGGGTGGTGGCGGTGTTCACCTCGGCCAGTTGCTCGACCTGCGCCGACGTGAAGCGCAAGGCGCAGGTGTTGGCATCGCCGCGGCTGGCGGTGGTCGAGGTCGAGTTCACCGCTGCCCCCGCGTTGCACCGCAAGTACGACATCCAGGCGGTGCCGCTCGTGGCCATCGCCGGCCCCGACGGCGCAGTGCGCGCCGGTTTCGCGGGCCCGGTGACGGCCACCGATCTGTGGGCCGCGGTGGCCGAGGCGCGCGAGCCGGGCAGCAGTCCCGAGCCCGAACTCGGCCGCTGACGCACCCTTGCTCGCGGTGGCTGCCGGTGAGCGGTCAGTCGACGCCGGCGGGCGCTTCGGTGCGGTCACCGAGGCTCTCGTGCACGATACGCGCCACCTCTGCGCCGTCCATCGTCTCCTTTTCAAGGAGCGTTTCCGAGACGCTGTCGAGCGCGGTGCGGTGCTTGGTGAGCAGTTCGTGCGCGCGACGCTCCTGGTGATGCAGGATGCGCGCGATCTCGTCGTCGATCGTCTTGGCCGTGGTGTCGCTGTACTCGCGGCCCTGGGTCATCAGGTCTTCGCCGAGGAACACTTGCTGGTGCCCCGACCACGCCATCGGGCCGATCGCCTCGCTCATGCCCCACTCGCGCACCATCCGGCGGGCGATGCTGGTGGCCTGTTCGAGGTCGTTGGCTGCCCCCGAGTTGAGGTGGCCGAAGACGATCTTCTCGGCGACGCGCCCGCCCATCGCGCGGCAGATGGTGTCCTCGAAATACTCCTTCGAGTACGTGTGGCGCTCCTCGGGGAGGCTCCAGGTGACACCGAGCGCCATGCCGCGGGGGAGGATGCTCACCTTGTGCAGCGGGTCGGCGTTGGGCAGTACGACGGTGAGGATCGCGTGGCCGCTCTCGTGCACGGCGGTGGCCCGCTTCTCCTCGGCGGTGAGTACCAGGCTTTCGCGGCGGGCGCCCATCACCACCCGATCGCGTGCGTTCTCGAAGTCGATGCGCTCGATCTGCTTGCTGCCGCGGCGCACCGCGAACAGAGCTGCTTCGTTCACCACGTTGGCCAGGTCGGCCCCGCTCATCCCCGGGGTGGCCTTGGCCATCGTCTCCAGGTCGACATCGGAACCCATCCGCTTGTCGCGGCTGTGCACCTTGAGGATCGCCTCGCGCTCGGCCGCCTCGGGCAGAGGCACCACTATCTGGCGGTCGAAGCGGCCGGGGCGCAGCAGCGCCGGATCGAGGATGTCGGGCCGGTTGGTGGCGGCGAGGATGACGATGCCCTCGCTGGTCTCGAAGCCGTCCATCTCCGACAGCATCTGGTTGAGCGTCTGCTCGCGCTCGTCATGCCCCCCGCCGAGGCCGGCGCCGCGCTTGCGGCCGATCGAGTCGATCTCGTCGATGAAGATGATCGCCCGGCCGAGCTTGCGGGCCTGGGCGAACAGGTCGCGCACGCGACTGGCGCCGACGCCGACGAACATCTCCATGAAGTCGCTGCCGGTGACGCTGAGGAAACCGACCCCGGCTTCACCGGCCACCGCCCTCGCGAACAACGTCTTGCCGGTGCCCGGCGGGCCGACGAGCAGGATGCCCTTGGGCACCCGCGCCCCGATCTCGCGAAAGCGCTCGGGCATGCGCAGGAAGTCGACCACCTCGGTGATCTCCTGCTTCACTCCGTCGTAGCCGGCGATGTCGGCGAAGGTGGTCGAGGGCTTGTCGGCCGAGTAGGCCTTGGCCCGGCTGCGGCCGATCGACATCACATTGCCCA
The DNA here is from genome assembly GCA_963169215.1 of Actinomycetota bacterium. Lineage (GTDB taxonomy): Bacteria > Actinomycetota > Acidimicrobiia > Acidimicrobiales > Ilumatobacteraceae > UBA668. The sequence goes on from CAUJEE010000085.1 coordinate 40,588, forward strand.
TCTGCCCTTGCGCCCGGCGGTTCATCCACACCAGGAAGCCGATGATCAACAGGAAGGGGAGCAGCAGGCTGATCCAGCTGAGCAGCCAGTTGCTGTCGGGTTCCTTTGTGCTCCAGTCGACGTTGTGTTCGGCGAGCAGGTCGCGCTCGGTTTGGTCGGGGAAGTTGTCGCGCACCGTTGTGCGGAACTTGCTGCCGTCGGTGAGCTCACCCGAGATGGTGTTGCTGCCGTTGGTGAGCGTGAACTCGGCGACCTGGTCGGCTTCGACCTTGGCGATGAATTCGGTATAGCTGAGGTTCTCGCCGTCGTCGCTCGGCCACAGTTGGTTGAACAGCAGCAGCCCGACCAGCACGGCGAGGATGACCGGCAGCGCCCAGCGCGGCCATCCACCGGCGCGCTTGGTCGGCGGTTGCGGGCCGTTGTGCTGACCCCGCCCGGGCGGCGGGGGCGGCGGAGGCGGCGGGAGATTGCTCATGCATCAATGCTACGGGCGTTGCGCCATCGTCGGGCATCGCTCGCGATGGCGATCGCGCCCGGGCGAGTGCTCCGCTGACGTCGACGCGGGCATCACATCGAGTTCACGCGCCGCGCGAGCATTCGCCGAAATCCACCACTTTGCGCGCGAAGCGTTCTAGTGTTTGCCTCCATGAGCAGGCAGTGTTCACGGACTGGTTGCGCCGAACCGGCGGTCATCACCCTCTCGTACCAGTACGCACGCTCGATCGTGTGGCTCGACGATCTCTACCCCGAGCGCGACCCTCATGCCTACGACCTGTGCCACCGCCACACCACCCGCTTGTCGGTACCCAACGGGTGGCGCATGGAAGATCGCCGCACCACCCGCCAACTGGTGTACTCGTCGGCCGGACGCCTCGCCGGCTGAGATGCCAGGCGGCTGACGCGCGGCGCGTGGGCACGGTTGGCGCTGGTGAGTGAAAGCTAGGCTCGCCATCTGTGTCCGCGACCTCCGCCGCCCGTGCAGTCGCCGCCGACACGGCACCGATCCCGCCCCGTGACGCAGTGCTTGCCTGGCTCGCGGGGTGGTTCGGTGGATCGCTGCTGTCGGCCCTCGTGTTCCAGGCCAGCGGTCACCGCAACTTGGCCGACACACCGCCGGCCTGGATCCTGGCCGCGCAGTTGGCGTTGTGGACCCCGCTGATCGCGGCCACGTGGTACATCGGCAGCCGTCACGGCAGCGGCGACCTGCGCCGCGACTTCGCCCTGCGTTGGCGAACGATCGACCTGCTCGGCATACCCCTCGGCGTCGTCGCCCAACTGGGGCTGCTGCCGCTGCTGTACTGGCCGCTCGACCACTTCTGGCCCGACGTCTTCGGCCGCGATCGGCTCGAGCGTCCGGCGCGCGACCTGTGGAGTGGCGCACAGGGCTTCGGTGTGGTGCTGGTGGTGCTCGTCGCCGCGGTCGGCGCTCCGCTGGTGGAGGAGTTGGTGTACCGCGGTCTGTTGCAGGGCAACCTCGTACGTTGCCTCGGTCGCGTGACTGGTGTGCTGCTGGCCAGCGCCTGGTTCGCGGCTATTCACTTCCAATCGGCGCAACTGCCCGGTCTGCTCGCGGTCGGTCTGCTGTTCGGCTTGTGCGCGCTCTTTACACGACGACTCGGCATGGCCGTGCTGTGCCACGTCGCGTTCAACGCCACCGGCCTCGCCCTGGTCGCCGGCTGAGGCTCGACCGTGACATTGCGTGACCGCCCGTTCGTGACACCGACGACCCGCCTCGACATGGAAAGATGCCCGGCGCAATGACTGACGAAACCGCCCCTGAGCAACCAACAGGCGATGGCGCCGCACGTGAGGTCGCCTGCATCGAGACGGCGAGTGCTCCTCGCGGCGCGATAGCGCGTCTGATCGAGCGTGCCGCCACGCGCGCAGTCCGCCGGCCGACGAACTGGATCAACGCGCCGTGGCCCACCGAGCGCATCGTGCAGTACCTCACCGCGTTGGCCCTCGTCGGTGGCAGCACCTTCGCGGTGCTCAGCATCGTGCACCTCGACCTGGTGTTCAGCAACACCATCCCCACCGGCGGTGACATGGGCGCGCACGTGATGGGGCCTGCCTATCTGCGCGACCACCTGCTGCCCGAGGGGCAGATCTCCGGGTGGAGCCAGTACTGGTACAACGGCCTGCCGATGTACCGCTTCTACATGGTGGTACCCGCGTTGATGATCGTCGCGCTCAACGTCATCTTCCCCTACGGGGTGGCGTTCAAGATCGTCGCCGTGCTCGGGTTGGTGACGCTGCCGTTCTGCTGCTGGGCGTTCGGGCGGCTGGCCCGCTTCCGCTACCCGATGCCCGAACTGATGGCGCTCGCCGGGTTGATGTTCCTGCTCGACGAAAGCTTCAGCATCTACGGCGGCAACGTGAAGAGCACGATGGCCGGCGAATTCTCCTTCTCGATCGCGCTGTCGCTGGCGATGCTCGGCCTCGGTCTGTTCGCCCGCGGCCTGGAGACGGGCAAGTTCCGCAACTGGGCGGCGATCGTGCTCGCGCTCTCCATTCTCAGCCACGGCATCGTGGCCATCTTCGTCGTCCTCGCCGCCTTCTTGATGTGGCTGGTGTGGATGGATCGCACACGCTTCGTCTACGGCCTGACGATGGGCCTCACCGCGGTGCTGCTGGCCGCCTTCTGGCTGTTCCCCTTCCTGTTCAACCACCAGTACATGACCGACATGAAGTACGGGTTCCGCCCGGACGGCACCACCGACAGCTTCTGGGACATGTTCTTCCCGTGGCCGACGTTCCTCGATGTGCTGATCTCCGGGCTCGCCGTGGTCGGTTTCGTCAGCAGTGTGGCCAAACGCAACCTCAACGGCGCGTGGCTGGGCATCACCTGCTTCGCGTTGATGGCCGCCACCTACATGGCCCGAGACAGCCTGCCGGTGATCGGGTTGCTGTGGAACCCGCGCATCCTGCCCTTCTTGTACCTGATGCGGCTGCTGCTGGCGATGGTGGGTGTGGCCGACATCGCCCATTTCCTGGTGAAGGGCTGGAGGATGGCGACGCCCACCCCGAGGCAGGTGGCCTTCAGCGGTTTGGCCGCATCGCTGCTCGTCGGCTCGGTGGTGATGGTCGGTGAACTGCTGCTGTACCGCGAACTGCCCGGAGCGGAGTACCGCACGCACAACGGCCAGACGGTCTATTCGTGGGGTATCGGCGGGTTCTATCCGGTGTCGCTCACCCCCACGTCGGAAGACGCGCAGGCTGACGGCTGGACGAGGTACAACTTCCTCGGCATCAACGGCAGCGGGCGCAACTACTACGGCGAGTACCGCGAGTTGGTGCTGACGATGGACGACCTCGGCAAGAGCGACGACCCCCACCTCGGTTGCGGGCAGGCGCTATGGGAGAACAACGGCGCCACCGGCAAGTACGGCACGACGATGGCCCTGATGCTGCTGCCGCACTGGACCGACGGCTGCATCACCAGCTCGGAGGGCTTGTTCTTCGAGGCTTCCGGCACCACGCCCTACCACTTCCTGACTGCCGCGGCGATGAGCGAGAACAGCTCCAACCCGGTGCGCGAGCTGCGCTACGTCGACAACGACGCCTCGGTCGGTGTGCCGATGCTGCAGAAGCTGGGCACCAAGTACGTGATGGTGTTCACCCAGGCGGCCAAGGACGAGGCCGCAGTGCGCGGCGACCTCGAACTGGTGGCCACCGCCGGGGCGTGGGAGGTCTACCGCGTGCAGGACAGCGAGGTGGTGGTACCCCTGCGGGTGCAGCCGGTGGTGGTGGCCCACCGTGGCGGCGACCAGCGCGAGCGCCACCTGGAGCTGGGCACTTCCTGGTTCCAGAACGACGGCGAGTGGGCCGCGCTGCCCGCCGACGACGGACCCGCCGAGTGGCAACGCATCGAGGTGCAAGTCGACCTCACCCGGCGCGTCGGCGAGCCCGACGGGCGCAGTCGCAAGGTCGACATCGTCGTGCCCCGCCAGCCGATCGAGCCGGTCGAGCTTCCGGCGATCACGGTGTCGAACTATCGCCTCGGCAACCAAGACCTCAGCTTCGACGTGTCGCAGGTGGGAGTGCCGGTGCTGGTGAAGGTGAGTTACTTCCCCAACTGGGAGGTCGACGGGGCAGATGGGCCTTACCGCGTCGCACCGAACTTCATGGTGGTGGTGCCCACATCGACGCATGTGCGCCTGTACTACGAGCAGTCGAAGTCGGATTGGCTGTTCTACTGCCTCACCCTGGTGGGCATCGGGCTGCTCGTGTTCTGGCGGATCAAGGGCGATGTCGTGCACGCCAACACCCACCCCATCGAGGCAACACGGAGGCGCTTGCGACAGCAAGGGAAGGCATCGCAGTCATCGCAGGCATCGCAGTCATCGCCGGGCGATGCGGGCGCAGTCGATACCGCGCCCGAGTCGAGTTTCCGGGCGCCGGACTGACGCGGCTCCGTCCATTGCCCGCGGATCGGGCGCGGGCTCGGTCGACCGGCGATAGCGTGTAACCCCGCATGTCCAACACCGACCCCCGGGTGCTCGACGCGATCGTCAAGGCTTACGACGTTCGTGGCACCGTGCCCGACCAGCTCAACCCCGACGTCGCCCATGCTCTCGGGGTGGCCTTCTCCGGCTTCTGTCGCGCCGACCGGATCCTCGTCGGGCGCGACATGCGCCCGTCGGGCACAGAGCTGGTGGAGGCGTTCTCCCGCGGCGTTCTGGAGCAGGGCATCGACGTGGTCGACCTCGGTCTGGCCAGTACCGATCTGGTGTATTTCGCCGCCGGCAGCCTCGACGCACCGGCGGCGATGTTCACCGCCTCGCACAACCCGGCGCAGTACAACGGGGTCAAGTTCTGCCTTGCCGGCGCCCGCGCGGTGGGGGTCGACAGCGGTCTCGACGAGATCAAGCTGATCGCCAGCGAGGTGTTGTGCGGCCGCGGCCCGGCGGCGGCGGCTACAGCGGGCACCACGAGCACGCGCAACCTGCTCGCGGCCTTCGCCGACCATGTCGTCTCGTTCATCGACCCGGCCTCGCTACGCCCGCTGAAGGTTGTGGCCGACACGGCCAACGGCATGGGCGGGCTGGTGGTTCCTGCCGTGTTCGAGCGCCTGCCGCAGATCACGCTGGAGGTGATGTTCGGCGAACTCGACGGAACCTTCCCCAACCACCCGGCCGACCCTCTACAGCCGGCCAACCAACGCGACCTGCAGGCGCGGGTGGTGGCCGGCGGCTTCGACATCGGCCTGGCCTTCGACGGCGATGCTGACCGAGTGTTCGTGGTCGACGAGACCGGCCGTGGCCTCAGCGGCAGCACCACCACTGCGCTGCTCGCGGCCGGGGTGCTGCGCACCAATCCCGGTGCCACCATCCTGCACAACCTGATCTGCTCACGAGCGGTGCCGGAGGTGATCCGCGAGCACGGCGGCACACCCGTGCGCACCAAGGTGGGCCACTCGTTCATCAAACAGCGCATGGCCGAGACCGGTGCCATGTTCGGCGGCGAGCACTCGGCGCACTACTACTTCCAACGCAATTACCGCGCCGACAGCGGCCTGATCGCCAGCATGTTGGTGCTCGACGAGGTCAGTCGCGCCGGGCTCGACCTGTCGGTGGTGCGCAAGCCGTTCGAACGCTATTCGTCGAGCGGTGAGATCAACACCGAGGTGGCCGACACCGGCGAGGTGATCGAACGTGTCGCCCGCCATTTCGCGGCCTACGAGCAGGACCGGCTCGATGGGCTCACCGTCGACTGCGGTAGCTGGTGGTTCAACCTGCGCCCGTCGAACACCGAGCCGCTTCTGCGCCTCAACCTGGAAGCCCCCACCCGAGACGAATGCGACCTGCAGGTGCACGAACTGCTGGCGATGATCACCAGCGGCTGAAGCGACGAACACGAGCGCAGAAAGGACCGACGATGTCACTCGACCCACGACTACTGGCTGTGCTCGCCTGCCCCGTCGACAAGGGACCGCTCTATTACCTGGGTGACGACGAGGGTCTCTACAACCCGCGCTTGCGTCGCCGCTATGTGATTCGCGAAGGCATTCCGGTGATGCTCCCCGACGAAGCGGTCGAGGTGTCGGCCGAGCAAGCGGCCGGTTTCGACGCCCGCATCGCGGCCGGCGAGCTGAAGCCGACGTCCGACCGGTGAATGCCCGCGGTCTGACCACCCTGGTAGCGTTCCTGGCGTGATCAGACCGAATCGGCAGGTGTTCCGGCACTTGATCTCCCTCCCGCTGGCGGCGCTCGGAGTGGTCGCCTCAGCGCACACCGTGGCTGTGCCACGTGTTGCGGCCGGCGAACCGACCTGCTACTGCGCCGGCGGCGAGTACCACCCGCTCGAGCCGGTGCGGCTGCTCGACACGCGCAACCCGTCGCTGGATGTGTCGCCCCTCGGGGCCAAGCCCGCGGGTGCAGGTGGTCCGAGTTTCGACCTGCCGCTGCTTGCCGGGCCGCTCGCCGACGACGGCATCACCTCTGGCGACGTGCTGGCGGTGATGGTGACCATCACCGTCGATTCACCGAGCCAGGCCGGATACCTCAGCGCCGTTCCCAAGGGGGCCGCGCCTGCCGACACATCGATCATCAACTTCTCCCAGGGTCAGGCGGTGGCCAACCTCGCGCTGGTACGCCCCGGCGTCGACGGCGACCTCACCGTCTCACTCACCACCCAGTCGGCGGGTTCGGCGAATGTGATCGTCGACCTGCAAGGGTGGTTCTCCACCAGCGATTACACCGCCGGCACGCCAGGCGATCTGGACGACGAGCGCGGTGCTCGCTTGATCCCGGTGTCACCTGGCCGAATCGTCGACACCCGTCTCGACGGATCCGGCGGGGCGCTGGGTCCCGGCGAGGTGCGCATGCTCCAGATCCGCGGCGCCGACACCGTTTCCACTCCAGTGGTCACTGACATCGTGCCCGCCACCGGCGACCCGCGGGAGATCACCGGCGTCCTGCTGAACCTCACCGGGATCCAGCCCACCAGTGCCACCTTCCTCTCAGTGCTGCCCTCCGATCCGGGAGGATTCCCGGCGACGTCGAACGTCAACCTCGCGGCGATGGACGTGAAGGCCAATCTGGTGGCCGTACCGCTCGGTGTCGATGGTGAGGTCTACCTGTTCAACGAGCGCGGCAACACCAACGTCGCGATCGACGTGGTCGGCTACTTCGAGCGGGTCACCGACGAGACCCGCGCGGGTCGCGTGGTTCCGCTGTCGGCACCGTTCCGTTCGCTCGACACCCGCCAGCAGTCGTTCGGCGCGGTGCCCCTCGGCCCCGGTCAGTCGGAGGAGTGGAGTTTCGCTCAGTTCGCCGCCAGCGTGAACATCGGCGGCGAGTCGCTGGGCGAGCAGTTGGGCGTGCTCGGCAATCTCACCAACGCGTCGCTCTATCGCCAGTATCCCACCGTGCCTGTGGGCAGCTTCCTCACGGTTTACCCGTCCGACGGTTCGGCGTTGCCGACGGTGTCGAACCTCAACATGACCGAGAACGTGTCCGTGCCGAACATGGCGCTGCTGATGTACGGCAACGATCAGCAACTGAAGGTGTTCAACGCCTTCGGTTACAGCCACTACATCTTCGACGCGAGTGCAGTGATCCTCGCCGATTCGCCGACGCCCTGATCCGACGCTACCGGGCCGCGCGCCTCTAGGCTGAGATGCCGCACGGGCTGATTCGAGAGCTGCCAGCTGGCACCGGCCCGGTTCCCACACCTTTCCCAATTGGAGGAACCACCATGTCGATCGCCGCGCGCCGCGACTACCGCGTCGCTGACCTCTCCCTCGCCCCCTTCGGCCGCAAGGAGATCCACCTCGCCGAGCACGAGATGCCCGGCCTGCGCGCCCTGCGCAAGGAGTTCGGGCCACTCAAGCCCCTGGCCGGTGCGCGCATCTCGGGCAGTCTGCACATGACCATTCAGACCGCGGTGCTGATCGAAACGCTGGTCGAGCTCGGTGCCGAGGTGCGGTGGGCGAGCTGCAACATCTTCAGCACCCAGGATCACGCCGCCGCCGCGGTGGTGGTGGGTCCGGAGGGCACGCCGGAAGAGCCCAAGGGTGTGCCGGTGTTCGCCTGGAAGGGCGAGACCTTGGAGGAGTACTGGTGGTGCACCGAGCAGATGATGACCTGGCCGTCGACCGGCCCCAACGGCGAGACCGGCGCGAACATGATCCTCGACGACGGCGGCGATGCGACGTTGCTGTTGCACAAGGGAGTCGAGTTCGAGCGCAGCGGGGAAGTGCCTGATCCCACGTCGGCCTCCAACGCCGAGTTCGCGATCGTGCTCGGTCTGCTGCAGCGCACGCTCAGGACCGACCCCACCAAGTGGTCGCGTATGGCTGCGGGCATCAAGGGCGTCACCGTGTTGACCACCACGGGTGTGTTGGGTCTGTACATGTTGGCCGTGGGTGGCGTGCTGCTGTTCCCCGCGATCAACGTCAACGACTCGGTCACCAAGAGCAAGTTCGACAACCTCTACGGCTGCCGCCACTCGCTGGTCGACGCGATCTGTCGCGCCACCGACGTGATGCTGGCCGGCAAGGTGGCCGTGGTGTGCGGCTATGGCGACGTCGGCAAGGGTTGCGCGCAGGCGCTCTCAGGTCAAGGCTCGCGGGTGATCATCACCGAGATCGACCCGATCAACGCGCTGCAGGCGGCGATGGAGGGCTACCAGGTGCTCACCATGGACGACGTGGTGGGCACGGCCGACATCTTCGTGTCGGCCACCGGCAACGACCACATCATCACCGTCGAGCACATGCAGAAGATGAAGCACAACGCGATCGTGTGCAACATCGGACACTTCGACAGCGAGATCGACATGGCCGGCTTGGCCCGCAGCGGCGCGACGCGCGACGAGCTCAAGCCGGGCACCGACCTGTGGACCTTTCCACCCACCAAGAACGCGGACGGTCACGCGGTGATCGTGCTCGCCGAGGGGCGACTGGTGAACCTCGGCTGTGCCACCGGCCATCCGAGCTTCGTGATGAGCTGCTCGTTCAGCAACCAGGTGATCGCGCAGATGGAGCTGTTCGACAACACCGACAAGTACCCGCTCGGTGTGTACGTGCTGCCCAAGAAGCTTGATGAGAAGGTGGCCGCACTGCACCTCGACGCGCTCGGGGTGAAGCTCACCAAGCTCACCGACGAGCAAGCCGAGTACCTCGGCGTCGACCCCAGCGGCCCGTTCAAGCCCGACCACTACCGTTACTGAGCCTGGGGAATGCGCGGGGGAGGCGCGTTGTTGGTAGCAGTGAATCCCGACTAAACTGGTCGACAAATAACCCTTTCGCTGCGAACCGAGGAACCCTGATGGCCAACATCGCCACCGACGTCACCGCCCTGGTGGGCAACACCCCGCTGGTACGGCTCAACCGCCTCACCGCCGGCGCCGCCGCCGAGGTGGTGGCCAAGCTCGAGTTCTACAACCCGGCCAAGAGCGTGAAGGACCGCATCGGCGTGGCGATGATCGACGCAGGCGAGCGCGACGGCACGATCACCAAGGACACCGTGATCGTCGAGCCGACATCGGGCAACACCGGCATCGCGCTGGCGATGGTCTGCGCGGCCCGCGGTTACCGGCTGATCCTCACCATGCCGGACACGATGAGCAAGGAGCGGCGGATGCTGCTGCGGGCCTACGGCGCGGAGCTTGTCCTCACCCCTGGCCCGGAGGGCATGGGCGGGGCGATCGCCAAGGCGCACGAAATCGCTGCTGGCCACGCGAACTCGTTCGTGCCCCAGCAGTTCGAGAATCCGGCCAACCCGGCCATCCACCGCGACACGACCGCCGAGGAGATCTGGCGTGACACCGACGGCCAGGTCGACTTCCTGGTCGGGGGCGTGGGCACCGGCGGCACCATCTCGGGCGCCGGCCGACGGCTGAAGGAGCTCAACCCGGCGCTCGCGGTCGTCGCCGTCGAACCGACGGCGTCGCCGGTGATGTCCGGTGGTCAGAAAGGGCCGCACCCGATCCAGGGCATCGGCGCGGGATTCATCCCCAAGAACATGGACATGTCGGTGGTCGACGAGATCATCACCGTCACCAACGACGACGCGATGACCACCGCGCGGCGCATGGGCCGCGAGGAGGGCGTCCTCGTCGGCATCTCCTCGGGCGCGGCGGTGTGGTCGGCGCTGCAAGTGGCCAACCGCCCGGAGAACGCGGGCAAGCGCGTGGTGGTTATCATCCCCAGCTTCGGCGAGCGCTACCTGTCGACGCCGTTGTACGCCGACCTCGCCGACTGAGCGGGATGTGCTGACGTGAGCAACTGGCGTCGCGACCTGCACGCCGCCCGCGACCGCGACCCTGCGGCGCGCAACGTCATGGAAGTGGCGTTGCTGTACGCCGGGGTGCATGCCATCTGGGCACACCGCTTGGCCCACTGGCTGTGGGTGCACGACAGGCGGTTCCTCGGCCGAGCCGTTTCGCAGTTGGCCCGCGGCGTGACCGGCATCGAGATCCATCCGGGTGCCCGCATCGGACCTGGCCTGTTCATCGATCACGGGATGGGGGTGGTGATCGGTGAGACCGCCGAGGTCGGTACCGACGTCACCATCTACCACGGGGTCACCCTCGGCGGCACCACCCTCGATCGTGGCAAGAAGCGCCACCCGACGATCGGCGATCGGGTGATCATCGGTGCCGGGGCGAAGGTGCTGGGCGCGATCACCGTCGGTGACGACAGCCGCATCGGCGCCAACTCGGTGGTGGTGCGTTCGGTGCCGGCGAGATCGGTGGTGGTGGGTGTGCCCGGGCAAGTGGTGTCGCGCACACGCGTGCAGTTCGACGTACCCGAGCCCGATCTCGACGAGGCCGTGCTTCCCGACCTGGTCGGCGCCAGCCTGTCGAGCCTGATCAGCCGCGTCGACGAACTGGAGAGCGCCGTCACCGGGGCCCCGCCGTCCAACTCGCCGCGCCCAGGCAGCGACGGCGTGTGGAGCGGCTTCGACTTCGTGATCTGACCGCGGTGCCGGACGACTGGTGGTCAGTGGGCCGTGGCGAGAACGATCTGGTCGTCGCGCATGCGCAGCCGAGGCAGGAAGAACTGCACGGTCGGCCCGATACCAAGGGTGAAAGCAACGGTTCCCACCCCCACCGATCCACCGAGCAGGAACCCGCCGGCGAGCACCGCCACCTCGATGCCGGTGCGCGCCAGGCGCACGCTGATGCCGCGCCGGGCGAGGCCGAGCATCAGCCCGTCGCGTGGGCCGGGGCCGAG
>CAUJEE010000086.1 GCA_963169215.1 Actinomycetota bacterium
CGCTGGTCGACAACCCGGATCGGGTTGGCACGGTCACCAAGCTGGGCGTGGACGAGACCTCGTTTCAGGCTGCCCGGCCTGGGGTGGCGACCAAGTATGTGACCGGCCTGGTTGATCTGGAGCGGCGGGCGATGATCGACATGACACCCGGGAACAGTGCCGCTGACCTGCGACGCTGGTGCGCGAACGCGGACCCGACATGGATCGCCGAGATCGAGGTAGTGGCGACCGATCTGGCGGAGTCGTATCGGGCTGGGCTGTCACCGCACCTTGACCACGTCACCCGTGTTGCTGACCCGTTCCATGTGGTGCGCGTCGCGAACAGGTGCATGGACACGGTGCGCCGGCGGGTGCAGAACGAACAGCTCGGCCATCGCGGACGCAAACGAGACCCGCTGTTCAAGATCCGCAAGATCCTCCTCGCCGGTTCTGAACGTGTCACCCCTGGTGGTGTCGATCGGATGTTGCTCGGCCTGCGCGCCGGCGACCCGAACGACGAGCTTCTCGGCGCCTGGCTGGCCAAAGAATCCGTGAGGGACGTGTTCTTGACCGACGACCCGGCCGAAGCGGCGCTGCTGCTGGACAAGACCATCGCCGGCTGCAAGACCGACCCCGTGCTCGAGATCCGTTCGCTCGGCGACACCCTCGCGCGGTGGCGGGCGGAGATCCTCGCCCACCACACCACCGGCGCCTCGAACGGCCCCACCGAAGGCCTCAACCTGCTCGTCAAAGACGTCAAGCGCAGCGGGCGAGGATTCGAAAACTTCGATCACTACCGGCTCCGCGTCCTACTCCGCGCCGGCAAACCAACCTGGCCGAACAGACCCACCCCACCCATCCTCAGAACCTGCCGTCCCCACGCCCACGCGTAGACCCCTATTGAGCAGCGGTCTTGAGCCTCAGTTCGGAGCGGGCTGGCGTTCGCCAGTTGGTTGTGTCAGAGGACAGTGGCCTGGCTGCCATCCCAACCGCCTAGATTCTCCGGTCCCTACCGCCCTGGGGGGTTGGCGGTGAACGTTCGCAGGCGTAATCTCACGCCAGCGAGGTGACCGCCTCGCACAACACATCGAAGAGTGAAATGGCCGGTTGACCAGGGCGAACGCCCTTGAATCCCCTCGGCGAACTGGATCAGATCGAACCGCCCGCCACCCTCACCCTCTAGTCTTTGTGGCGGAGGTGTCCGGGTACCTGGTGGACTCCGCCGCCTTCAAAGCGGTTGGGACGAGCGACCCTCGTCCGGCGGGTTCGATTCCCGTCCACCTCCGCCAATGACCACCACCGCGTGCGGAAGCCCTCACGCTCGGCGGTAGGCGTCGCCACGATGGTCGATGCGCAGCACGATGACGGTTCGCTCGCTCTCATCGATGCGATATAGCACTCGGTAGCTGCCGCGACGAGCACTGTGGATGCCGGCCAGTTCGTTGCGCAGTTCGCGCCCGACTCGGCGAGGATTCTCCAGCAGCGACCCAGTGATGAAGTCGATGACGGCAGTCGCTACCACCTCCGGCAGAGTCTCTGCGATCGCTCTTGCCGCGGGACGGGCGACGATCAGTTCGTAGCCGCCGTCGTCGGTCACGATCGAGGCATCGTGCGCAATGCTCGCACAGCTGCAACGCCGCGAACAACGTCGCCAGCGGCCACCGCTGCTTGGGCTTCCACCAGGTCTCGGACGACGTCGTGGTCGCCGAGCAGTTCGAGGGTCTCCTCGAGGCTTTCGAGGTCGTCAGGACTGATCAAGACGGCGGCAGGTCGGCCGTTGCGGGTGACGACCACGCGTTCGTGCTCGCGGTCGACGCGATCGACGAACTCGGAAAACCGATCCTTTACGTTCCTCAATGAGTCCGTGGTCATGGCCATGATTGTGCCACGCGCCGCCTTGAGCGACAACCCACCCGCATCGCACGACCGCGCTGACCCGAAACCGTCGGTCGAGCGACGGATAGCCTCGGCTCATGCGCTCGCGATCGGTGGCCGCCAGTGACTGGTGGCCGGCGGTGGTCGGGTGCCTACTGCTCGCCGCGTGCAGCAGTCCGGCAGCCTCCGGTGACGCCGGTGTGGTGATCGCCAGCGTGGCGACAGTGCAGACCAGCGTGGGGACCAGCGTGGAGGCGAGCGACTCGGCCTTGCCGGCCAGCACTGGCGCCGACACTGCCGGCACCACCGCCACCGCCCCCACCACGACCGCTCCGGTCGATCCGCGCACCCTGCCCGGTCACCACCTCGGTCCGATTCCGTCGGAAGAGTTGGTGATGTGCACGCAGGCCGCCGATGTGCCATTGGTGGGTGAGCCGCTGGCGGTGGCTGACCACGACTCGCGGCCCACAGTTCTGCAGCGGGCGGACGAGCCGGGTGCCCCGCTGGTGGTGGTGTTTCACGGGCAGAACGGCTGCATCCAGAACGTGCAGAGCCGTTCCGACCTCGATGCGATCGGACCCGCCGCAGGTGTTCACGTGCTGTGGCTGTCGGGCGAGCCGCTGCCGACGCGTTCGTGGAATGTCAACGGTCGTTGCTGCGAGCCGGCCAGCACCCACCGGGTCGACGACCTCGACTACGTCGTCGCGGCGCTCGCGGCTGCACGCGAGGCGGGCATCGCGCCGGCCGTGGTGGTTGCTGCCGGCGTGTCGAACGGGGCCGGGATGGCGGTCACCGCTGCCTGCCGCTTGCCGCAGATGTTCACCGGCGTTGTGGTCATCGCCGGCTGGGTGGGCACCACCTGCCACCCCGCGGCGCACTCGCTGCTCGTGTTCGGCGGCACCCTCGACGAGAACCTGGGCGCCCGTCAGGCGGCCCGCGTCGCGTCGGTGTGGCGGTCGCAGGTAGTCGCCTGTGCGGCCGACCCATCGGTGGAGGTGGCAGGGCCGCGGACGGTGAGCACCTGGACCGGCTGCACTGCCGGCACTTTCGTGCGTTTGGTGCAACTGGAGGGTGTGCCGCACGTGTGGCCGAAGTTCGACTACTACGACATCGACGACGAGATCGTGCTGTTCGCCCTCGGTCGCCTCGCCGCCTGACTGCGGTTCGGCAGGTGCGGTTCAGCGGGTGCGGTTCAGCGGGTGCGGTTCGGCAGGGGCGGCTCAGCGGATGCGGTTCACCAGCGGTACTTCGCCGTCACCGAGGCGGCGTCCGGCGAGGTAGTGCAGTTCGTGACGCAGTGTGCCGTCGCGTCGCCACTTGCGGATGGCAGCGCTGCCGTTCTTCGCGTCGTTGCGCCGCCCGGCCCAGTAGCGCTCCTCGTAGTGCAGCGAGCCGTCGGCGAAGTAGCCCCGCACGGCGGGCGTGGCGGCCCCCGGGTCGTGCAGCAGGCCGTGGGTGTAAAACATCTCGAACTTGAGCTTCCCGTTCGAGCGGAAGCGACGGTAGGCGGGGTGGGTGCGGCCGGGGTTGTTCAGCTGACCGTCCTTGTACCACGCGATGTAGGCCACCTTGCCGTTCTCGTGGTAGCGCACGCGGCCGGTGAAGGTGGTGGGGATCTCGGCCTCGGACTCGACGTCGATCGTGGAAATGACGCGGAACGACAGCGAGTTGGGAACGAGGTCGATCAGCTCCACAGGTCGCAAGATTAGTGCTACCACCGCGTGCGCTGGCGCAGGGGTGTTCAGCTCTCAGCGGTGATCGGCGAGTCCGAAGGGCGCGGATCGAGGCCGGCGTCGAACTCGGCCTGCAAGGCATCGCGCAACATCGCTGCGCCGCGAAAGCCCTTGATCTTCCACACCCGGCGTTCACCCTCGACCGAGACGGCCTCTACCCTCCATGGCCGACCAAGCACGAAACGCCCGATCGCGCCACCGAGGAACATGACCGCGACCCACAACAGGTCGACGCCGATCAGCACCAGCGGTGGGACGAAGAACGCCAGCACCAACACTGCGAACACCGCGGCGGCGATTGCGAACTCGTCGGCGACGTCTACGCAGCCACTGCCCGCATCGAGCGCGTCGAACCAACGATCTTTGGCCCGCTCGTCGCGCGGCGGGGCCAGCACCTGTCCGTACGGAGGTGGTTCGGCCGGCGGGGGCAGCTTGCTCTTCTTGGCGATGCTTCGGCGCCGACGGCGAAAGCGGGCGTGCACGCCGATGCCGTCACGATGCGGGAGCCAGCGGCGCCGCACCCTCCACACTTCTATCGCCCCGCCTCGGCCGTGCCCGCTCGATCACACGGCGAGCAGGTCGCGGGCGCCGGTGTCGCTGCTCGGGTGACGGAGCTTGCTCATCGCCCGGGCCTCGATCTGGCGGATGCGCTCGCGGGTGAGGCTGAAGTGCTCGCCCACCTCCTCGAGCGTGCGCGGCTCGCCGCGGTCGAGGCCGAAGCGCAGCTTGAGGATCTCGCGCTCGCGCTCGTCGAGCGGGGCCAGCAGGCGGGCGATTTCCTCGGGCAGCAGCGCGGTGGCGGCCACCTCGAACGGGCTTTCCGCCGAACGGTCTTCGACCACGTCGCCCAGTTCGGCATCGCCGTCCTCGCGTAGCGGCTCACTGAGCGACAACGGTTCGGCCGCGAAGCGCAGCGCCTCGGTGACCTTGTCCTCGGGCATCTCCACTTCCTTGGCCAACTCGCTGAGCGTGGCCGGCCGACCGAGCTTCAGCTCGAGCCGGCTGCGCGCCTTCTGCAGGCGGGCGAGGGTGTCACCGGCGTGCACCGGCAGGCGGATGGTGCGCCCGGTGTTGGCGATGCCGCGGGTGATCGCCTGGCGAATCCACCAGGTGGCATAGGTGGAGAACTTGAAGCCCTTGCGCCAGTCGAACTTCTCGACCGCGTGCATCAGCCCGAGGTTGCCCTCCTGGATCAGGTCGAGCAGGGGCAGGCCGCTGGCCTGGTACTTCTTGGCGATCGACACCACCAGCCGCAGGTTCGACTGCACGAAGGCGCGCTCGGCCTCCTCGCCCTCACGGGCTGCGCGGCGCAGTTCGCGCTTGCGCGCCGCGGTGAGCTCCTTGGCGTTGTCGAGTTGGGCGATGGCTTCCTTGCCGCTCTCGATCAGCTTGGCCAGGCGTACCTCGTCGTCCTTGGTGAGCAACGTGTACTGACCGATGTCGGTGAGATAGAGGCGTACGAGGTCTTCCTCGTCCCGTTCCACGCGATCTTTCGCCACGAAATCTCCCTCGAAGGTGAACGGCGTGAGCCAGGTGACCTACCCGACGATTCTGGTCACGATATCCAGCACGTCAAGTCCCTCCACCCGCGTTCTCACATTCACAAGCGTCGATCAAGGGGTCAGCACCACCGTGGCGGCCGCTTGCTGGTCGGCCAGGTCACGCTCGGCCAGGGTGAGAACACGAGCGGTGGGCCCGTCGACGCGGGGGTCGGTGGCGGCCAGGTGGCGCCGGTAGACGTCCTCCAGGGCGGGCAGCACCTCCCCATACACGCTGCGCAAGAACGCCGCCGTGTCGGCGGCCGACCGCGCCCGATCGAGCAGGTGTGCCACCTCCGCCAGCGGAGCGGTGACACGGTCGACGTCGAGGCCACCGACGCACGGCACCCGCGCCGCGAAGGTTGCTGCGTGCTCGGCGTGCTGGTGGCCGTGCGTCGCGAGCAGCGCCGAGGTGTGCGGCTGGGGGTGCTCGGTGGCCCACTTGCCGAGCATCTCCGCCAACTGCTGCGCGGCCCAGCGGTACTGACCGAAGGCCACGGCGGTGGCAGTGATGCCGCGATCGATGCTGTCGTGGCCACGGCTGCGAGGAGGGCCGTCGGAGGTGCCGCGATCGGTGATGCCGTAGTTGGCGCCGTCGGGAGTGCCGTCGTGCACGCGACTACTCGGCGCGGCGGGCCGTCGGGTGCTGTTCGAGCAGGGTTGCCGGCAGTTCGGCACCGGTGACCTCGTCGGTCCAGTAGCTGCCCGCGTCGAGGCGGGTGAGGGCCACTTCCACCCCGGCCAGGTCGCGCTCGATCGCGTCGAGGTCGAGCCCGGCCGACTCACCGGTGGCCGATTCGTCGCCGGCTACCGATTCGTCGAGGGCCGATTCGCCACCGATGGGGTCGCCGGCGGTCGTGTCGGCGGTCTGCTGCGCTTGGGCCATGTCCGCCGAGGATAGTGTGCGCCGCGTGTCAGGCGTACGGCTGTCAGGTGTCACCAAGAAGTTCGACGAGGGAGAGGATCAGGTGACCGCGGTCGACAACGTCGATCTCGACGTCGCCGATCACGAGTTCATGGTGCTGCTCGGCCCGTCGGGCTGCGGCAAGAGCACCCTGTTGCGCATGGTGGCCGGGCTGGAAGATCCCACCTCTGGCGAGGTGTTCATCGGCGAGCAGATGGTGAACGATGTCGCCCCCAAGGATCGCGACATCGCGATGGTGTTCCAGAGCTATGCGCTCTACCCGCACAAGACCGTGCGGGCCAACATCGAGTTCCCGCTCAAGGTGCGCCGTGTGCCCAAGGCCGAGCGCACCGCCGAGGCCCATCGCGCCGCGGAGGCGCTGGGGCTGGCCGACCACATGCGCCGCAAGCCGGGGCAGCTGAGCGGTGGCCAACGCCAGCGCGTCGCGCTGGCTCGGGCCATCGTGCGCCGCCCGGCGGTGTTCTTGATGGACGAGCCGTTGAGCAACCTCGACGCCAAGTTGCGTGGCGACACCCGCACCGAACTGGTCGATCTGCACCGCCGTCTCGACAGCACGTTCATCTACGTCACCCACGACCAGGTGGAGGCGATGACCATGGCCTCGCGGGTGGCCGTGCTCAACCAGGGCCGGCTCGAGCAGGTGGGCACCCCGCAGGAGGTGTACGACCACCCGGCCAGCGTGTTCGTGGCCCAGTTCATCGGCACCCCGCCGATGAACCTGCTGCCCGCGGGGCTGCTGGGTGGCGAGGGTGTGCGCGTCGGTGTGCGACCCGAACACCTGCTGCCCGCGGCCGACGGGGCGGTGACGGCGCGGGTGCACCAGATCGAGCACCTCGGCCACGAGGTGCTGGTGCTGGCCGAGTCGGAGACTGCCGGGCGACTGGTGTCGCGGCTCGCCCCCGGGCCGGACGTGCCCGTCGTCGGCGACTCGGTGCGCTTCGAGGTGCGGCCGGCCGACATGCATCGCTTCGACGCGACGAGCGGAATGCGACTGCCGTGAACCGCCGTCGGCTCCGCGACATCCCCTGGGCGGTGCTGATGCTGGTGCCGTCGGCGGGGTTGCTGGCCGTGTGGACCATCTACCCGCTGGTGCGGGCGGTCGACTACGGGCACAAGCAATGCAACCGCACGCTCACCGAGTGCCGCGACGTCGGCTGGGGGCAGTTCAGCCGCGTCTTCCAGAGCGACCAGTTCCAGGACGCGCTGTTGGTGTCGGTGAAGTTCGCCGTCTTCACCGTGCCCACCGGCCTGGTGCTCGGCCTCGCGCTGGCGATGCTGGCCGACAAGCACATCCGCGGCATCGGTGTGTTCCGCGTGATCTTCTCCAGCACTGTCGCCACCAGCGTGGCGGTCGCCAGCCTGGTGTGGTTCGTGCTGTTGCAGCCGCAGATCGGTGTGCTCGCCGATCAACTCAGCGGTGTGTTCCCCAGCCTGAAGGAGCCCGGGTGGCTCAACGGCAACGACACTGCGCTGCCGGCGGTGGCGATCAGCAGCGTGTGGGCAGGCCTCGGCTTTTCGTTCATCGTCGTCACCGCGGCTCTGCAGAGCGTGCCGCGTGAACTCCACGAGAGTGCGCTCGTCGACGGCGCTGGTAGCTTCCGCCGCTTCTGGCATGTGACCCTGCCGATGATCTCGCCCACCCTGTTGTTCTTGATGGTGGTGCTCACCACCCGTGCGTTGCAGACCTACGGCGAGATCGCGCTGCTCACCGGCGGCGGACCACAGACGACGAAGGCCACCACCAACATCCCCTACCTGATCTATGGCGAGAACTCGCTGATCCGCAACGACATCGGGCTCAAGTCGGCGGCGGCGACGCTGCTGTTCCTGCTCAGTGGGGTGTTCGCGGCGGTGCAGTTCCGTGGCTTCGGCAAGCGGGTGCACTATGGCAGCTGACGCCGTGCACGGGGCGCGCAAGGCAGGGCGCTACGCACTGTTGGCCGTCGTCTCGGTGATCGTGCTGTTCCCGATCTACGCCGTGCTGTTGCAGGCGCTGAAGTCGGGACCCGACTCGTTCGACCATCCACGCTCGCTGCTGCCCGTCGACCTCACCTTCGACACCATCCGCAGCGCGTGGACGATCGGCAAGCTCGATCGGTTGCTGCTCAACAGCCTGTTGGTCGCGGTGGCCGTCACCTGCGGCGTCATCCTCACCAGCCTGCTCTCGGCCTACGCCTTCGCCTTCCTCGACTTTCCGTTGAAGAAGGTCGTGTTCGCGATGTTCCTCGCGACGATGCTGGTGCCCGCGGAGGTGACGGTGTTGATCAACTACAACACCGCCGATTCGCTCGGCTGGGTGAACACCTACCAGGGTCTGATCGTGCCGTCGCTGGCCAGCATGTTCGGTGTGTTCCTCGTGCGCCAGGTGTTCTTGCAGGTGCCGGGCGAACTGCGCGAGGCGGCCGCGCTCGACGGGCTGGGGCACTGGCGCTTCTTGTGGAGCGTCGCCACCCCGCTCAGCCGACCCACGCTCGGGGCCCTGGGTTTGTTCGTGTTCCTCGGGACGTGGAACGCTTACCTGTGGCCCTCGCAAGTGATCACCGACGAGGACCATCGCACGATTCAGATCGGCCTTGAGCACCTCAAGACACCGAACGACATCAGCAAACTCAACCTGATCACAGGAGGACTCGTCGTGGCAGCGGTACCCATCTTCGTCATGCTGGTGATATTCCAGCGCCAGCTAGTCCGCGGTCTCACCGCAGGGGCGGTGAAGGGCTGATGCGCGCTCGCACCACTTCCCGCCGCGTAGCGGCCTTCGCCGTCGTCGGCTTGCTCGTCGCCGCTTGCAGCGGCGGCGGCGACATCACCGAGAGCGGTGACGACGACGGCACGACCACCACCACCGAGCCCGGGCAGACGCTCGCGCCCACCACCACTGTCGCTCCCGACCTGCTGCCCGACTGCCCAACCGACGCGCTCGAGTCGGCCACCGGCACTGTCGAGCTCACCTTCTGGACGGGCATGAGCGGCCCACTGGCCGAGGCGCTCCAGGCGCTCACCGACGAGTACAACGCCAGCCAGGCGAAGGTGAAGGTGTCGTTGGTGAACGACACCTACGAGGGCACCGCCAACAACTACCAACGCGCCTCGCAGGACAGCCGTCCCGACCTGGTGCAGATGCCCGAGTACATGGTGCAGGCGATGGTCGACTCGGAGAGCACCGTGCCGGTCGGTAAGTGCATCGACTCGTCGGGCTTCGACACCTCGGCCTTCTTGCCCACCGCGCTCAGCGCCTATTCCACCCAGGGCGTCCAGTGGGGCATGCCGTTCAACATTTCAAACCCGGTGCTGTACTACAGCAAGAAGGCCTTCGCCGCCGCTGGGCTCGACCCCGACAAGCCGCCCGTGTCGCTCGAAGAACTGCGCGAGATGAGCCAGACGCTGGTCGACTCGGGGGTTGTCAAGTACGGCCTTGCGCTCGACTCGAACTTCGACGGTGGCGGCGGCTGGTACATCGAGCAGTGGTTCGCCAAGGCGCAGGAGTACTACGTCGACGGCGACAACGGCCGCACCAACCGGGCCAGCAAGGTGCTCTACAACAACGACCTCGGTGTTGAGCTGCTCACCTTCTTGCAGGACATGATCAACGACAACCTGGCCGTCAGCGTTGGCAGCAACGAGAGCGGGCAGGACGACCTGCTGAAGCTGGCCGACGCCGAGGCGCCGGCGGCGATGACGATTCACACCTCGGCCGCACTGCGTGGTGCACTCGACGTGCTCGCCACGGGCATCTTCCCGCAGCTCACCGACCCTGATCTGGGCATCGGTGTGATGCCCGGACCCGACGGTGCCCCCGGTGCGCTCATCGGTGGTGCCTCGCTGTGGCCGGTCGACTCCGGCGACCCGGTGCGCATCGCTGCCACCTGGGACTTCCTCACCTTCTTGGTGAGCGCCGAGACGCAGAGCCAGTGGGCGACTGACACCGGCTATGTCCCTGTGCGCACCGATGCCGTCGATGTCGAGCCGCACAAGACCACGTTGGCCACCGACCCACGGTTCAGGGTCGCCTTCGACCAGCTCGAGGCCTCGCCCGACGCACTCACCTCCGCTGGTCCGGTGGTAGGCCCGCTCAGCGAGATGCGCGTGGTGCTCGCCGACGCCATCGCCCGCATCTTCGAAGGTGCCGACGTCAAACAGTCGCTCGACGAGGCGGCCGAACAGGCCAACAACCTGATCTCCAGCTACAACACCTCCAACGGCTGACCCCCGCGGTCAGCCCGCCGGATTCTGGGAAGCGATCTTCCCGATCGGGCTTCTGGAAAGGCCTGGTCCCGCACTCCGGGACCAGGCCTTCCCATTTGCTGCCGCCTGATGGGTCGCTTTGCCGGTCGCCGAGGTTCGCCGTACCCAGTGGGGGCGTGGACCTTCGCCAACTGCAACCCTTTGCCCTCCGGCACCACGGTGTGGTGCGTCGTAGTGATGCCCAGCGTCTGGGGATATCCAAGTCGGCGTGGTACCGGGCCATCGACAGCGGGCTTCTCGTGCCCCTGCATCCAAACGTCGCCGCCCTCCCGGGCGCGCCGGGCACGCTCGCCCAGCGCGCCCTTGCCGCCTCGTGGAGTGTCGGCGACGGCGCTCTGGCGTCGCATCGCACATCGGCCGCGCTGTGGGGCATTGAGCGACCCGACGACGATCCGGTCGAGGTGATCCTTCCCAGCCGGGCGCGCTGTGTGGTGATACCCGGCGTCGTCGTGCACCGACCGCGCGATCTGTTCGACCTGCGCCCTGTGCTGCGCGATCGCGTACCGACCACGATTCCGGTGCGAATGCTGCTCGACCTCGCCGCGCACCTGATCGACGCCGCCTGACCATCCGAACTGGTCAGCCCCGTTCCCGGAATCCGCAACTGGGGCTGCCCGAAGCCGCCTGGGGAAGGATCCTTCCCAGAAACCGAGGGGTAGCCTGGCGGGCATGGCTCATCCCTTTCCTGCCCTTGATGGTTCCGCTCCCGCTGTGCAGCAATTCGACCAGGCGCCGGCGATGGGCATCGACCCGGCCAAGCGCTACACGGCGACGATGAACACCAGCATGGGCACGTTGGTGATCGCGCTCGACGCGATCAACGCCCCGCTGACGGTGAACAACTTCGTCTTCCTCGCCGGCTACCACTACTACGAGGGCGTCACCTTCCACCGCATCATCAACGGCTTCATGTGCCAGGGTGGCGACCCCACTGGCACCGGCCGCGGCGGTCCCGGCTATCGCTTCGCCGACGAGCCGGTGAAGCAGCGCTACCAACTCGGCTCGCTGGCAATGGCCAATGCCGGGCCGAACACCAACGGCAGCCAGTTCTTCCTCATCAGTGGGCCGAACGGTGTGAGCCTGCCGCCGCAGTACAACCACTTTGGCCAGGTGGTGAAGGGTTTGGAGATCGTCGACGCGATGCAGCGGGTCGAGACCGATCGCAGCGACCGGCCCACCACTCCGGTGGTGATCGAGTCGGTCACCATCACCGTCGCCGACTGACCGTCAGCGGCCGACGAGCACTGTGGCCGTCGAGCGGCTCTCCCTGCACCAGGCGCGGCGTGTCGCGCTCGCGGCACAGGGCTTCTGTGACCAGCGACCGACAGGTCGGGTCGACCGTCGCCACCTGCGACGGGTGATCGACCGCATGGGCGTCATCCAGATCGACTCGGTGAACGTGCTCGTGCGCAGCCAGGAGCTGCCGCTGTTCGCCCGCCTCGGTCCGCACCCACGCGACCTGATCCCGGCAGCCACTGCCGACGGCGAACTGTTCGAGTATTGGGTGCACGAGGCCTCGCACGTGCCATCGGCGCACCACCACCTGCACCGCTGGCAGATGGCTCGCGACCACAAGTGGTCGCGCTACTGGGACCTGCACCAGCGTCGACCCGGCTTCGTCGACGACGTGCTGCGGCGCATCGAGCGCGAAGGCCCTCTGACCGCAGGCGACCTGCGCGAGCGGGTGGGCAAGAAGGGCCAGTGGTGGGACTGGGACGACGGCAAAGTGGCCCTCGAGCACCTCTTCTGGAAGGGCACGATCAGCGCCCGGCGGCGGGCCAGTGACTTCGCCCGCGTCTACGACCTCACCGAGCGGCTGTTACCTGCGTCCGTGCTGACGCGCCCGACGCCCGACGAGCCGGCGGCGCGGCGTGAGCTGCTCTTGCTCGCTGCGCGTCACCACGGCGTGGGCACGCTGGAAGACCTCACCGACTACCACCGGCAGAAGAACGAGCCGTGCCGACCGCTGGTGCGCGAGCTGGTGGCCGACGGCAGCCTGCTGGAGGTGCAGGTGGAGGGCTGGACCAAGCCGGCCTACTTGCACCCCGACGCCCGCCTGCCGCGGCGGGTCGATGCCTGCGCGCTCTTGAGCCCGTTCGACCCGGTTTGTTGGCACCGCGACCGCAACGAGCGCCTGTTCGGGTTCCACTATCGGATCGAGATCTACACGCCCGCGCCACGGCGCAAGTTCGGCTACTACGTGCTGCCCGTACTGTGGGGCGACCGCCTCGCCGGGCGCCTCGACCTGAAGGCCGATCGCGCCGCCGATGGTGGTGAGGGGGTGTTGCTGGTGCCCGGCGCGTTCACCGAGCCGGGAGTAGATGTCGCCCAACTGGCCGATGCACTCGCCCCCGAACTGGCCTCGCTGGCGACCTGGCTCGGACTGGCGCGGGTGCAGGTGGGCGAACGTGGCGACATGGCGTGCGCGCTCGCCGCCGCCGCGGCTCACTACGCTCGGCAGTGATGTCGGACGACGCGTCGCCTTCGCCCTACGACCGCATGCCGCGCTGGGTGTGGAAGGCCGTGCTCATCTTCTGGCTGGGCGCCATCGTCGCGCTGGCCGTGCGCGAGCTGTGGGCCGGCCTGCACGGCCTGTTCATGCTGCTGCTCGTGTCGCTGTTCTTGTCGTTGGCGATCGAGCCGGGGGTCAATCGCCTCGCCCGCCGCGGTTGGAAGCGGGGTACGGCCACCGGGGTGATCCTGCTCGGTGTGCTGATCGCCTTCCTCGCCTTCCTCGTCGCCATCGGCGCGATGGTTGGCCAGCAGATCGCCGACCTGCTGCAGAACTCGGAGAAGTACGTCGACAGGACCGTGCGCTTCCTCAACGGCAACTTCGGCACACACATCGACGCCACCGAGGTGAAGGACTCGATCAACGACCCAGCTGGACCGGTGCAACGATTCATCGACAGCCAGCAGGGCAGGGTGGTCGATCTGTCTGTCGCTGCCCTCGGGCTGCTGGTGCAGGCACTGTCGGCTCTGCTGTTCACCTTCTACCTGGTGGCCGACGCGCCCAAGCTGCGCCGATCGATCCTGAGCCGCCTCAATGCCGACAAGCAGCGCACAGTGCTCGATGCGTGGGAACTGGCGATCGAGAAGACCGGCGGCTACCTCTACTCCCGGGCGTTGCTGGCGGGCTTTTCGGCGATCTTCCACTGGATCGTCCTGCAATCGGTGGGTGCCCCGGCGCCGATCGCGCTCGCGCTGTGGGTGGGGGTGGTCAGCCAGTTCCTGCCGGTGGTGGGCACCTACCTCGCGGGCGCGCTGCCGGTGCTGATCACGTTCGTCGATTCGCCGGCCAAGGCACTGATTCTGCTCGTGTTCGTTCTCGTCTATCAGCAGTTGGAGAACTACCTGTTCCTGCCGCGCATCACCGCGCGCACGATGGATCTGCACCCGGCGATCGCCTTCGGGTCGGCGATCGGCGGTGCCGCCGTGCTGGGCGCGATCGGGGCGATACTGGCCATTCCCGGCGCGGCGATGATGCAAGCGTTGCTCAGCCAAGCCGGCACGAGGCACGAGGTGATCGACTCGACGCTCACCCGCATCCAGCTCACCAGGCGCCAACGCCGCAGGCTGCGCAAGCTCGGCCGCGACGACGACACCGCGGAGACGGCGAGTCGCCAGGAGCCAGATGGCGAAGGCTGAAGACTTCGCCCCAGTGGCGGTCACCTCGCGTAGCGGGTTCGACGAGTCGGTGCACTTCGGCGCTGTCGTCGCGCTCGCTCCCGGGGGCGGAATCGCCTTCGGCGTGGGCAATCCACACGCGTTGATCTACCCACGCTCGGCGAGCAAGCCAGTGCAGGCGTTGGCGATGGTGCGCGCCGGCCTCGACCTTGCTCCCGAGCTCCTCGCGTTGGTGTGCGCCAGCCACGACGGCACGCCCGAACACATCAAGCGTGTGGAGCGCATCCTCGCCACCGCGGGTCTCGGCCCCGCGGCGCTGGGCAACACCGCCGCCCTGCCCTACGACCAAGTTGCTGCACACGATGTGCTGCGCCACGGCGGTGCCCCGTCGGCGCTGCTGATGAACTGCAGTGGCAAACATGCCGGGATGCTCGCGACCTGCGTGCACAACGGTTGGTCGCACGACCCCGACTACCTCGACGTCGGCCACCCCTTGCAGCTCGCCATCACCGCCACCCTCGCCGAGGTGGCCGGCAGCCCGGCGGCGATCGGCGTCGACGGCTGTGGCGCGCCGGCCCATGTGGTCGAACTGATGCAGCTCGCGACGGCGTTCCGCGCCATCGCCACGGGTGCCGCCGGCCGCGCCGGTGACGAGGTGTACGCGGCGATGACGTCTCACCCGCAACTGGTGGGTGGTGCCCGCCGCGACGTGACGCTGGCGATGGCGGGCCTGCCCGGTCTGCTCGCCAAGGACGGGGCGGAAGGGGTGTTCGCCGTCGCACTGCCCGATGGTACGGCAGTGGCGATCAAGATCGCCGATGGCGGCGACCGCGCGCGAGCGGCGGTATTGCTCGCCACGCTGCAGCACCTCGGCGTCGACGTGGCCGCGCTGGCACCACAGATGGAGGTACAGATCATGGGACACGGTCGGCCGGTGGGCGTCGTGCGGGCGCTGGTGTGATGGCCATCCCCTACGTGACCGAACACGATCCGCGCTACGGCGAGGCGGTGGAGGTGGCGCCGCTGGTGAGGCGTGTCACCGCCCACAACCCGGGCCGGTTCAGCGGCTGGGGGACGGGCACCTACATCGTCGGTCGCGGCGAGGTGGCGGTCGTCGATCCCGGCCCGACGCTCAACTCGCACCGCGCTGCTCTGGAGGCTGCGTTGGAAGGCGAGACGGTGACCACCATCCTCGTCACCCACTGCCACTCCGACCACTCGCCGCTGGCCACCTGGCTGAAGGAGCGCACCGGCGCGCCGACGGTGTGCTACGGGCCGCACGTGTTCGACCCCGATTGGGTGGAGGACGACACCGATCCGTACGAGTTCGACGCGGAAGACCTGGCCGCGATCGCGGAGGCGGTGGCCGACGGGGCGACCGAGGAGGGGCACGACCGCGACTTCCGGCCCGATATCACCGTCGTCGACGGCGACATCGCCGCTCGCGGCGAGGGCTGGACGATCAGCGCGCTGCACACCCCCGGCCACACCAGCAACCACACCTGCTACTACCTGCGCGAGCAGCAGTTGCTGTTCAGCGGCGATCACATCATGGGGTGGAGCACCTCGGTGATCACGCCCCCCGACGGCAACATGCGCGACTACCTGGCTTCGCTGGCCAAGGTGCGTGAACTAGCCCCGGCCGCGCTGTACCCCACTCACGGCTCACCGGTCCCCGAGCCGGTGCCGTTCGTCGACGCCTACATCGCCCACCGCCTCGACCGCGAGCGCAACATTCTCGCCGCGCTGGCCGACGGCCTGACGCTGATCCCCGACATCGTCATCCGGCTCTATGTCGACGTCAACCCCAAGCTCTACCGGGCGGCGGCGCGCAGCGTGCTGGCACACATGATCAAATTGGTCGGCGATGGCCTGGTGCGCCATGAGGGGCCCCAGCCGGGCGTGAAGACCCGCTATTTCCTCACCTGACACCGTCGCCCAGCGCGGCCACCAGCGCCTCGGGCACCGACCCGACGCGCACCAGTTCGAGCCCGCAGTCGCCCAGCGGCGAATTGGCCGGCACCAGTGCCTGGGTGAACCCCATGCGCGCCGCCTCGGCCAGACGCCGGCCGATGTGCGCGGCCTGACGCACCTCGCCGGCCAGGCCGACCTCGCCGACCACCACCAACCCTGCCGCGAGCGGCACGTCGGCCAGCGCACTGACGACGGCGAGACAGAGTGCGAGATCGGCCCCTGGCTCGGTGAGCCGCACCCCGCCCACCGCCGAGGCGAATACCTCCACGTTGCCGGTGGCGACTCGCGCCCGGCGTTCGAGCACAGCCAGCAGCAGTGCCAAGCGACCGCCGTCGATGCCCTGCGCGCTGCGCCGCGGAGGCACGCCGCTGGCCGCGGTGGGGTTGGTGAGGGCTTGCACCTCTACCAGCAGTGGCCGTTGCCCGTCGAGCGTGGGCACCACCGCCGAGCCGGCCACGCCGGCGCGTCGGTCGGCCAAGAACAGGCTGCTCGCGTCGGGCACACCGACCAACCCGTCGCCGCGCATCTCGAACACGCCGAGTTCGTCGGTAGCCCCGAAGCGGTGCTTGGCGGCGCGCAACAGGCGTAGCGCGTGATGGCGGTCGCCCTCGAAGGCGAGCACGGTGTCGACGACGTGTTCGAGCGCCCGTGGCCCGGCCAGCCCGCCGTCCTTGGTGACGTGGCCGACGAGCATCACCGGCAGATCGCGTCGCTTGGCCTCGGCGACCAGTCGCTGGGCGCAGGCGCGCACCTGCGCCACGCTGCCGGGAGCCGACGGCACGGCCGGGTCGGCGATGGTCTGGATGCTGTCGACCACCACCAGCGTTGGCTGCACCTCGTCGATGGCGGCAACGATCGTGGGCAGCGAGGTTTCGGCCAGCAGCCACAGGTCGGGGCGCACGGCGTCGAGCCGCTCGGCGCGCAGGCGCACCTGCTGCGCGCTCTCCTCAGCGCTCACGTACAGCGTGCGCGCCGGCCAGCGGGCGAGCAACTGCAACAGCAGCGTGCTCTTGCCGATGCCCGGCTCGCCACCGAGCAGGGTGACCGAGCCGGGCACAACTCCACCCCCGAGAACCCGGTCGATCTCCGCGATTCCGGTCGGGCACGGCCGGGCGCCCCCTTCGGTGACCTCGCTGATCGGGGTCGCCGGCGAGGAGGGCCCGGTGGGCATGGCCGGGGGAGGTGCATCGTGCTCTTCGACCAGCGAGTTCCAGGCCGAGCACACACCGCAGCGCCCGCCCCACTTGGGTGTGGCGCTGCCGCAGTCGGAGCATCTGTAGACAACACGTGACTTACCCATGACAGGCAAGATATGTGGGGGGTGTCGCAGAGATAGGCGGGCGGCGACGCCGCCGGCTCCTCAGCGGTAACTGCGGCGGCGCTGCGCGGCGCGCTGACGGCGGGCGTTCACCACGAACAGGATGAACCCGCCGGCGAGCAGGCACCACAACACCAGCACTCCCAGAGCCACCTTGGCGACGGTGCCCCACGCGCTCGACGGGCGGCCCTGGGGCACCACGAAGACGCTGGAGAGGGCGACCGAGGTGCCATCCATCGGCACCGTCCAGGTGAGCGCGTCGGCGGACTCGTCGACGAGCGTCCCTGCACCCACGCTGGTCGCCTCACCGGGTAGGTCGGCTGTGAGCCGGAAGGTGATCGCGTCGTTGGGGGTCAGCCCGGCGTCGGCGATCGCGTCGGCATAGGGCACCCCACCGACGGCGGCGAGCACGTCGGGGTCGGCGAAGGCGCCGAGGCCACCGTCGACGCGCAACGCGCCGCTGAGCACGGTGGTCACCTCCTCGTCGGTGACGTTGCGCGTGATCGTCACATCGCGCAGCGGTCCGCTGCTGCCGTTGAGGCTGCGCAACAGCGCGGTCGCCTCCTCGACGCTGGCGAATTCGTGGCGCAGCACCACCTGCAGCCCGCCGACGTCGGTGTCGACGGGTCCTTCCACCACCCACCCGGCTGCCTCGGCATCGTCGAAGCGCAGATCGGCGGCCAGGTCGGGCGCGCTCTGCACCAACTCCTGGTCGGCGACAACGGTGAGAACCACCGTGCCCGACCCGTCGGGCCGCATGGCGACTTCCACGGTCGCGTCGACCTTGCACGCCGCCAGCGAGAAGGCAGCGGTGATCAGCAACAGGGCGCGGCGCATCGCCCCATTGTGGCAGCCGTTCAGGCGTACTTGGGGTACGTGTCGGTGAGCAGGTACAGATAGGCACTCAAGCGGGCGCCGAGTCGCTCGGCCTTGAGCAGGAAATCGAACATGCCCCGTGGCTGGCTGCCGGTGAAGAGGATCGCGAACCAGGTGGCGATGATCACGAACAGCGCTCCGATGTACACCACGATGGTGAGCAACAGAGCGGGAATGGCGTAGATGATGCGCAGGGCGACGCTCAGCCGGTTGGCCGGCGCCTCGTCCCAGTCGAGCACGAACTCGACCGGCTCGTCCTTCTTCTCGAACCCGAAGTTGGGGTAGGTGTCGTACATCATCGTTGCGTAGGCGTAGGCCCGCACTTCCCAGTCGAGACAGCCGCGGGTGAGATCCCACAGCCCGCGGTGGCGCTTGCCGGTGAAGACGACGATGAACCACTGCACCACCGACAACACCTGTGCCAGGCGGCTGATGGCGTTGACGATGATCAGGTGCGGGATGGCCCAGATGACACGGAACGCGTTGGTGAGGCGGTTGCGCGGGGTGGTGTAGGTGATGTCGAGGGAGACGGCGCTCATGCGCCGCAGGTTACTCCGTCGTGGCAGCCGGCTCGACCAATGCCGTCGGCTGGAAGCCCTCGACGGAGCTGAACGCCAGCCGCCGCTCGCCCGGGCGATCGGGGTCGTCCTCGGTGTCGACGACGATGATGTCGCCGGCGTGGAACTCCTTGTACAGGATCTTCTCGCTGAGCACGTCCTCCACCAGCCGCTGGATGGCGCGACGCAGGGGGCGGGCGCCGAGTTGTGGGTCGTAGCCCTTCTCGGCGAGTAGCTCCTTGGCCGACTGGGTCAGCTCGATGCCCAACCCTTGGCCCTCGAGTTGGGTGGTGAGACGCTTGGTCATCAGGTCGACCATGTGCATCACCTCGTCGCGAGCAAGCTCGTGGAAGACGATGATCTCGTCGACGCGGTTGAGGAACTCGGGCCGGAAGTGGGTCTTCAGCGCGTCGGTGACCTTGTCCTTCATGCGCTGATAGCTCATCGCCGAATCACCCTTGGTGAAGCCGATGTTGGCCTTGCGCAGGTCGGCCGAACCGAGGTTGCTGGTCATGATCAGCACCGTGTTGCGGAAGTCGACGGTGCGCCCCTGGCTGTCGGTGAGGCGCCCCTCCTCGAGGATCTGCAGCAGCGTGTTGAACACGTCGGGGTGGGCCTTTTCGATCTCGTCGAAGAGCACCACGCTGAACGGCTTGCGGCGCACGGCCTCGGTGAGCTGACCACCCTCTTCGTAGCCGACGTAGCCGGGGGGCGACCCGACAAGGCGGCTGACGGTGTGCTTCTCCATGTACTCGCTCATGTCGAGCGAGATCAGCGACTGCTCGTCACCGAACAGGAACTCGGCCAGGGTCTTGGCCAGTTCGGTCTTGCCCACGCCGGTGGGCCCGAGGAAGATGAACGAGCCGCTCGGCCGCTTGGGATCCTTCAGCCCGGCGCGTGTGCGGCGCACACTCTGGCTGACGGCGATGATCGCGTCGTGCTGGCCGATGATGCGCTTGTGCAGCTCGTCCTCCATGTGGAGCAGCTTCTGCGTCTCCTCTTCGGTGAGCTTGTACACCGGGATGCCGGTCCAGATGCTCAGCACCTCGGCGATCGCCTCCTCGTCGACCTCGTCGAACAGGTCGACGCCGGAGGCCTTCACCTCGGCCTCCTTGGCGGCCTTCTCCTCCAGCAGGCTGCGCTCCTGGTCGCGCAGGCGCCCCGCCTCTTCGAAGTGCTGCTCCTCGACGGCGCGCTTCTTGGCCTCCTGCACCTCGGTGAGCTTGCCTTCCAACTCCTTCAGGTCGGGCGGGGTGCTCATCCGCTTGATGCGCAGACGGCTGCCGGCCTCGTCGATCAGGTCGATCGCCTTGTCGGGCAGGTGGCGGTCGCTGTTGTAGCGGTCGGCCAGATTGGCGGCGGCGACGATCGCCTGGTCGGTGATGGTCACCCGGTGGTGGGCCTCGTACTTCTCACGCACGCCCTTCAGGATCTCGATGGTGTGCGCCAGCGTGGGCTCTTCCACCTTCACCGGCTGGAAGCGACGCTCGAGGGCGGCGTCCTTCTCGAGGTGCTTGCGATACTCGTCGAGGGTGGTGGCGCCGATGGTCTGTAGTTCGCCGCGGGCGAGCATCGGCTTCAGGATGCTGGCCGCGTCGATCGCGCCCTCGGCCGCGCCGGCACCGACGAGGGTGTGGATCTCGTCGATGAACAAGATGATGTCGCCACGGGTGCGGATCTCTTTGAGCACTTTCTTCAGCCGCTCCTCGAAATCGCCGCGGTAACGGCTGCCGGCCACCAGCGCGCCGAGATCGAGGGTGTAGAGCTGCTTGTTGCGCAGCGTGTCGGGGATGTCGTTGTTGACGATCTTCTGCGCGAGACCTTCGACGATGGCGGTCTTGCCGACGCCTGGCTCACCGATCAGCACCGGGTTGTTCTTGGTGCGTCGACTGAGGATCTGCATCACCCGTTCGAGCTCGCGCGAGCGGCCGATGACCGGGTCGAGCTTCTTCTCCCGGGCAAGCTGGGTGAGGTTGCGTCCGAACTGGTCGAGGATCTGGCTGCTGCCCTTCTCGCCCGGCTCCTCCTTCTGTCCCGAGCTTGCGCTGCCCGCGGCGGGCGGTTCGCCCTTGCCCTGCCCGCCCTGGTAGCCCGACAGCAGTTGGATCACCTGCTGGCGCACGCGGCTGAGGTCGGCGCCGAGCTTCACCAGCACCTGCGCGGCGACGCCCTCGCCCTCGCGAATGAGGCCGAGAAGGATGTGCTCGGTACCGATGTAGTTGTGGCCCAACTGCAATGCCTCACGCAGCGACAGCTCGAGCACCTTCTTCGCGCGCGGGGTGAACGGGATGTGGCCCGAGGGTGACGAACCGCCCTGACCGATGATCTCCTCCACCTGGCTGCGCACGGCCTCGAGCGAGATGCCGAGCGACTCCATCGCCTTCGCGGCGACACCCTCGCCCTCGTGGATCAGGCCGAGGAGGATGTGCTCGGTGCCGATGTAGCTGTGGTTCAGCAGGCGGGCTTCTTCCTGCGCCAGCACGACGACCCGACGAGCACGATCGGTGAAGCGTTCGAACATGGGGGAAGTGTACCGGCCCTCGCTGCGCGCGGCGCGCGGGTGAACGGCGCGCGGACGCGGGCCGTTGGGGGCTGAGGCACGGTGGCGTAGCCTGGCTGCGTGCCGTCCGCGCCGATCTTCGGGTTGCCCACCCACGATGCGGATCTGGCGCGGATAGAGGCCGCGCTGAAGGAGTCGGTGCGCACATCCGACCCGTACCTCGACGAGATCGCGTCACACCTCATCGTTGCCGGTGGCAAGCGGCTGCGCCCGGTGCTCACGGTGGTGGCCGCGCAGGTGGCGGGCAACGGCGACGCCGATCTGCACGAGCGCTCGGTGCAGGGCGGAATCGCCTGCGAACTGGTGCAGACCGGGTCGCTCTACCACGACGACGTGATGGACGAGGCCTCCACCCGCCGCGGCGTCGACACGGTGAACGCCCGCTGGGGCAACCTGCAGGCAATCCTCGCCGGTGACTTCCTGCTCTCGCGGGCCTCGGAGATCGCCGCCTCACTGGGCACGGAGGTGGCCGGGCTGCTGGCCCGCACCATCGGCCGGCTGTGCGAGGGGCAGATCGAGGAGCTTCGCCACACCTACAACGCGGCCCGCCCCGAGGCCAGCTATCTCAGCAGCATCAGCGGCAAGACGGCCTCGCTCTACGCGACGGCGGCGCGCATCGGCGGCCTCGTCGCCCACCTCGAGCGCCCACTGATCGACGCGCTCACCGAGTACGGCGAGGCGTTCGGCATGGTGTTCCAGATCTTCGACGACCTGCTCGACATCACCGCCACCGACGAGCAACTGGGCAAGCCGGCCGGGCACGACATGATGCAGGGCGTGTACACGCTGCCCGTGCTGCGCACGCTGCAAGCCGGTGGGGTGGCGGCAGTCGAGCTGTCGCACCTGCTCGGCAAGCCGCTCGACGCGGCCGAGCGCGAGAAGGCGCTGGGCATCGTGCGCAGCAACGGTGGCGTGCAGGCCGCGCTCACCGTCGCCCACGACTGGTGCCGGCGGGCGGAAGCGGCATGCGACCTGCTGCCCACGTCGGAGGCCACCGACGCGCTCCGCGTCGCCCCTGCGGCGCTGCTCGCCACGTTGTAGCGCGCCCGGCGAGGCGCGCTCGCGTCAGGCGTTGGGGGCCAGCTTCACCAGCCTGGCGGCCGCCTTGTAGGCCGCCTCGGCCGGACCCAGCTCGTCTTCGCGCAGCAGGTTGGCCATGATGCGCAGCACCCACTCCATCAGCGTGCGGCTGTGCATGCCCGCGCGAGTGAGTTCGCGCATCAGCAGCGGTCTTCCGATCACCCGCGCGAACAGGCGGGCGACCTTGAAGTACTCGCCGTATTCGGCGTCGATCAGGCGTGGGTACTGCTGCAGGGCGGTGGGGTCGTTGCTGGCCAGTGCCTCGTGCAGCACGTCGGCCGCGAGGCGGGCGGTCTCGTAGGCGTAGTCGATGCCCTCACCGTTGAACGGGTTGACGCTGCCCGCCGCATCGCCGATGACGAGAAAGCTCGGCCCGGCGTTGGGGCCTACAGACCCGCCCATCGGGATACGGCCGCTCTTCGCCTTGGCGTCGGGGCGGCCGGGGTCGATCTCCCAACGTTCGGCCACCTGGTGGGCGTAGGCATCGAGCAGGTGGGTGGTGTTCACGCTCTTGAAATCGCGGAACGTCGACAGCAGACCGACACCGATGTTCACCGAGCCGTCGCCGACGGGGAAGATCCAGCCATAACCGGGCATCGGGTTGCCGTTGCGATCCTTCACGTCGAGCGCCGACTCGATCCACGGCTCGGCATGACGCGGCGTCTGCCAGTAGGTGCGGATCGCCGTCCCGTACGGCCACTCGCGAGTGCGGAAAGTGCCCAGCGCGCGCCCGAAGCGGCTGTTCGCGCCGTCGGCCACCACCACGTAGCGGGCGTGGATGTCGGTGGTGCCACCCGCTTTGGTCTGCACCGTCGCCCCGCGCACGAACCCCCGCTCGAGGATCGGCTGCACGGCCTCGTGCCCCTCCAACAGCGTGGCCCCCGCCGCTTGCGCGTTGCGGGCCACCATCAGGTCGAGGTCGCGGCGGCGCACCACGTATCCGTGCTGGGGGAACTTGGGGTGGCTGGGCCACTCCAGCTCGAGCGCGCGTCCCATGCCGGTGGCGCGCAACCCGTGGTAACGGTGGTAAGGGGTCAGCGCCTCTGTGAGACCCATCTCGCCC
>CAUJEE010000087.1 GCA_963169215.1 Actinomycetota bacterium
CCACCAGTCCGGGCAGACCGGCCACCCCCACCCATGCCCCCTGCTGCGACGCCCCGGCGGCCAGCGCCAGGGTCAGTGCCACCCCGGCCAATCCCCCACAGGCCACCACACTGCCGCGCTGCAACGCCCCGTTGGGCAGCACCTCGGCCAGTTCGGGCAGCACCGTCAGGGTGCGCTCGCGAGCGGCGACCCCCCATTCGCTGCGCGCCACCACGCCCTTCTCCACGAGGGCGTCAAGTGCGTTCAGATTGTCAACGAGCACCCCACGAGCCACCCAGCCAGACTATCGAACGCCTGTTCGTATGTCCAGCGGCGCCACCGGACCACCCGGTCGGCTCAAGTCGGCGTTCGGGCCGGGCGTGTGCCCGACTCATCGCCGACTTGTCGTACACGCTGCCCAAGTTGGCGTTCGGGCCGGGCGTGTGCCCGACTCAGCGCCGACTTGTCATTGCGCGGCCTTCCACTTCGCCAGCGCGGCGCGGCTGCGCTCCACCAACACGGCCGGCACACGAGCCAGGTAGGTGGCATCTGCCCCGCCAGCGCCGCCACCATCACCCGAGGGCGCGGCTGCGGCGGGCGCAACCTCGGGCGCGACATCTTCGAAGGTGGGCATCTCCATGCCCGGCTTCCAGTACTGGTACAGGTCGCGCACGACCGCATCGAGGCCGGCACCGCTGCGGCCCGGCTTCAACTCGACGGTGATCATGTTGCCGTACAAGCGCACACCGCTCACCTCGCCGGTGGCGAGCAGGTTGCGGGCCAGCTTGGCCGCGGGCCGCGGCCCGATCGCCTCGGCTGCCGAGGCGAACACCTCGTGGCCCATGCCGGTGAGGTTGCGGTTGGCCTCGTAGCGACGCATACCCGCCTGCGGGCTCGGCTTCTCGGTGACGGCGATCAGTTGACCCATGGTCGGCAGCGTAGTTGCCCCGCGCCGTCCGACGAAGCCCGCCGAGGCTGTGCAACTCGGCGTTCACGCGGGCCACCAGCCCGACCCAACGCCAACTTGACCGAGCCCCGCGCAACTCGGCGCTGACGCAGGCCGTAAGCCCGACCCAACGCCAACTTGACCGAGCCCCGCCCAAGTCGGCGCTGACGCAGGCCGTAAGCCCGACCCAACGCCAACTTGACCGAGCCCCGCGCAACTCGGCGCTGACGCAGGTCGCCAGCCCGACCCAACGCCAACTTGACCGAACGCCCGACAGGTCACGCCGGGGCGAAGGTGTCGATCATCGCGTGCACATCACCCAGCGGGTACAGGATCGGGCAGGTGCAGCCGTGGTCGACGTACTGCTGCACCTTGGCCCGCGCCTCGGCGGGTGTGCCGCTGGCGGTGAGCATCTGCACGATCTCGTCGGGCACCAGCTTGCTTGCGGCCTCCACCTGCTCGTGGGTGGCCGGCCAGGTGAGCACCTCGCCCACCTTGTCGAGCAGGCTCTGCGGCACGCCCGAGGCCTTCATGATGTGCGGCTGCTGGCCGAGGTATTGGGTCACCATCAGGCGGGCCATGTCGAGCGCGGTCTGGCGATCTTCGTGCACACTGCACACCACCAACTGCGGCCGATCTATGCCGTCGACGCGGCGACCGGCCTTGGCGGCGCCGATCGCGAGATGCTCCATCGCCCGCTGGTTGTAGTCGGGCGAGACAAGGTAGTTGAGCACCACGCCGTCGGCGATCTCGCCGGCGAGCTCCATCATCTGCATGCCCGTGGCACCGATGTAGATCGGCACCTCCTTGGCCCGCCGCTCTTGGTACACGTAGTCGAGCTCCACTCCGTCGAGGTGCACATACTGGCCGTCGAAGGTGACCGTCTCGTTGTGCAGCAGGGCACGAACGACGGTGACGATCTCGCGCATCACAGTGAGCGGCCGGGCGCGGTCGATCCCCACCTTCTGCGCCAGCGGATCCCACCACGCGCCGATGCCGAGGATCACCCGCCCGGGGGCCAGGTCGTCGAGGGTGCTGAACGTGGCTGCCAGGCGCGCCGGATTGCGGCTCCAGCAATCGACCACACCCGATGCGATCTTGATCCGCTCGGTGACACTGGCGAAGGCGGCCATCGGCACCGTCGCCTCGCGCACCAGGCGGCTCTCCGCTTGCCACACCGCGTGGAAACCCTTGGCCTCCGCGTACTTGGCGATCTCCATCCCCTGACGGATCGGATGGGCGTCCTGCAGGTACACGGCCATCGGCACACCAGCGAGGGTGGTCATGTCCCCACGCTACCCCTTTACGTTTCGTACACATCCCCGTCAGGCCCAGCCTCCCATCCCCGGCGGATTCCCTTCTGTGTCATGCCCCTGCCACGAGGCTTCGTGGTACAGGCATGACACAGACGAAAGCCGCGCGGGCCGACCGCTGGGTGCCGCGCCCGGCGCGGTGGAGCTGGGGTGGCGTCAGAGGTGGGCGAACAGGCGCTGGGCCTGTTCGGCGGCCTTGGCCCGCACCTCGGCCAGGTCGACCCGAGTGGGAAGGCCGTCACGCAGCAGCACATCACCGTCACCCGACACGATCTCCAGCGCCCGAACTCCCTGCGTGAACGCGACATGCCACGGACTGTCGGCGTGGTCGTAGTTCCACGTGACCCGGTCGTCACGAGCCTCGGGGAACAGCGCGTAGCCGTTGTCGAGCCAGCCCCACACAGTGTCGGGTGATGCCGCGATGTCGTGCTCGCGCAGGCGCACATAGGCGAGGCGAGCCTCCTCCAGCATGTCGGCGCCGATGCCGTCGGTACCGAGGACGATCGGATTCGGCCGCGCCGTCGGTGCGGCGTAGCCCACCGAGTTGTTCATGTTGCTGCGCGGGTTGTGGGCGATCGTGCCCGGCAGAGGGCGGTCGAGCAGCACGCAGTGCACCAGCCACCAGTCGTCGGCGGCCAGCCCTTCCAAGCGTGCCCCGGCTGCGGCATCGTCGGGGCCCTCGGCAACGTGGATGTGCACGCCCACGCCCAGGTCGCGCGCCAGGCCCGCCGCGGCGTGCAACGTGTCGTCGCCACAGGTGAACGCGGCGTGCACACCCACCATCCCCCGGCCGCCGGCGCGCAGGAACCGCTCGTTCTCGGCCAGCCCTCGTCGCGCCCCATCGGGGCCATGGCGGTCGGTGACCCCGTAGCACAGGTTGGTGCGCA
The DNA here is from genome assembly GCA_963169215.1 of Actinomycetota bacterium. Classification (GTDB taxonomy): domain Bacteria; phylum Actinomycetota; class Acidimicrobiia; order Acidimicrobiales; family Ilumatobacteraceae; genus UBA668. The sequence continues at coordinate 3,126 of CAUJEE010000087.1, forward strand.
CACCCACCTCGGCAGCAGCAGCGGCGATGATCGACAGGCTGCCCTCGACGCACGACGGCGACTCGTGGTGATCGACGATGGCAGTGGTTCCGCACATCAGGGCCTCGGCTGCCCCGAGCATCGCCGACCAGCGAATAATCTCCTCATCGAGCTCCACATCCAGCCGCCACCAGACGTACTCGAGGATCTCGCGGAACGACGCTGGCTTCCTCGGTGGAGCGGGCATACCCCGCGCCAACGCTGAGTAGAAGTGGTGATGGCCGCAGACCAGACCGGATGTCACGGCACTCATGACGGCGACGGTAGCGCCCGAGCGCGACCGAGGGCGACCGCTAGTCTGCCCCCGATGACGCCGACCGAGCCTGCTGGAAAGGACGCGCCCCAGAAAGCAGCCGTCGTCGCAGCCGAGGACTCCGACCCTGCCGACGCCGAAATCCGCACCGACACAGCCACCGACACAGCCACCGACACCACAGACGCCCCGTTGTGGCGCGCCGCCCGTTGGTGCACCCGGCGCTACCGCTGGTTGGTCGCGGCTTTCGGCATCACCTCATTCACCCTCACCGCGCTACTGCTCACCCCGGGGCACTTCTGGGGGGATGACTGGACGCTCTACATCCGCCAGGCAGAAGGCATCGTGCACCTGCGCACCGGCGACGTCGTGCGCGATGCGCGCTTCACCGTCGATGAGTCGATCGGTCCGGCCTTCAGCCCGCGCGTGTACCCGTGGGGTACAGCCATGTTGCTGGCAGTGCCGATCGCCGCGCTCGGCCGCAACATTGCCGCTCTCAAGCTCACCATGGCCTTCTCGATGAGCGTGGTGACGATGACGTTCTTCTCGCTCACGCGACGGCGCGCGAGTGCGGCGGCGGCAGTTGCCGCGGCATCATGCATCGCGCTCTCACTGCCCATGCTGCGCTGGGCCGACGTCATCGGCTCCGACATCCCTTACGTCGCCGCCGTCGGCATCTGCCTGGCGGTGTTCGCCCGCTGGCACATGGAGGGTGGCTTCGATCGCCGACGCTTCGTCGTCCTCGGCGCTCTCGGCGCGATGGCCTTCTCCTTCCGCCAGGAGGGGCTCACCGTGCTCGCCGCGCTCCTGGCCGGCGCGGCCTGGTCGCGGCTGTGGTGCTCGCGCAAACTCGCCACGCTGAAGAAGACAGCCCTCGACCTCACACTTGCGGCAGCCGCCTTCCTCGGCATCACTGCGTTGCTGGCATTCCTGCTGCCCTACGAGATACTTCCGTCGTACGAGGGCTCCGGGCCAAACCGCATCCGCCCGAGCATCATCCCTTATCTGCGCGGCATGGGCGACCAGTACGGTTTGTTCAGCGGCACGACCGACCGCATCGAAGCGCTCGAGAGGCCGTGGCTCGGCTGGACCTTGATCGTGGTCGGTGCGACCTTCTTCGCTGTCGGCCTAGTACGCATGTTGGCCCGCCACGATGCGCTCGACGTAGCCCTTGTGCTTGCGCTGTTGTTCCACCTCTACTCGGCCACCACCGCGCTGCACTCGAACAGCCGCTACCTCTATACCGCGGTGGCGTTGATCACAGTGGTCGGCGCGCAAGGAATCGCCACGCTCGCAGCCGTAATCGGCCGTGTCTCCGGTGCAGCGCCATGGGGCGTGACACTGTTGCTCGCGCTGCCGCTGGTGTGGATCCAGGTGCCCCGCTACCAGGACGCAGCCGAGAGCGCGGGCGACTCGCGCGCCCGCAACGACCCTTGGAACGGCCCCTACGAAGACCGAGCCGCCGAGATGATCGCGGCCGTCGACGAGTTGACCGGGGCCGACGACGTGGTCGGCTTCAGAAAGGCGCGGGCGATCACGTTGTTTACCGACCGCAGCGCGGTGCAAACACCGTGGCCGTCGGCGGTGCCGCCGATCGCCGACTGGTATGTGTCGGAGAAGGCCAAAGACGGCACCTTCCCGACGCCGCCCGAGTCGCGCTGCGAGTGCACCGCCACCGCTGTGTGGAGCAACAGTCGCTACACCCTCTACCGCCTCGACCCGATCGCCTGAACCGCCACCCCACCGGCCGCCCGGCGCCGCACGCGCGGCCGCGAGACTAGTCGTCGACCCGCGGGCGCATCGGCAGGGTGTTGCGCCACACACCATCAACCATGTGCAACGCGGCCGCGACCGCCCCGCTGGTGGGAACCAACCCGATCTCGCCGACACCCTTCACGCCGTACGCCGCCCGCGGCTGGGGCACCTCGACCAACTCGACTTCGATCGGTGGTACGTCCTTGGCGCGCAGGATGCCCAGTTGACGCAGCGTGGTGGGCACGGGGAATCCACGATCGTCGGCGGCGAACTGCTCACTGAGCGCATAGCCGAGACCCATGTGCACCGCGCCCTCGATCTGCCCCTCGCACAGACGCGGGTTCACCGCCCGGCCGACGTCGTGGATCGCCACCACCTTCTCGATCGCCCCTGTCGCCCGGTCGGCAACCACCACCTGCGCGGCGTAGCCGAAGGCAGCGTGGATCGTCGGGTTGGGCACAGCCGGGTCGCCCAGCTTCTGCGTCCAGTCGACGACGTGCTCGGCGTAGTGGTCGATGTCAGGCGCGCAGTCGGCGGCGAGCGCCACCTGGCAAGCCTTCTGCACGCTCGCTGCCACCATCAACGTGCCCCGGCTGCCGGTGGTCTGCCCAAAGCCCAAGGGGCGGGTCGTGTCGACCAGCACTTCCACTCGCGTCGGGTCGATGCCCATTTCGGTCACCGCCGTCTGCAACGCCACGGTGTGCACGCCTTGGCCCATCTCGGTGAAACCGTGGCGCACCTGCACCGTGCCCACTTCGCCCGGCGCGCGCGGGCTGCAGAAGCGCACCACCGCGCCGCACACCTCGCGCAGCCCGTTGCCCAGCCCGGCGTTCTTCAAGCCCAGGCCGATGCCCACCGCCTTGCCCGCGGCGAGCGCGGCATCGATGTGCGGTTTGGCCCGCTCGAGGCACACCTGCGCCCCCGCGCTGCCGTCGTCCATGATCTGCCCCGGCCCCCACACCTCACCCGGGTGGATCACGTTGCGCATGCGCATCTCCCAGCCGCTGATCCCCACCTGCTCGGCGAGCCGATCGATCACACCTTCCATCGCGAACTGCGCCTGGTTGGCACCGAACCCACGGAACGCGCCACAAACCGGGTTGTTGGTGCGCACGGCGATGCACTCGACGTCGATGTTCGGCACTCGATACGGCCCGCTGGCGTGCCCAGCCGCTCGTTCGAGCACCTTCATCCCAACGCTCGCATACGCACCCGAGTCGCCGATGCCGCGCACCTTCAACGCGGTGAGATGCCCATCGGCATCGCAGCCCGCCCAGTACTCGAGGCGGATCGGGTGGCGTTTGGCATGGATTCGGAAACTCTCCTCGCGCGACAAGGTGCACTTCACCGGGCGTTGCAGCAGCCACGCGGCGAGTGCGGTCTGCCCCTGGTTGCTCATGTCCTCCTTGCCGCCGAATGCGCCTCCGTTCGACACCAACTCCACCGTCACCTGCTCGGTGGGTATCGCCAACAGCGCGGCGATCTGATCGCGGTCGTCCCACACCCCTTGCCCACCGGAATAGACGTGCAGACGCGGAATCGCGTCGTCACCAACCGTTGGCACCGCGAGTGTGCTCTCCGGCTCGAGGAAGGCATGCTCGACGCGCTGGGTGGTGAACACCTCGTGCACGCCGTGGGCGCTGGCCGCGAGAGCGGCATCGACATCGACTCCCTGCGCTCCCCGCGCGTAGGCGCTCACCGACAATACGTTCGAGGTCGTGCCCCATACCGCAGGCTCGGGGTCTTCGATCGCCGCCCGCGCGTCGGTGATCGGGCGCAGCACCTGGTACTCGACATGCACCAGACTCGCCGCCTCGCGAGCGTGCTGCTTGGTATCGGCGACGACGATCGCCAACACGTCGCCGGCATAGCTGGTGCGCTGCCCCTCGCCGATGAACACCGGCCAGTCCTTGTGGATGATGCCCACGAACTGTTCGCCGGGGATGTCGGCCTGGGTGAACACGGCCACCACACCAGGCTCGGCCGCGGCCGCGCTGGTGTCGATGCGCAGCACATCGGCGCGGGCGTGATCAGTGAGCCGTAGCGCGCCGTGCAACATCCCCGGCACACGCAGGTCGTCGATGTAGCCACGGTCGCCCAGGGCGAGCGCGGCCGCCTCGTACTTCGCGCCACTGGTGCCCACCCCCGCGGGCGGCGACGGATCGACGGGCAGTCCCTTGGCCACCGCCTCGATCGCGTCGAGCACCTTCACGTAGCCGGTGCAACGACACAGGTTGGCACCGAGGTGGCGAGCCATCTCGTCTCGCTCGAGCGCCGCTCCCTTCTTGTCGACCTGACCCTTGGCGCGCATGACGATGCCGGGGATGCAGAATCCGCACTGCAATCCCCCACGTGCGGCGAAGGCGCCGGCGTAGCGTTGCCGTTCGGCGGCATCGACGCCCTCGAGGGTCGCCACCGTCCGGCCGGCCACCTTGGCCACCGGATAGGTGCACGACACCTGCACCTTGCCGTCGATCATCACCGTGCAGCACCCGCACTGCCCGGAAGGCGAACACCCGTCCTTGGGCGAGGTGACGTCGAGCTCCTCGCGCAACGCGGCCAGCAGGTGCGGATGGTCGCTGCGCACGGAGACCGGCGCGCCATTGAGTACGAACTCGACGCGATCGTTCTCGACGCCCACAGGTGCAGTCACGATTTACATTTTGTCAAAGCCTGGCCCGAGATGCGAACCACTGTCATCCGCAAGGCTTCAGAACCGCGCCCAGAAGTAGCCGCCGGCAGGCAGGAGCGTGCGATCGCCGCTGGCGACGTCGACAAGGAAGTACTCCGGCTCAGCGCCGAGCACGACCCCCACCACCTGGGCGAGGTCGGGCGAGAAGAGCTGCACTCGGTCGAGATCGAGATCGACAAGCGCGCCGCCGAGCATCAACTCTTGCGGGTCGGCCAGGCTGATCGCCGAGCAGCCGTCGAGTGTGAACCCAATCGGCGTGCCGTCGAAGCGCACGAGCTCTTTCTCGGTGGCCAGGTCGACCGTGACCGCGTTGGCGTTGGTCTGCGCAGGCTGCGGTCCGGGCTGCAAAGTTAGGCACTTGCTGCCGATCGCTCCCGACAACGGCAGCAGCGACTGCAGCTCGCCGTTGGAGGCCGGCAGCGGATCGAGCTCGCGCACGACAGTGCCCGTCGCGTCGATCACCCGCGTGCCCGACCCACCCCACGCCAGCAGGCGATCGGCCGCGATCGGCACCGCGCCATCGACGCCGACCCCCAGGGTGCCGAGGGGATCGTGGTCGCCGGCGGCGAAGTCGACAGCCCACAGCCCGCCGCCGGTGTCGACAGTCATCGCGCCGGTGTCGGTCAACATGCCGCCGTATTGCGGCACGTTGGTGACGACTGTCTTGCCCTGTTGAGTGTCGCCATCGAAGCGGCGCACGACGTAGTCGCCGTCAAGCAGGCCGAGCGTGAGCGTCTCGCGCCCGCGCAGGTCGGCCACCGGTCCGGGCACTTCCCACCACGCCTTGGGGTCGTCGTGGGGAACCACCACCGTCGAGCTGCCGTCGATCGCCATGTACAGCGACACCCCCGACCTCGGTGCAACCGGGAAGTAGCCGCGCTCGTTGTTGCCGATCGCGCCGGCCTCGGCACCGGCCAGATCGACCAGCACCAACGGCCCACCAGCGCCAGAGAGGTACACGACGTGATCGCTGCCGGCGGCCAGCATCGTACGATCAGGGTCGAGGTTGTCGGCCGGGAGGAGCACCGTGGTGCTGGTGCCCTCGGCCAAGTCGAGCACCTCGATCTCGCCGCTCTCGGCATCGGTGGGCAGCCAGCGACCGAGTGCCGGGGCCAGTGCCGGCACGCCGTCGGTGGTGAAACCGACCGAGGTCATCACCGTGAGATCCGCGGCGAGCACTTCGATCATCGCAATCTCGTCGTCGCTCACGTAGCGCGCCAGGTGCCACTCGCCGGCCGCCTGCGCAACGGGTCGATCGCCACCACCGCCACCGGATTCGTCGCCGCCGGTCATGACCACCACACCCACCACCACTGCCGCTATCACAACTGCGGCGACTGCGATCAGCCTCCAGGGCGTTCGCCGCGCAACGGCGGTGTTCACCGGCGGCGTCGGCAAGGGAGCCGTGGGGGGCGTCTGGTCGTCCATCAACGTGACATTAGGCGAACCTAAGTCGCCCCGTGGACACCAGTCAGAAGTCGGGCATCTCTTGTTCGGTCACGTCGGAGGGATCGGGGATCACGATCGGCTCGATCGAGTTGTAGTCGCTGAACTCCATCTCGATCTCCATCGTCTGGCCCATCAGGTCCATCTCGTAGGTGATCGCGCGCAGCAGGTTGTCGGCGGTGACGTACACGTCGAACACCACGTCGTCGGGCACCTCCTCACCCAGCCCGCTGAACTGCTCCTCCAGCTCGGAGCTCACCGCGGCCAGTGTCTCCAGAGACACGGTGAGGCGGTAGTGGCGCACGTCCTCACCCTCGCGTTGCTCGATGCCCAGGTCTTCCTGAGTGGTGGCATCCTCCAAGGCGGTGGCAAGGTCGGCCGGATCGGAGCTGGCTCCCAGACCGCCTAGCCCGAGAGCATCGTCAGCGTCGGTGACGATCCAACGCGTCGGCACGTCGAAGGCATCGACTCCGAGCGACTCGTTGTCGATGTACACCTTGTTGTTGGCGGTGTCGATGATCATCTCCATCGTCCCGACCTCGCCCTCGCCCTCGCCCTCCATCGACATCACCATCGCCGCCAGTTGGGCTTCGTTGTCGAGCCGCATGTCGAACGAGATCTCGCCGAGGAACCCGAGGCTCATCGTCATCTTCATCGCCACGCTGTCGACTTCCTGGCTCGACTGAAGCGCCGGCTGCAGCGCATAGCGCTCGCCCTCGTCGTCGCCACTCATCAACAGGTAGCCGACGAAGCCACCGACGAGCAACACGACGACTGCGGCCAACGCGATCCACTTGCCGCGCTTGGGCTTGGGCGATTCCTCCACCGCGATCAGCACACTCGTCGGGACGGCGGTGTCGGGCGGTGGCAGGGTGGGCAGGGTGGGCAGGGTGGGCAGTGGCGGTGTGGGGGGTGTGGACGAGGAGTCCGCCATGTCGGTCATGGCCACAGCGTAACCCGGCACGCCCGCGAGCCGAGCAAGGACTCAGTCGGGAGGCAGCGAGCCGCGCTGGCCGGTGATCCGTCCGTAAACCTCCGGACGCCGGTAGCGGTCGAAGTCGAACAGCGTCTCTTTGTACTTCGCGCACCAATCGAGATCGCAGCGGGCGATGATCACCTCGTCGTCGGTGGTGAGCGCTTGGGCGACGATCTGTCCGCTGGGGGCGACGATCATCGACTGCGCCAGCGAGTCGACTCCCTCCTCAACGCCGCCCTTGGCCACACCCACCACCCACGTGCCGTTCTGGTACGCGCCGGCCTGCATCACCAGCGCGTTGTGAAACCCCTGCAGGATGTCCTGGCCGGGGTCGGGCGCGTAGTGGATCGGCGTGTTGTATCCGCACAGGATCAGCTCGACGCCCTGCAGCCCCATCTCGCGATAGCTCTCCGGCCAGCGGCGATCGTTGCAGATCATCATCCCCACCAAGCCACCGAAGGCACGCCACACACCGAAACCGTCGGGGCTGGGCTCGAAGTAGTAGCGCTCGGCGTGCTGGAACGGACGGTCGGGCTCGTGCTCTTCGTGGCCGGGGATGTGCGTCTTCTTGTAGGTGGCCACGATGGTGCCGTCGCGCTCCACCAACGTCTGCACGTTCCAGCGGCGGCCGTCGCCGTCGAGCAGCGCGTACCCGAGGCAGAACCCGATGCCCAGACGCTTGGCCTCGTCGAACAGCGGTTGGGTGGCCGCGTTGGGCATGCTGCGCTCGTACCAGTGATCGGCCTCGGTGATGTCGTCGACGAACCACCGCGGGAAGAACGTGGTGAGTGCCAACTCCGGATACACCACCAGCTCCGCGCCCATGTGGTGCGCCTCGCGCATCATCGCGATCAGCCGTTGCACCACCTGCTCGCGCGAGTGCTCCTTCGCCACCGGCCCCATCTGGGCAGCGGCAACGGTGACGTGACGGCGAGCCATTGACAAAATGTTAACCGGCCGCAGCTATGAGTCCTATCGAGTGCGCTCGCACGTACCTACGCCCAGAAGACCCGCTCCAGCGCAGGGGCCTCTCGTGTCACGCTCCGAGTAGCGCTAGTGGGACGACAGCGATGCCGTCCTTACGGCGGTACGCCGTACTGCCAGTGGTGATCACGACAGCGTCGACAAGATCGCCGCCCAGCCGCTCCCGGAGCCAGGCAAGGTGTTTCACGTCATCGTTGTCGACGCTGCCCGACAGCTTCGATTCGAAGGCAACGATCCCATTGCCGTCTTCGACGATGAAGTCGACCTCGTGATCACCGTTCTTGGTGCGCAGGTGCGCGACGTGGGCACCGGCCGCCTGCGCGGCGGTGCGCACTGTCAACGCGGCGAGCGACTCGAACAGGTTGCCGAGCAGCGACCCGTCATTGGGTACGGCGATACCACCGTGGTCGCCGCGGAGCAGGTGTGTCCTGTTGCGCTGCAGCAGTCGCGCGGCAAGAGCGGGGTCGGCGATGTGATGCTTCGGCGAGGAAGCGAGACGAGTGAAGTGGTTGCGTCCGGGCAGCCATGCTTCGAGCGGGTCGAGGATGCGCAATTGGGTGAGCAACTCCGTGTAGTTGCTGGTGGTTGTCTTCGCCGGTTTGTTGTCCAGTCCAGCAGTCGCCGAGTCGCGCAGCCGTTCCCACGATGCGGTGGTTGCAGTTCCGGCGGCATAGGCGCGCAGCCAGGCACGCAGGGCAGCGGGGCGGCGGACAGTGAACCCTGCCTCGGCGAGGTCGTGATCGACGATGCGGTCCAGATAGCTGTCGAGGGCCGCCGTGCGGGCCCGGTCACCCAGGTCGCGGATGCCAGGGAAGCCGGAGACAATGATCTCGTCGACATAATCGGTCAGTGTGAGCTCGGAGTGACCGCGGACCTGTTCGTGGTCGCCAGCCAGGAGTCCTGCCACCGACACTGTGGTAGCGGTGGCGAGCCGTTCGGCCAGGCACAGCGGTCGCATGCGCAAGGTGACGATCCGCCCGGCCCCCGAGTGGGTACCGGCGCTCGGCGCGGAGCCGGTGAGCAAGAACCGACCACCGGTCGGTTGTTCGTCGACAAGCCGTCTGACCGCATCCCACACAGCAGGGACGCGCTGCCACTCGTCCAACAACACAGGAGTCCTGTCGTCGGCGATGATTCGCGGGTCGGCATGGACCACATCAGCGACGGCCGCATCGTCGAGCCGGCGCACGGTCGCACAGCGCCGAACAGCAGTCGCGGTCTTGCCAACAGCCTTCGGGCCGTCGAGCAGGATTGCTGGCAGGTCACCGAAGAGTGCGTCGAGCTCGCCGTCGACCACACGGGTTACATAGGAGTTCATCGGCAAGGTGTGCCGCGCCATGGGCCTTGACACTACCATTCGCCGCTATCAAACACTACCGATAGCCCACTCCCAACGCTACGATTCGCCGCCCTCGAAGCGGTCCTCCAAACCCGCCAACGCGGTTACCCAGACCCGCGCCCCTCACACTTCGCTCACAACCGCGCGGGATGATGCGCTCATGTTCCTGCGCTTGTTCCGCCGCCGTCCATTGGCCCTCGTCCCTGTCCGCCCCGCCAGGCGTCGGCGCATGCGCCGCCGCGTGCGCCGCATGATCTAGCTCTCAAGCGCGGCGGGCACCGCTGTGTGCAGCCCGTGATCGTTGGCCCACCGCCCCACATCGCGGCCCTCCAGCGCCGCGGCGAGCATGTCGGGGAACGCATCCGGCGTGCATGCGAAGGCGGGCACGCCAAGCGCGGCCAGCGCGGCCGCCATCGCACGGTCGTACGCCGGCGCCCCCTCGTCGGACAGCGCGAGCAAGACCACGATGGTGACGCCGGAGAGATGCAGAGCCTTCACCCGCTCGAGCAGCAGCCGCTGGTCGCCGCCCTCGAACAGGTCGCTGACCAGCACCAACACCGTGTCGGCCGGGCGCGTGACCAGTCGTTGGCAATACGCCATTGCCGCCGCGATGTCGGTGCCCCCGCCCAGCTGCACGCCGAACAGCACCTCCACCGGGTCGTGCAACAGCGGGGTCAGGTCGGCCACCACCGTGTCGAACGCCACCACCGAAGTACGTAGGGCAGGCAGCGAGGCCAGCACCGCGCCGAACACCGACGCGAACACCACGCTGTCGGCCATGCTGCCCGACTGATCGATGGCGACGATCACATCGCGGGCAAGGCTCCGCTGGCGCCTGCCGTACCCCACCAGCCGCTCGGGCACCACCGTGCCCAGCTCGGGCCGATAGTGGCGCAGGTTGGCATGGATGGTGCGCGGCCAGTCGATGTCGGCCGGGCGCGGGCGGCGGGTGCGCACCGAGCGGGCAAGAGCACCCTGCACCGCCGCCGCAGTTCGTGCCTCGAAACGGCGACGGATCTCGTCGACCACCTGCGCCACCACCACCCGCGCGCTGGCGCGAGTGGTGTCGGGCAACAGCCGATTGAGTTCGACGAGCAGGGTCGCCAGGTGCAGGTCGGGCTCGAGGGCGACGATCATCTCCGGCTCGAGCAGCAGTTGCCGCAGCTCGAGCCGCTCGATCGCATCGCGTTGCAGCACCTGCACCACCGTCGATGGGAAGTAGCGGCGGATGTCTCCCAACCAGCGCGCCACTGCCGGCGACGACTTGCCCAGCCCCCCAGCGCGTCCGGCGCCACCGCGTCGTGGACCGTGGTTGTCGTACACCGCGGCCAGCGCGGCATCGATGCGCGCGTCGTGGCCGCCGAGACGCACGCCAGTGGCACCTCGCTGATGATCGTGTTGGTCGTCGTCGCCGTCGTCGGTCGCGCCGAGCACCATCCGCCACCGCCGCTGTCGCTCGCCGTCACTCACCCGCCCCGGGCCCGACGACCTCGACAAGTCCGGCGGGTTCGGCGTGTCCGGCGGGTTCATCGCGGCACCCCCAGCATCTCGCGCACGGTTGCCAGCCCACGCGCGGCGCGCTTGCTGTCGACGTCGACGCCGAAGCGCCACCCGCTGTCGGCTGTGGCATCGACGAGCAGCAATCCGATCTGGCGGCGTTCGGCCGGCTCGAACGCACCGAACGTGCGCCGCAGCAGGGGCACCGTGTTGACGAACGCGTCGGCCGCGAGCTGTGACATCCACTCGTCGATCACCTGCAACAGCGCACGGTCGTGCACCAGCACGGTGCCGCTGCCGGCGAGGAACCCTTCGACGAAGGCTGCCGAGGCCGAGGGCACGGTGCCGCTCGACAGAGCGCGCGACACACGCGCACCGACTCGCGCCTGCCCCCACACGCCGGCATCGTGCAACAGCCGCGCAGCGCGACCTTGCACCAGCCCATGCACGTCGTGGCGTTCGGTGACCACCGCGAGCACCGCGGGCCACTCGGCGCGGCGGGCAGGGTGATCGGTGAGCGCGAGCGCACCCTGTATTGCGGCGAGGTGCTCGACCATCTCCGCCGCCTGCTGGTCGTCGAGCGAGCGGCAGGCGATCACCGCTCCGGCCAGCACCCGCACCACCAGCCCGTCGAATACCTCGCGCAGCGCGCCGGCATCGGTGCCGCGCACGTCGCCGTAACGCATCGCGCGTGCCAACGGGCCGAGCGCCTCGATCACCCGCACCACATCGGGGTCGTGCGCGGCCCGCGCCTCGATGAGCGCCACCACCGGCTGCACCACGTTGGGCAGGTCGGCCAGCAGAGCAGCGTCGAGCACCGCCACCAG
>CAUJEE010000088.1 GCA_963169215.1 Actinomycetota bacterium
GGCCTCGACATCGACGGCAATCAGATCGAGATCGAGGGCAGCGAGCTGATGGGACGCATGCTGCAGCACGAGATCGACCACCTGCAGGGTGTGCTGATGTTCGACCGGATGACCCCCGAGCAGCGCAAGCTGGCGCTGGCCGAGTATCGCCAGCTGCAAGAGCAGCCGGCGACGACCCCGCAGAGGCGCCGTCTGCGCCTGCTCTGACCGGCGGGGCGGCCGGTGACCCCGATGATGCGACGACGCCTGGCCTACCTGGGCACTCCGCAGATGGCGGTGCCGTCGCTGCGCGCGCTGGTGGATGCCGGTCATGAGGTGGCGCTGGTGGTCACCGGTGCCGACAAGCGACGCGGTCGCGGCGGCGAGCTGAGCCCCAGCCCGGTGAAGACCGCCGCCCTCGAACTGGGCCTGCGGGTGAGCCACGCCGTCGACGACGTTCTCACCGCCGGGGTCGAACTCGGCGTCGTAGTGGCCTACGGGCGGATCATCAAGCCGCACGTGCTCGCGCAGGTGCCGATGGTCAACGTGCACTTCTCGCTGCTGCCCCGCTGGCGCGGCGCGGCACCTGTCGAGCGGGCGCTGTTGGCCGGCGACAGCGAGACCGGCACCTGCTTGATGGCGGTGGAGGAGGGCCTCGACACCGGCGGGGTGTACGACACCGTGCGTGTGCCGATCGGCCCGCGGGCGACGGCCGACGAACTGCGCCACGAACTGGTGGCGGTCGGCACCGAACAGCTCTTGCGCTGTCTCGCGGGTCCGCTGCCCTCACCAGTGGCGCAGGTGGGTGAGCCCGTCTACGCAGCCAAGATCCAGCCGGACGAACTGCGCCTCGACTGGGGGCGACCGGCGGTCGAGCTCGACCGCGTGGTACGCGTCGGCGGTGCGTGGACCACGTTTCGCGGAAGACGGGTGAAGGTGCTGGCAGCAGGCGTCGAGGGCGGCAAGCTGGTACCCACGCTGGTGCAGCCCGAAGGCAAGGCCCCGATGGCTGCTGACGACTTCTTCCGCGGTATGCGCCCCCAGCCGGGCGAATGGTTCACATGAGCGACCCGCGTCGCGGCCGGTCCCGCCACGGCGGATCGCGGCCGCGGCGGGCCACCCCGGCGGCGAGCGCTCGATCGGTGGCGTTGCGTTGCCTGCAGCGCATCGACCACGACGGCGCCTACGCCAACCTGGTGGTGGCCGCCGAGCTGGCCGATTGCGGCCTCGACGACCGCGACCGCCGATTCGTCGTCGATCTCGTGTACGGCACCACCCGGATGCAAAGGGCGTGCGACGCGCTGGTCGATCGCTTCTTGACCCACGACCCGGCGCCGCAGGTGCGCACGCTCTTGCGCCTCGGTGCCTACCAGATTCACTTCGCCGGTATCGCCGCTCATGCCGCGGTCGCCGAAACGGTCGGGCTCGCTCCGGCGCGGGCGAGGGGCTTTGTCAACGCAGTGCTGCGCAAGGTGGCCAGCACCCCAATGGCCGAGTGGCCGTCGCTCGCGGTGCAGCTCAGCTATCCGGACTGGATCGTGCAACGGCTGACCGCCGAGCTGGGCGAGAGCGATGCATTGGCGACGCTGGCGACGATGAACGAGCCGGCCGCGGCCACCGAGCGGGAAGACGGCTATATCCAGGATCTCGGGTCGCAGTGGGTGGCCGCAGCCGTGCCAGCGCGTCCCGGCGAGTTGGTGATCGATGTCTGCGCGGCACCGGGCGGCAAGGCGACAGCTATCGCCACCACCGGCGCAGTGGTGGTGGCAGCCGACCTGCGCGCCCACCGGGTGGCCCTCATCGTCGACAACGTCGGCAAGGTCGGTGCTACCTCGGTCCTTGCCGTGGTTGCCGACGCGACGCAGAGTCCGTTTCGTCCGGGATGCGCCGATCACGTGCTGGTCGACGCCCCGTGCAGCGGGCTGGGAACGCTCCGTCGCCGAGCCGATGCGCGCTGGCGGGTGGAAGCGGCCGACGTGCAGCAATTGGCAGCGCTCCAGCGGCGCATGCTCGCCCACGCAGCCACGCTTGTGCGCCCGGGCGGCACGCTCACCTACAGCGTGTGCACGCTGTTGGCCGCGGAGTCGGTCGACCATCCAATGCCCGAGGGGTTCGCGGTCGTCGGCGAGCGGCCGCCGCTGGGCAGTTGGCAGCCCTACCGTCACGGCTGGCGGGTGCTACCCCACGAGGCGGGCACCGACGGGATGATCGTGCTCCGCTACCGTCGCACATGATGAGCGTTTCCGGCGCCAAGCTGCAGGCCAAGGTGCTCACCGTCAGTGACGGTGTGGTCGCCGGCACGCGGGACGACACAGGCGGCCGCGGCTTGGTCGAGCACCTGCGCACCCGCGGCTTCGAAGTGGTCGACCACGAGGTGAGCGCCGACGGCGCGCACGAGGTGGCCGATGCGCTGGTGAGGCTCTGTGACGGCTTCGCCGGCCTGGTGGTGACCACCGGCGGAACCGGCTTCGGCCCCCGCGACCAGACCCCCGAGGGCACGCGGGCGGTGATCGAGCGTGATGCACCCGGCCTGGCCGAGGCGATGCGCACGGTGAACCCCCTCGGTCGGCTGTCGCGGGGCATCGCTGGGGTGCGTGGGCGGGCGATCGTGTGCAACACGCCAGGGTCGCCGCGCGGCTGCATCGAGCAGATCGAGGCGATCATCGACGTCGTGCCCCACGCGCTGCGCCTGCTCGCCGGCGCCCCCACCACCCACTAAGTCGGCGTTCAGTCCGGCTTGGCCGCCGCCTCAGCGCCGACTTGCGCGGGCTGCCGGGATGTTGGCGTTGAGGCCGGCGCCGGCGCCGCTGCAACGCCGACTTGAACTGGGACTGGGGGCCGTCAGTGGCGCCGGTAGAGTCGAGCATCGTGTTGAAACTCGTCCTACCCAAGGGGTCACTGGAGAAGGCCACGCTCGACTTGTTCGAGGCCGCGGATCTGCCGGTGGTGCGCTCGTCCTCGGTCGAGTACAGAGCAACGATTGCCGATCCGCGCATCGACGAGGTGCGTATCCTGCGTCCGCAGGAGATTCCCACCTACGTGGCCGAGGGTCTGTTCGACATCGGCATCACCGGGCGCGATTGGGTGGAGGAGACTGCCAGCGACGTGGAGAGCCTGGGCGAGTTGAAGTACTCGAAGGCGACGTCGCTGCCGATCAGAGTAGTGGTCGCGGTGGCGGGCGATTCAACGGCGCAGAGCATCGCCGACCTGCCCCACGATCTGCGGGTGAGCACCGAGTACCCGCAGTTGACCCGCCGCTTCTTCGAGGAGCGGGGCATTCGCGCCGACATCCGCCTCAGCTACGGGGCGAGCGAGGCGAAGATCCCCGACATCGCTGACTGCATCGTCGACATCACCGAGACCGGTCGTGCTCTGCGGGCCGCAGGTCTGCGGATCATCGATGAAGTCCTGGTGAGCTACACCGAGGTGGTGGCCAACAAGATGGCCTACGCCGATCCGGTCAAGCGCCATGCGATGGGCCAGCTGATGACGCTGCTCAACGGAACGCTCGACGCCCGCGGTCGGGTGCTGGTGAAGATGAACGTGGGCAGCGACGACCTCGGCGCAGTGCTCGCACTGGTGCCCTCTCTGAAGGCGCCGACGGTGAACCCGTTGGCCGGCGACGGCGGCTACGCGGTCGAGACGGTGGTGTCGAAGACTCAGATCAACACGCTCATTCCTGCGCTCAAGGAAGCCGGCGCCACCGGCATCCTCGAACTCCCGATCTCGAAGATCATCGCGTGAGCGACACCGTGTTCGGCAAGGTGGTGTCGTTCGACGACGGCCTCGGCCTCGGCGAGGTGCGCGCCGACGATGGCACCCGGTTGCAGTTCCACTGCGTCGAATTGTCCGACGGCTCGCGCACCATCGACGTCGGCGCGTCGGTGCGCTTTCGCGTGGTGGCCCGGATGGGTCGCTACGAGGCGGTCGACGTCACACGCGCATGAGCGCCACCGTGCCGCGCGACCGCTCGCCGGCTGACCCCTCCGTCGAGCGGCGGCAACGCATAGTTGCCGTGATCCGGGCCCTCGGCGCGGGCGAGGTGGTCAGCTATGGAGACATCGCCGAGGTGGCCGGCTACCCGCGCCAGAGTCGCCTGGTGGGGCACATTCTCGCCATCAGCGACGACGACCTGCCGTGGTGGCGAGTGGTCAACGCCGCCGGTCGACTGGTTCCTGGCCACGAAGGCGAGCAGGCCGCGCTGCTGCGAGCGGAGGGCATCCGCGTGGTGAACGGCAAGGTGCAGGGCTGGCGCCGACCTGGCCGACTGGCGACCTGACCACGCGCCGCGCCGACCCGGTGGTCAGCAGCGCGCGATGGTCAGGATGCTGTCGAAGGTGCGCGAGCGACGCATCGTGCGCGTGTCGTAGGCGATCACCTTCAGCGAGACGGGTGTGATCGCCTGCCATGGTTGCTTCCAGAACGACAGCATCCCCGTCCAGGTGTCGCTGCCCGGCTCGCGGGTGAGGGTCTCGCTGCCGGAAGCAGTTCCCGGAACACCGAATTCGTCGGAGGCGTAGGTCCACTCCACCACCACCGACCCGACACCGTCTGGGTCGGTGGCCTCCACGCGCAACACCGTTGTGGTGTTACCGCAGAACGCGGAGGGAGAGACGGTGGAGGGGTTGACGGTCGGCACGCCGATGTCGGGTCCATGGTTCTCGGCGCTGGTGGTGGTGCCGGCCGTGGTCGGGGTGACCGTGGTCGGCGAGGATGTCGAGCCGGCCGACTCGTCGATCGGGTCGAGGGCGATGTCGCCGAACACCCCGGGCGCGAACGTGGCCGCCTCGCCCCACGTCTGCACCACCAGGTGGCCTCGTGGGCCGGAGATCGACGCCACCCAGCCGTGCTCGTGAGCCACCAGCGAGCCGTCGGCGGAGAGTCCGTACTCGTCGAGGGTGAGACCGGGAAGCGTGTAACTGCCGTCGGCCGCAGTCACCACCGCGAGCGCCGAGATCGGGGCGCCGGTGACATCGGTGGGTGTGACGGTGACTCCACCGAGAGGCTCGCCCGTGATCGAGTCGACCACCACCCCCGTCCAGTCGGTGGGTTCGATCGTCGCCGGCGGTGTTGGCGTGCTCTCGTCGTCGCCGCTTTCGAACACGCCCGCCCAGCCGAGGCCGGCGAACAGTGCTGCCAAGGCGAAGATGGCCATGATCCAAAGGGCCAGCGAGGTGTTGATCGCGCCCCGGTCGGGTCGGGATGATCGCGCTCTGTTGTCCATGTGGCACCGCCTTGTGCTTGCACCCTCACAGTACTCTCCGCCCGTTCAGTAGGGAACGGGCTCGGTCGTCGGCAGCGCGCCTGCGGGGTCAGCAGAACTTGAGGGTGAGCGCAGCGGGGAACAGCTGAGTGCTGACCAACCCCTCGTTGTCGGTGGCCGTCACCTCCAGCTGCACCGCCACTCCGTCCACGGCAGGCTTGGGGAAGTCGGTCAGTGTCACTTGCCAGGTGTTGCTGTCCGGCAGCTGGTACATCGTGCGCGTGCCGTAGCGGCTCCCGTAGCTCCAGCGCACCTTCACCGACGCGAGGCCGGAGGCATCGACGATCTCCACCGAGATCAGCGTGGAGATCGTGCTGCAGTTGCCCGGCTGGGAGTAGATCGTGGAACGGGTGGCGGTGAGTGCGCCGATGGCGGGCAACTGGTTGGGACCGACGACGGTGGTGGTACTGCCGGCAGGCAGCGTGGTGGTCACCGCGGCGCCGGTGGAGTCGAGCGCGATGTCGCCGAACGTGCCGGGCGCGACTGCTGCCGCTTCGGGCCACGTCGGCCGGGTGAAGTAGCCGAGCGGGCCGACCGAGGCGGAAGCGAAGCTCTGCTCGTAGCCCGCCGCAGTGCCGTCGACCCACAGGCCGTACTGGGCATCGACCAAGCCGCCGATCTCGTAGCTACCGTCGCTGGCACTGGTGACGGCGTACGCGGGCAGCGGGTTGCCGTCGACGTCGGTGGGTGCGAGGCCCACGCCGGCCACCGGTGCTCCAGTGGAGGCGTCGACGACCCGGCCACGGAAGCGTTGGATGCCCTCACCGGCAAGGTCGCACGTGCCGAGCGGCAGATCACCCCAAGCCGGCGAAGCCGGGTCGGGGGCGATCGCGGCGACCCGCATCCAGGCAATCGCGTCAGGGTTCTGCGGTCGCTGCACCGACACCCAGTGGTTGCCCTCGGCGCGGCCGGTGACCACCACCTGTTGGCCGGCGGTGACCGTGCCGGTGGTTGCCCCGGCCGGGCACTGGTACAGATCGGTTTCGGCGGCGACGGTGGCCGTCCATTCCGGAGCAGCGGCAAGGGTTGTGGTGGTGGCCGAGACGGTGGTGCTGGCAGGCAGCGTGGTCGACGTCGCTGGCGAGTCGCCGCCGCCGCCGATGACCCCCGCCCAGCCGAGACCGGCGACGATGGTGGTGACCGCGAGCAAGGCGGCGGCCCAGGTGGCGGCCGAGGGACGCTTGGGTGGTGGCAGCGGCCGTCGCGCCGGTGCGTGGGTGCTCACTGCACCCCTTTGATCTGCACGAATGCCATGCGGATGTTGGCCAGTGCCTGCGACAGCACCTCGTGATCGTCCCCGAGGCGCGCGCCGAGGCCCTCCACCAGGCAACCGACGGCGTCGATCGCCAGCGCGGCCTCGGCCAGCGCCGGCGGCTCGGCGCTGAGATGGATCGCGGCCAGTTCGTAGAGGCCCATCACATGGTTGGACACCACGACCTCGGCGGGGATGCCGCCGAGACGGTCGCGGGCGTTGCGCATGGCGGCCTCCGCCTCCGCGATCATCGATTCGTCGAGCTGCGGGGTGGTGTCGTCGCCGGTCACGGCTGTTACGCTAGCGGGGACAACTGAGGCGAAGTGGGGCTACCGCTTGTCGGTGGGTCTCCACCCGGCCAGCACCGATACTGCGTCCGGGTCACACGAGTGCGTAGCATGCCGCCGTGCGGTGTGCCCCACTGTGTTCGGGTGGCTTCGCATCCACGACACAGGAGACACACCCATTGCACAGGAGTGAGCAGCCATAGCACCGCCGCAGAACACCGAACACCGCTACAACGAGCGCATCCGCGCCCGTGAGGTGCGGCTCATCGGTCCCGACGGCAGCCAGTTGGGCATCAAGGCCTTACCGGAAGCGCTGACCCTCGCCCGCCAGGTCGACCTCGACTTGGTGGAGGTGGCACCGATGGCCACGCCGCCGGTGTGCCGCATCATGGACTACGGCAAGTTCCGCTACGAGGAGAGCCAGAAGGCCAAGGAGTCGCGCAAGAAGACCGTGCACGTATCGATCAAGGAAGTGAAGTTCCGTCCCAAGATCGGCAAGGGCGACTTCGACACCAAGGTTCGCCACATGCAGGATTTCCTCGCCGAGGGGCACAAGGTGAAAGTGACCCTTCAATTCCGTGGCCGAGAGATGGCACACCCCGAACTCGGCTCGAAGATCCTCGATGCAGTGCTCGAACAGGTCGGTCCTGCCGCCAAGGTGGAGACCCAGGCCCGACTCGAGGGCCGCAACATGACAATGGTGCTGGCGCCTGACAAGAAGCCCGCCCCGAAGAAGGCCGACAAGAACAGCAAGGGCGACACCGGCGACACCAGCCAATCGGCCACCATCGGATCGCCGGCCGAGCCGGCGGCCGAACCCGCCTGACGCAGCTCCTGCCCCGATCCCATTGAGTCGGCGACGACGATCGCCCACCACACGCCGGGTGGCCAGTGCCACCCCATCAGAGGAAACACCACCATGCCCAAGATGAAGACCAGCAAGACCGCTGCCAAGCGGTTCAGGAAAACCGGTACCGGCAAGCTGCGCCGTCTGCAGCAGAACCGCCAGCACCTGTTCGAGAAGAAGCCGAGCACCCGCACCCGCCGCCTCGACGGCGAAGTCGACGTGCATCCCGGCGATGCCAGGAAGATCAAGCGCCTGCTGGGCGAACGCTGACACAGACGACGAGGAGAAGGAGACACAGTCATGGCTCGTGTGAAGCGCGCAGTCGGCTCGAAGAAGCACCGCAAGGCGGTGCTCGACAAGGCCAAGGGCTATTACGGCAACAAGAGCCGCTCGGTGCGGGCGGCCAACGAACAGGTGATGAAGAGCGGCCAGTACGCGTTCCGCGACCGGCGCGCGAAGAAGGGCGACTTCCGTCGGTTGTGGATCACGCGTATCAACGCCGCCTGCCGCCTGCCGGAGAACGACATCAGCTACAGCAAGTTCATCGACGGCCTCAACAAGGCAGGCATCGAGGTCGACCGCAAGGTGCTCTCCGATCTGGCGATCACCGACCCGGCAGCCTTCACCGCTCTCGTGCAGGCGGCCAAGGCGGCGCTCTGAGCGAGGCGCTCACCTACTCGAACCCCAAGGTTCAACGACTGCGGCGCCTCCTGGGGCGCCGCAGTGCGCGTTCGGAGGAGGGTGTGTTCGTGGTGGAAGGGCCGAGCCTTGTCGCCCAGGCGGCAGCCGCCGGCTGGGAGGTCGAGGCACAGTTCGTCGCCCACGGCGCGCCCGCAGTGACCGGCATCGGGGGAGCGGTGCACGAACTCGGCCCCAACGTGATCGAGCGCGTCGCCAGCACCGACGCGCCACAGGCTGTGCTGGCTGTGGTGCGCCAGCGGACGACGGCGATGCCATCGGCTCCCGACTTCGTGGTGGTGCTGCACGGCCTCGCCGATCCGGGCAACGCGGGCACGATCATCCGCTCGGCGGAGGCGGCCGGCGCACACGCGGTTGTGTTCACCGCCGGGTCGGTCGACGCATACAACCCAAAGGTGGTGCGCGCCTCGGCCGGATCGTTGTTCCGTGTGCCACTGGTGGCGTGCGAACTGGAGGAGGTGCGTTCCGCCGGCCTGCGGCTGTGGGCGACATCGTCGCACCACGGTGTCGAATACACCGCAGCCGACCTACTCGCGCCGGTGGCGATCGTCATCGGCAACGAAGCGCACGGGCTGCCCGACGACAGCCCGGTCGACGATTGGGTGACGATCCCCCATGCGGGCCCGGCGGAGAGCCTCAACGCGGCGATGGCCGCGACCGTGCTGCTATTCGAAGTCGCCCGCCAGCGGCGACAGCGGTAACATCGCCGGCATGTCGACGTGGCGATTTCGGTGCCCCCGGGCGATGCTCGGGGCGGCGCGCTGAAGTCTCTCGACGCGTGTGCCTGTCGATCACCCGGGGGCCGCAGCACAGTTGGTCGGACCAGGGAAGAGGTGATTGATGATCGAGCAGATTCGTGCGGCACGTGATGCGGCCCTCGCGAGCCTGGCCAGTGCCGCGAGCAGCGACGATGTGCGCACCGTCGAGTTGGAGGTGTTGGGGCGCAAGGGCACGCTGACCGACCTCAAGGCGGGGCTGGGCCGGCTGCCGACGGTCGAGGCGAAGAAGGCCGCCGGGCAGGCGCTCAACGACGCCACTGCGGAAGTGTCGGCGGCACTCGCGGCGCGGCTCGGTGAGTTCCGTCGCGCCGAGCGAGAGGTGCAGTTGCACGCCGAGCGGCTTGACCTCACCGAGGTGCTACGCGCCCCGCGTCGTGGGCACGCGCACGTGGTCACACAAGCCTGGCAACGATTGGAGGACGTGTTCGTCGGCCTCGGCTTCCAAGTGGCCGAGGGCCCCGAGGTGGAGACCGACTGGTACAACTTCGAGGCTCTCAACATGCCCGCCGCGCACCCGGCGCGCAGCATGCACGACACGTTCTACGTCGACCACGGCCCGCCCGGTAGCACGGTGCTGCGCACCCACACCTCGCCGGTGCAGATCCGGGTGATGCAGACCATGCCTCCCCCGATCTACATGGTGATGCCGGGCAGGGTGTTCCGCAACGAGACCGCCGACGCCACGCACCTCGCGGTGTTCCACCAGATCGAAGGGCTGGTGATCGACCGCGGCATCACCCTCGCCGACCTCGCCGGCACCATCGAAGCGTTCACCAAGGCGTTCTTCGGCCCGGGCTTCGGCAGCCGACTGCGGCCCAGCTACTTCCCGTTCACCGAACCGTCGGCCGAGTTCGACATCCAGACCCCTTCGGGCTCGTGGATGGAGTTGGGAGGGTGTGGGATGGTGCACCCCAACGTGTTGCGCGCCGGCGGCATCGACCCCGAGGAGTACAGCGGCTTCGCCTTCGGCTTCGGCATCGATCGCATGGCCAAGGAGCGCCACGCGATCAACGACGTGCGCGAGATGTACGCCAACGACATCCGCTTCGTGGAGCAATTTTGATGGTCGGGACTGGCCTCCGTTCGCTGCGCTCACCTTGGCCGCTCCCTCCGTGCGGCTCGTCGCTGGCGCTTCCCTCGCCGCGCTGCTGCGGGCTCGTCGGCCGTTCCCTCGCAGATGTTGGGCTTGGTGACTGAATCATGAGGATTGTTCATTCTTGGCTTGCTGATCTGGTGGCGGTGGGAGACGATGTCGCGGCTGTCGCCGAGGTGATCACCAACCTCGGCCTGGCGGTGGAGGAGGTGTTCACCGTCGGCGCGACCGTGTCCGGGGTGATCACCGCCAAGGTGCTGCGCACCGAGCGCCACCCCGACGCGGCGAAAGTGCATCGCGTGCACGTCGACGCGGGCGACGGTGTGGAGCGCCACGTGTGGTGTGGGGCGTTCAACATGCAGGCCGGTGACGTGGTGCCGCTCGCCACGCCTGGCACGGTGATGCCCGACGGCCGCGCGATCGAACCCAAGCCGATCCTGGGCATCAGCAGCGACGGCATGTTGTGCAGCGCCCGCGAACTCGGCCTCGGCGACGATCACGCCGGCATCCTCATCCTTCCCGCCGACTCACCGCTCGGTGTGCCCTATGGCGCCGCACTGGGGTTGGCGGAGGAGACCGTCTACGACGTCGACGTGTTGCGCAACCGGCCCGACTGCTTCGGGCACCTCGGCTTCGCCCGCGACTTGGCGGCCAAGCTCGGCCTTCCCTTGAAGGCGGCACCACCCACCCCTGCGCCGACAGGGCCGCAGCGCACGGCGACGGTCGAACTGCTGGCTGGCGATCGCTGCCCGCGGTTCACCAGCGTGGTGCTCAGCGGTGTGCAGGTGGGGCCCTCGCCCGAGTTCATCGCCCGCCGACTCACCGCTGCTGGTATGCGCCCGATCAACAACGTTGTCGACGTCAGCAACTACGTGATGCTCGACACCAATCAGCCCAACCACCCTTACGACTTCGACACTCTCGGCGGAGGCGGTTTCCGGGTGCGCCTCGCCCGCGATGGTGAGAAGATGACGACCCTCGACGATGTCGAGCGCACACTCACTGCCGACGACTTGTTGATCTGCGACGCCACCGACCGACCGATCGGCATCGCCGGCATCATGGGCGGCCAGAACACAGAGATCAGCGCCGGCACCACGGTGGTCGCGCTGGAGACGGCGTGGTTCGAACCTGCCGGGATCCTGCGTAGCGTGAGCCGGATGGGTCTACGCACCGAGGCCTCTGCTCGCTTTGACCGTGGCGCCGACCCCCACGGCATCGACCGGTCGACTGCGCAGTTCGTGGAGTTGTTGCGCCTCACCTGTCCCGACCTGGTGGTGCACGCCGGGGCTGTCGACGCCCGCGACGAGCCGCACCTGCCCGTGCCGCCCGTGTTGCGTGTGCGCTCGAAGCGCGTTTCGCAGTTGCTCGGGTCACCCTTCACCGTCGGCCAGATTCGTGGGTACATCGAGCCGCTCGGGTTCGCCTGCGCGCCCGTCGGCAACGGGGCGACCAGCGCAGCGGGTGAAGACCTCGACGTGGTGCCACCCAGTTGGCGGCCCGACTGTGTGCAGGAGATCGACATCGTCGAGGAGGTCGCGCGAATGCACGGCTACGGCGCCCTCGGCAAGACGGTGCCGAAGAGCACCCTGCCCGGTGGCCTGTCGGGTGTGCAACAGCGCCGCCGACGACTGCGCGAGGTGCTGCTCGGCCTCGGCATCAGCGAGGCGATGCCGCACCCGTTCCTCACTCAGGGCGAGTTGGAGCGCGCCGGCCTGCCCGGCGAGGCACTACGGCTGGTGAATCCACTGGTGGTGGGCGACGACCTGCTGCGCACGTCACTGCGGCCGGGGTTGCTGAAGACCATCGCCTACAACGAGTCGCACCGCCGCCCGGGCGTGCGCCTGTTCGAGGTCGGCCACGTATATCCGCCGTCGGACGAAGTGCTCCCCGCCGAGTACGAGGCACTCGGAGTGGTTCTGGCCGGGTGCGACGCCACCGAGGCGGTGACGATGTGGCGCGAACTGGCCGCGGCGATGGGTTGGGGTGCGCGCCTCGACCAGGGCACCGTGCCGGCCGGACTGCACCCGGCGCGCTCGGCCACCTTGTCGCTCGGCAAGGAGGCCATCGGTGCAGTCGGCGAGGTGCATCCCGACGTCGCCGAGGCGTTCGCGGTTGGCGAGCGGGTGGCGGTGCTCGAGCTAAACCTGTCGGTTCTGCTGGCCAACGAGCCGAAGGCGGCGGTGTGGAAGCCCACCAGTCGCTTTCCCTCGAGCGATCTCGATCTGGCCTTCGTGCTTGCCGAGAGCGTCGCTGCCGAGAAGCTCGACAAGGCCATCCGCCAGGCGGCGGGGAGCCTGCTCGTCGACCTTGCGCTGTTCGATGTGTACCGCGGCCAGGGATTGCCGGAAGCGACGCGCAGCCTTGCCTATCGCCTGCGCCTGCAGTCGCTCGAACGCACGCTGACCGACGAGGACGTGGCCCAGGTACGCCACAAGGTCGAGACAGCCACCAAGAAGCTGGGAGCCACCCTGCGCGGCTGACGCACCCCACCCCAGTCGGGCCCGGTGCAAGTCGCGCCCGGTGCCAGTCGGCGTTGGGTCCAGCGCAGGCCCGGTGCCAACGCCGACTAGAAAGTAGGCGGTGCAAGTCGGCGCTGAGGTGGGCGCAGGCCCGGTGCCAAAGCCGACTAGTTGGTGGAGAGGTCGTCGGGGGCGTTGGCCAGCCAGGCGACGCGGCCGCCTTGGCGGGCCACCACGCGACGCCACAGGCCATCGGGATCGGCGGTGAACACGTCGTCGGGGAGCGCGTCGAACACCATCCACGCTCCCACCGCCAACTCCTCGTCGAGTTGGGATGGACCCCAGCCGGAGTAGCCACGGAACACCCGCAGCGCGAGCACCCCGGCGGCCACTTCCGACGGGTCGAGGGTGAGATCGATCGAGCCCAGCCCGCCCACCACCTGGCTCCACGCCCCGTCGATCGGGCGGTCGAGGCGGGCGAGGGCGATGAGCGCATCGAGCTCCACCGGCCCTCCCTGGAACAGACACGCGGGGGGAACCAGGTGCGACGTCCACGCGTGGAGTTGGTCGGGCGGCTCCTCTTCGCGCGGTCGGTTGAGCACCACGCCCACCGCACCGGTGTCGGTGTGTTCGAGCATGTACACCACGGTGCGGTCGAAGTTGGGGTCGACCAACGGGGGCGTGGCCACGAGCAGCATTCCCCGGCAGGAGCCGACAGGCGGAGAAGCAGCGCTCATGAGCCCATTCTGCCCGTTGGTGCCCGGTCGGCCCGGAATGCTGTTGTATGGTCATGCATCTAGATGTATGATCATGCGTTGTGATCAGAGTCGGCATCATCGGTGCGTCGGGCTACACCGGCGCCGAGCTTCTGCGGCTGGTTGCCCAGCACCCGCAGATGGAGGTGGCGTACGCCACCGGCGACACACAGGCCGGCACTCGCGCCGCCGACCTCTATCCCAGCCTCGCCGCGCGCTACCCGGCGCTGGTGTTCGAGTCGTTCGCCGCCGACAGTGTCGCCCGCCTCGGCCTCGACCTGGTGTTCCTCGGGCTGCCGCACGAAGCCAGCTTGCAGGCGGCGCCACAACTGGTGGGCAAGGTCGCCTGCGTGGTCGACCTCAGCGCTGCCTACCGGCTGAAGCAGGCATCGCTCTACCCGCAGTGGTACGGCTTCGACCACGACCAGCCCGCGTTGTTGGCCGAAGCGGTGTACGGCCTGCCCGAACTGCACCGTGCCGAGTTGCCCGGTGCCCGCCTGGTGGCCACACCTGGCTGTCATGTCACCGCCGCCACACTGGGCCTGACTCCGCTCGTGCGGGCGGGGCTGATCTCGACCAGTGGCGTGGTGGTGGACAGCATCACCGGTGTCAGCGGCGCCGGTCGAGCACTGAAGCACTCGTCGCAGTTCTGCACCGTCGACGAGGACGTCACCGCCTACGGCCTGCTCGACCATCGGCACACACCCGAGATCGAACAGGAGGTGGGTGCAAAGGTACTGTTCACCCCCCACCTCGCGCCGATGAACCGCGGCATCCTCGCTACGTGCTACGCGCAGCCCGCGCCCGGCGTGGAGCTGTCGACCGACTCGCTTCTCGCCGCGCTTGCCGACTTCTACACCGGTGAGCCGTTCGTGGTTGTCGGCTCGGCCTCGCCGTCGACCAAGGCCACGCTCGGCAGCAACGCCGTTCACATCACCGCCCGCTACGACGAGCGTACTGCGACGGCGATGGTGCTCACCGCGATCGACAATCTCAGCAAGGGCGCCTCTGGGGGCGCGCTGCAAGCAGCCAACGTGGCCCTCGGACTGGCGGAGACTGCCGGCCTCTCGAACATCGGGGTGTATCCATGAGCGCTCCCTCGCCGCAGGTGACCGCCGACGTGCTCGTGCACGCGCTGCCCTACATCCGCCGCTTCGCCGGGCATGTGGTCGTGGTGAAGTACGGCGGCAATGCCCTCGCCGGAGCCAGCGACGACGACGCGCTCGGGCTGTTCGCACAGGACATCGTGCTGATGCATCAAGTGGGCATGCGTCCGGTGGTGGTGCACGGCGGGGGTCCGCAGATCAGCGAGCTGATGCAGCGGCTGGGCATGGTGAGCGAATTCCGCAATGGGCTGCGGGTGACCGATGCCGCGACCGTCGACATCGCGCGGATGGTGTTGGTGGGCCAGGTCAACCCGCAGTTGGTGGCAGCGATCAACGTGCACGGCGCGCTGGCTGTGGGGGTGAGTGGTGGCGACGCAGGGCTCATCCGCGCCGTCGCCCGTGACCCAGAGCTGGGCTTCGTCGGCGAGGTGACCGAGGTGAACCCGACAATCCTCACCGGCCTGCTCGACGAGGGATTCATTCCGGTGGTGGCCACGATCGGGGTCGGTGACGACGGTCAGGCCTACAACATCAACGCCGACACAGTGGCCGGCGCACTCGCCGAAGCGCTCGGCGCCGAGAAGCTGGTGTATCTCACCGACATCGAGGGACTACGACGCGTGGTCGACGACCCCTCCAGCACCATCCGCCAGACCACGTGCGACGAACTCGATGCGCTGATGGCCGACGGCACCATCGCCGGCGGGATGATCCCGAAGGCGGAGAGTTGCGTGCGGGCCGTACGCGCCGGCGTGCGCCGTGCCCACGTCCTCGACGGCCGCATCCCGCACGTGCTGTTGCTGGAGATCTTCACCGACGAGGGGATCGGCACGATGGTGCGATGAGCGCGCACTCGTTCGACACGCGGGGATTGACCCACTGTCCGTTCATGCCCGTGTTCGGCCCGCCACAGGTGATGTTCGCTCGCGGTAGGGGTACCGAACTGTGGGACACCGACGGCAAGCGCTACCTCGACTTTCTCTGCGGCCTCGCGGTGACGTCGCTGGGACATTGTCACCCGGCAGTCACCGCGGCGCTCATCGATCAAGCCGCGCAGCTGTGGCACGTCAGCAACCTGTTCGCCAACCCGCAAGCGGCGACAGCGGCGACCAAGGTCGAGTCGCTGTTGCACGACGTGACCGGCCGCGAAGGGCAGGTCTTCTTCTGCAACAGCGGCGCGGAGGCCAACGAGGCCGCGCTCAAGTTGGCGCGCAGGTGGGCCGGGCACGGACGCCATGTCGTGATCAGCGCTTACGGCAGCTTCCACGGACGCACCTTGGCCACTCTCGCGGCAACCGGCCAGCCGGCCAAGCACGAGCCCTTCCAACCGCTGCCGGCAGGCTTTCGGCATGTCGCGTTCAACGACATCGACGCGATTTCAGCGGCCATCGATCCCACCGTGGCGGCGGTGCTGCTCGAGCCGGTGCAGGGCGAGGGCGGGGTGATTCCCGCCGATCCTGGGTACCTGCGGGCTGTGCGTGCCCTGTGTGACGAGCGAGGGTTGCTGTTGATCGTCGACGAGGTGCAGTGCGGCTTCGGTCGCACAGGCGAGTGGTTTGGCTTCCAGCACGCGCGGGTCACCCCCGACATCGTCACGATGGCCAAGGCGATGGGTAACGGCTTTCCCGTCGGCGCATGTTGGGCCCGGAGGGAGGTGGCCGCTGCGTTCCAGCCCGGAGACCACGGCAGCACCTACAGCGCGACGGCGCTGGCCACCGCAGTGGTGAGCGCGGTGATCGACGAGATGCACCGCATCGATGCGCCGCGCTTGGCCCACGAGAAGGGAAGGTCGCTGACCGCCAGGTTGGAGGCGGTGCCGGGTGTCGTCGGGGTGCGCGGTAGCGGCCTGCTGCTAGCAGTCGAACTGGCCCCCGGCCTCGACGCCAAGGCCGTCTACGCGGCGTTGCTGGAGCGCGGCGTGGTGACCAATGCGGTAACAGCTTCGGCACTGCGGCTGGCCCCGCCGCTGACCGTGTCCGATAACGAGATCGACGAAGCTGTCGCCGTCCTCGCCTCCGTTCTGCAGGAGTTTCGCTCGTGATCCGCCAGCTGCTCGATATCGCCGACCTCGCGCCCGATGAGCTCACCACCATTCTGCGTTTGGCGGTCACACCCGACCTGCCCAAGCCACTCGCCGGTCAGGGAGTAGCACTGATCTTCGAGAAGCCGTCGAACCGTACGCGGCACTCGATGGAAATGGCGGTGGTGCAGCTCGGCGGGCATCCGGTGTACACGCGCGGCGAGGAGGTCGGCATCGACGTGCGCGAGAGCGCAGAGGACGTCGCCCGGGTGATGGCCGGATATCACGCTGTGATCGCAGCTCGCGTGTTCGAGCACTCGAGGGTGCAGCGCATGGCCGCGGTGAGCAGCGTGCCAGTGGTGAACATGCTGAGCGATGCGGCTCACCCATTGCAGGCACTGGCCGACGTGCTCACCATGCAACAGCTGCACGGTCCACTCGCCGGCGCCCGCGTGGCGTGGGTGGGCGACTACAACAATGTCGCCCGCTCGCTGGGCGAAGCGTGCGTGATGCTCGGCGCGACGATCGTCTTCGGTTGCCCCTCGGGGTACGCGCCGCCAACCAGCGAACTGGCCCGCCTCGCCTCGCTCGGTGAAGGGAGTGCTCACCATACGAGCGACCCTCGTGAGGCGGTGGCCGAGGCGATCGCGGTGCACACCGATTGCTGGACATCGATGGGGCAGGAGACCGAGCATCAGCAGCGGTTGGCGGCGTTCTCCGGGTTCACCGTCGATGCCGCGCTGATGGCTGCGGCCGCACCCGGCGCAGGCTTTTACCACTGCCTGCCGGCCTACCGCGGCATCGAGGTGACTGCCGAGGTGATCGACGGCGCGGCCAGCCGGGTGATCGCCCAGGCGCACAACCGCCTGCACTCGGCGCGGGGTGCACTCGCGTTCTTGATGGGGGTGCGCTGATGTCGTCGAAAGTGCAGCGGCAGCGGGCCATCGCCAGGTTGATCGGCAAGCACGCAGTGACCAACCAGCCACAGTTGGTCGAGCTGCTGGCCGCCGATGGCATCAGCGCCACGCAGGCAACGGTGTCGCGCGACCTGGAAGATCTCGGGGCGGTGAAGGTGCGCGTGCCCGGCGGCGACACCGTGTACGCGATCCCCGAGTACGAGCCGGCCCGCATCGCACCTGAGGATCAGCTGCGCAGGGTGATGGGCGAGTGGGTCGCCGAGTTGCGCAGGAGCGGAGATCTAGTTGTCCTGCGTACGCCACCGGGCTGCGCGCACGTGGTGGCGTCGGCGCTCGATCGCAGCGGTATGCCTGGTCTCTTGGGCACCGTCGCTGGTGACGATACGCTGTTGTGTGTGGCCGACGAAGCGGTAGGGGGTGCTGCGCTGGCTGCCAGGCTGCTCGACCTCGCCGGATTGACGTGAGCGACACCGGCGCACAACAGCCTGGCAAGGCGTTGTGGCATGGTCGCTTCGCCGGCGCGCCGGCCGCCGAGCTGATGGCCTTCACTGCCAGCCTGTCGTTCGATCGCGAGCTGTGGGCCGACGACATCGCCGGCTCGATCGCCCACGTCAACGGCTTGGCCCACGTCGGTCTGATCTCGATCGCCGAGCGTGACGCGATCCTGGCAGCGCTGCAGACGGTGCACCACGAAATGGCCGATGGTCGTTTCGTGTACGTGGAGAGCGACGAGGACATCCACACCGCGGTCGAGCGGCGGGTGACCGAGCTGGCCGGCCCTGCTGGAGGCAAGCTGCACACCGGTCGCAGCCGCAACGATCAATCGGCAACCGACGTGCGGCGCTGGATGAAGCGTGAGCTGATGGCTGTGGCCGAGCGCGTGGTGGATCTGATGGACGTGTTGTTGCAGCGCGCGGATGCTGCCGGCGGCGTGTACCTGCCTGGCTACACACACATGCAGCGCGCCCAGCCGGTGCTTTTAGCCCATCACCTGCTGGCCCACGGGTGGGCGCTGGGGCGCGATGTCGACCGGCTGCTCGACGCGCTCGAGCGCATCGACGTGTCGCCACTGGGGGCAGGTGCACTGGCTGGCTCGTCGCTGCCACTCGATCCCGACTTCACCGCCGCCGCGCTGGGCTTCGCGGCACGGTTCGAGAACAGCCTCGATGCTGTCGGGTCGCGCGACCATGTGGCCGAGGCCTTGTTCGTGCTCGCGCTGGTGGGTGTGAATTTGTCGCGCCTGGGTGAGGAATTCGTGCTGTGGACCAGCGACGAGTTCGCCTTCGCGACACTCGACGATGCATACGCGACTGGTTCGTCGATGATGCCGCAGAAGAAGAATCCGGACATCGCCGAGCTGGCGCGGGGCAAGGCCGGTCGCCTGATCGGCGATCTCACCGGGTTCCTGGCGACGATGAAAGGTCTGCCACTCAGCTACAACCGCGACTACCAGGAGGACAAGGAGCCCCTGTTCGACGCGGTGCGGCAGGTCTCGCTCGCGCTCAGCGCGATGGCGGGCATGCTCGCCACCGTCACCTGGCAGCCGGAACGGATGCAGGCCGCGGCCGATGCCGAGACCACCGCGGCGACCGATCTTGCCGAGTGGCTGGTGCAGCGCGGTGTGCCCTTCCGTGAGGCACACGCGACCGTGGGATCGCTCGTGCAACGGCATCTCGCGGGTGAGGGCAGCTTGCGCGAGTTGGTAGCCGCCGATCGCATGCTCGGCCCCGATGCTGCCGCGCTAGTGAGCCCGGGTGCGGCTGTGGCGAGGCGCACCACGCCGGGTGGTGCCGGGCCGGCAGCGGTGGCGGAGCAACTCGCCCGGTTCCGTCGACGAGTGGCGGAGTGGCGTGAGGCCGTTGCCAGCGACGTTCGCTGAGCGCGACGCAACAGTCGTCGCGCCGGCGTTGCTCAACAAGCTGCTGCGGGTGCACGGGACCGTGGCGCGCATCACCGAGGTTGAGGCCTACACGGCTGACGATCCGGCCAGCCATTCGTTCCGCGGGCGCACGCCGAGGAACGCAGCGATGTTCGGGCACCCGGGACACTGGTACGTGTATCTCATCTACGGCGTTCATCACTGCGTGAACCTGGTGACAGGAGCAGAGGGAGATGGTCAGGCGGTACTCATCCGCTCGGTGGTGATCGACGGCATCGATCCTCGTCGCACGTGCGGTCCGGGCCGCGTGTGCAAGGTGCTCGGCATCGATCGGGCGCTCGACGGCGCTGTGGCGGAGTTGTTCGACGACGGTACGCCAGCGCCCACCGAACCACTGGTGTCGCCGCGCGTGGGTATCAGCAAGGCGGTCGGCTGGCCGCGCCGTTGGTGCGTCGACGGCTAGGCGCGGCCCGGGGCACCGACGGGTGTTCTGTCGAGCGCAAGCGAGGTGGCTACGCGAGCCACGACAAGTTGTGGCCGTGGTAACCGACGTCTGCAAGGTGGTGCTCGCTGGGCTGGGAACAGCCGTCCCACACTGTGGCGCGCAGGTCGGCGTGGGTGGCAGTGGCCGGCTCCATGCGCAGCCAGCACAGCGGCGCAGTTCGCGTCGCGGTGGCGCCGACTGCGGTCAGCGTCGCCCGCAGTTGCCGGCGCGTCGGGGGTGGCAGGTACTGCCACACGATCGAGTGGAACACCACCGTGGTTGCTCCATCAGCCACTGCCAGGCGGCGCTGCAGCCAGGCTCCCGCATCGTCGGCATCGACTTGCAGCGGGTGCTCCTCGGCGATGACCATGGCGGCGCGTAGGCGGTCGATGCGCTCTAGCTGATCGGGCCACAAGAACGACTGGATCGCGATGCGTCCGGCGCTTGTGGCGACGTCGATCGGGGTGAGGTCGACGGCCTCCTGGTGGACTACGTCGAGCAGCGCGGGCAGAGTATGAGGAGGCGTGGTGAACCACTCGGGTCCGAAGTGCAGGCGCGCGTCGGCCGGGCCGCAAGCAGCGAACGGCATCTCGATACGGAACCAGGCCAGACGTGAGAGCAAGCCTGCCGATGCACCTAGCTCGAAAGTGCGCAGCGGCAACGCGAACATCTGTTGGAGATGGGCGAGGCCGCAGGCCAGGGGCACCGCGCGCGCTACCTCGTTGGTCTGCACCTGTCTGGTGAGTCCGTCGACGAAGTCGGCGCGGCGGGCATGTACGAGCGCGAGGAAGTCGCGGGTCGGGTCGGCACCGTGCCACTCCCCGCCGCAGCTCGGGTAGTGGCGAGCAAGGTCTTGTGCGCTGCCGGCGAGGGCCAGGCGATGCCCGATGGCCAGGTAGCGCAGCGGGATGGCATCGTGCTGGGGACGCTCGCTGGCACTCTCCAACAGGTCGCGGGTGACTCCCCCCGCGCGGTGATCGGCGGCCAGGCCACGCAGCAAGGTGGTATAGAGCGGTGAGCCGATGTGGTCGCAGGCCTCCGCCTGGCGCTCGATCGCATCCAACACGTCGAACGTCGGCTGCACGCCCGCGACCGTACCGGTTCCGCCGGCTGACGGCGGGGCGGGAACGTCGGGGTGGGAGTGGGGTGGGGGATTGAGTGGGCAGACCTGGCAACATTGACGGCGCTATGGATCTGCTCGCCGATCTCCAGGCCCGCGGCCTGGTCCACGACACAACCGATAGCGCTGCGCTGCAAGCGCGCCTCGCGCATGGGCCGATCGGGTTGTACATCGGCTTCGACCCCACCGCCGACTCATTGCACGTCGGCCACCTTGTGGGGCAACTGTTCATGCGACGCTTCCAACTCGCTGGCCATCGCCCCTTTCCGTTGGCCGGCGGGGCCACGGGGATGATCGGCGACCCGGGTGGGCGCAGCGAGGAGCGGACGCTGCTCGACAGCGACACGTTGGCGCACAACCTCGAGCGCATCAAGGCTCAGCTGTGCCGACTGCTCGACTTCGAACCCGGGCCCCATCAGGCGACGCTGGTGAACAACGCCGACTGGACCACCGGGGTCACGATGCTCGAGTTCCTGCGCGACGTCGGCAAGCACTTCACCGTGAACCAGATGATCGCCAAGGACTCCGTACGCAGTCGCATCGAGAGCGAGCATGGCATCTCCTACACCGAGTTCAGCTACATGCTGTTGCAAGCCAACGACTTTCGTCACCTCTACGAGGCACACGGCGTCGAACTGCAGGCCGGCGCCAGCGATCAGTGGGGCAACATCGTCGCCGGCACGGAGCTGATCCGGCGCCGTCTCGGCAAGCAGGCCTTGGCGATCACGCATCCGCTGATGCTTAAGAGTGACGGCAGCAAGTTCGGCAAGACCGCCGGAGGTTCGGTGTGGCTCGACGCGGCGCGCACCTCGCCCTATCAGTTCCGCCAGTTCTGGGTGCAGAGTGACGACCAGGTCATCGGCACGTACGCGAGGATGCTGTCGTTGCAGCCGTTGGTGGAGATCGAAGCGCTGCTCGCCGAGCACGCGCAGGCTCCCGAACGACGCATTGCCCAGCGCGCCCTCGCTGACGAGCTCACCGCCCTCGTGCATGGAGCCGACGCGGCGGCCCATGCCGCGCAGGCGGCGGCCGTGCTGTTCGGCGGCGACCCCACCGAGGCCGACGCAGCGGTGTTGGCGATCGTGGCCGCGGAAGCGCCCTCTGTTGCGCTGCCCGGTGAGATCGAAGGCCTGCGGGTGCACGACCTGCTGGTTGGCGCCGGGGTGGCCAAGTCGGTGTCGGAGGTGAACCGGCTACTGGCGCAGAAGGCGGTGCGGGCCGGGAACCGAGTGCTCGACGATGACGGCCTGTTGCGCTCCGCCGATCTGCTCGCCGGTGGGTACCTGCTGTTGCGCAAGGGCAAGCGCGAATTCGTCGTTGGAAAATTTCCCGGGCGGGGTTGAAGCCGCCGCTGCGCTGCGATAGCGTTGCAACTCGCCCCCGGGACGAGTCAGATCGCCCAGGGAGCGACACCAACAGGTCGCCCGCTCCGGCGGGGTTCTGCGTGTCGCGAGCTTCGGCTCCTTGAAAACAGAAGAGAAGACTGAACGCCAGTGCGGGCAGCGACAGAGGGGCCTTCGTGCCTGCTGGACGCTGTCTGTCAATTCACAAGTCCATGTCGGCTACCCGCCGGCATGGCAAATCAAGTCAGATCTGGGCTCACCACTCGTCGGCTATTCCCCGTACGAGGAGCCCGGCTCTTCCAGATCGGTCGGCCACCTTCGGGTGGGAGGCAGGTTTTTGTTGGAGAGTTTGATCCTGGCTCAGGACGAACGCTGGCGGCGTGCTTAACACATGCAAGTCGAACGAGGTCCATGGAGTAGCAATACTCCGGAAGACCTAGTGGCGAACGGGTGCGTAACACGTGAGGAACTTGTCCCGGTCTCTGGGATAACAGTTGGAAACGACTGCTAATACCGGATGACGTCGGAGCGTCGCATGGCGCGCTGACGAAAGGGTTACCGGATCGGGAGAGCCTCGCGGCCTATCAGCTTGTTGGCGGGGTAACGGCCCACCAAGGCATCGACGGGTAGCTGGTCTGAGAGGATGATCAGCCACACTGGGACTGAGACACGGCCCAGACTCCTACGGGAGGCAGCAGTGGGGAATCTTGCACAATGGGCGAAAGCCTGATGCAGCAACGCCGCGTGCGG
>CAUJEE010000089.1 GCA_963169215.1 Actinomycetota bacterium
GGCCACGTCGCGCAGGTCGCCGATGCCCCACCCGGTCGCGCGCCACAGCGAGTACACCTGCGCGGCCACCCCCCAACCGTGCGGCGGCGGCGGGCAGCGCGGCGGGGCCACGACGAGCTGGGTGGTCGGTCCACCATCGCACGGCTCGAGGCGGTGGTAGCCGAGCGGCAGATCGGGCGCCAGTGCGTCGATTTCGCCGCGGTCGTGGTCGCCCTCGACGATCAGTCGGCAGCGGCCGTGCAGCTGGTGGGTGGAACCCTGCTCGACGAACCACAACGGGTCGCCCGCGGGTGCATCGGCGAGAACCGCCCGCAATCGCTCGCGCGTGGCTGGTGGGGTGTCGTGCCAGCGCCCGCCCACGTCGTGATAGCCGTGGGCGATGCCCCACTCGTCGTACACGCGCCCATTGTGCCGGTTCGTACACTCCAGTCTGTGGCTTCCCCACTCGTCACCTGGCAACTGCGTCGTGTCGGCGCCCGGCTGCGCGCCCGGCGCGAAGAGCTCGATCTGATCGGCGAGCAGCTGGTGGCGCTGCCCGAGGGCGCCGACGAGGAGGCGATGCAGCGCCATCGGGCGCACGTGACCGCCGAGATCGCCCGCCTGCAGACCCGACAGGACCAGTTGCTCGACCGACTCTGAGCGGATTCCGTGGGTGTCGGCGGCCCCGCCTGCCACAATGGCGCGATGAGCATCCGCGTGGTGATCGCCGAGGACGAAGCCATCATCCGTCTCGACCTGCGCGAGACGCTCGAGGAAGAGGGCTACGAGGTGGTGGGCGAGACCGGCCGCGGCGACCACGCCGTCGACCTGGTGCGCGAGCTGCGGCCCGACCTGGCCATCCTCGACATCAAGATGCCGCACATGGACGGCCTCGATGCCGCCCGCATCATCAGCGCGGAGAAGATCTGCGGCGTGCTGATGCTCACCGCCTTCAGCCAGCGCGAGGTGGTGGAGGAGGCCCGCGACGCGGGCGCGCTGGCCTACCTGGTGAAGCCGTTCCAGAAGAGCGACCTGATCCCCGCGATCGAGGTGGCCATCGGCCGCTTCCGCGAACTGCAGCAGCTGAGCGGCGAGGTCGACGCGCTCGGCGAGCAGCTCGAGTCGCGCAAGACGGTCGACCGGGCGAAGGGAATGCTGATCGACGAGTACGGCATGAAAGAGGCCGACGCGTTCACCTTCATCCAGCGCACGGCGATGAGCGAGCGCAGCCGCATGCGCGACGTCGCCGAGCGCATCCTCGCCGGCACGCTCCGCCCGTGAGGATTCTTCTGCTCGACGGGAACTCGCTCACCTATCGGGCCTTCTTCGCGTTGCCCACCGACATGGCCACCGCCTCCGGGCAGGTCACCAACGCGGTGTTCGGCTTCACCTCGATGCTCGCCTACATGGTGAAGGATCAACAGCCAGATGGCATTGCAGTGGCGTTCGATCGACCCGAGCCCACCTTCCGCCACCAGGCCGACCCCAACTACAAGGCACAGCGGGAGGCGGCACCGGAGATCCTGCGCCAGCAGATGGGCCTGGTGCGTGAGGTGCTGGCCGCGCTGAACATCACCACCCTCGAGCTGGCCGGATGGGAGGCCGACGACATCATCGCCACGCTCACCGACAAGGCAGTGGCCGAGGGGCACGAGGTGGTGATCGTCACCGGCGACCGCGACAGCTACCAACTGGTGCGCGATCCGCAGGTGAAGGTGCTCTACAACAAGCGCGGCGTCAGCGACTACGCGCTCTACGACGAGGCGGGCATCGTCGACAAGACCGGGGTGACACCGGCCCTCTACCCGCAGTACGCGGCCCTGCGCGGCGACCCGAGCGACAACCTCGAAGGTGTGCCCGGCGTGGGGGAGAAGACCGCGGCCAAGCTGCTCAACCAGTACGGCGGTCTCGACGGCGTGTTCGCCCACGCCGCGGAGCAGACGCCCAAGCTCAGCGCCTCGCTGATCGAGCACGAAGAGCGCGCCCGGCACAACTTGGAGATGATGGTGCTACGCCGCGACGCTCCGGTCGACGTCGACTTCGCTGCGCTCACCGTGCAGCCGAACGACGCCGAGGTGAAGCGGCTGTTCGACTTCCTCGAGTTCCGGGCGCTCTACGACCGGATGTACGAGGCGCTGGGAGTGATCGGCGCCGGCGACGGCCGCGCCGGTGGGGCGGGCGGTTCGTCGGCTGGCGAGGTGCTGGAAGCGGAAATCACCGATGTCTCAGGCGCCGAGGAGGCGACCGCGCTGATCGGCGCGCAGCCGATCCTCGACGTCATCGCCGCATGGGAGGGTGAGCCGGGGCGCAGCGAGGTGGTCGGTCTGGCGATCGTCACCGACGCGGCGGCGGCCGAGGTGGCGTGGCTGCCCGCGGCGGTGGCCACCGACGCAGCCGTGTTGGCCGCGCTCGCCGCGCACGGCGGGTGGCGCGGGCACAACGTGAAGGCGCTGATGCGTTGGCTGCTCGGCAAGCAGGGCGCGGGTGTGGGGCACGTGCCCGGATTGCGTCTCGACACGCAGATCGCCGCCTATCTGATCGACCCGGCCGACACCCGCTACGCGTTGCGCGACCTTGTCGCCCGCTACACGAGCTACCAGTTGGCCGACGACTCGGCTGCCGCGAGCGGCCAGCTCGACTTCGGTGCAGGGCCTGACGAACGGCGGATCGCGGCGCGCGAAGCACTGGCGGTCGCGCACCTGTCGGCCGCGCTGGAGGCCGCACTCGACAAGCAGGGCATGGCCCAGTTGTATGCGACGATCGAGAACCCGCTGGTGGCAGTGCTGGCCAAGATGGAGCATGTCGGCATCGCTGTCGACGTCGACGAGTTGCGGCGCTTGAACGAGCGACTCACGGCCGAGGTCGAGCGGCTCGGTGCCGAATTGGTGAAGGTGGCGGGCCGTCCGTTCAACCTCAACTCGCCGGTGCAGCTGCGCGAGATCCTTTACACCGAGCGCGGGCTGGCACCGGGCAAGAAGACCAAGACCGGTTACTCGACCGACGCGGCGACGTTGGAGAAGTTGCGCGACCAGTGGCCCGAGTTCATCGAGCCTTTGCTGCAATACCGTGAGGTGGAGAAGCTGCGCGGCACCTACGGCAGCGGCCTGTTGAACGAGGTCGCGGCCGACGGGCGCATCCACGCGACGTTCAACCAGACCGTGGCGCGCACCGGGCGCCTCTCCAGCGACCAACCCAACCTGCACAACATCCCCGTACGCAGCGAGGAGGGTCGCCAGTTCCGCGTCGCGTTCGTGCCCGGCGCCGGATGCTCCCTGTTGGTGGCCGACTACAACCAGATCGAGTTGCGCTGCATCGCCCACCTGGCCAGCGACCCGGGCCTGATCGAGGCCTTCACCAGCGGCACCGACATCCACAACGCCACTGCGGCGCGGGTGTTCGGCGTGGCCCCGGAGGCGGCCACCGTCGAGCAACGCTCGAAGGCGAAGATGGTGTCGTACGGCCTGGCCTACGGAATGGAGTCGTACGGCCTTGCCCAACGATTGGCGATTCCGGTCGACGAGGCGACGGTGATCCTCGACGCGTACTTCGCCGCGTTCCCCAACGTGAAGGAGTACATGGATCGCACAGTCAACGAGGCGCGCATGCGCGGTTACACCGAGACGCTGTTCGGCCGCCGGCGCCCGATCCCCGAGTTGTCGAACAGTAACTTCCGCATCCGCCAGGCCGGTGAGCGTCAGGCGATGAACGCCGGCATCCAGGGCCTCGCCGCCGACATCTTCAAGGTTGCGCTGGTGCGCATCGACCAGGCACTAGTCGACGGCGGGTTCGCCTCCCGCCTGGTGCTGCAGGTGCACGACGAGGTGCTGGTGGAGGTGCCCGAGGACGAGCGCGCGGCGGTCGGCCCGGTGGTGATCGACCTGATGCGCTCGGCCTGCACGCTCGACGTGCCGCTCGAGGTGAACGTCGCCTGGGGTGCCACCTGGGCCGACGCAAAAGCCTGACCCCGGCGTCTCCACCACCATCCAGCCCGCCCGAGTCCTTCCTCTGTGTCATGGCCGTACCTCGGGCCCTCGTGGTAGATGCATGACACGGACGGGGATGAGGGGCAGACTTGGGGGGTGGACGAGGCAGCGGAGGCCAGTCCCGACCATGAACACTGGTTCGAGGCGGTGGCCGAACACCTCGGTGGGGCGTACTTGCGCTACTCGTTCACCAAAGGCACCCGCCAGGAGGTCGACTTCCTGGTCGAGACGCTGCACCTGAAGTCGGGCATGCGGGTGCTCGACGTCGGCTGCGGCCCGGGTCGCCACGCCCACGAGTTGGCGCGCCGCGGGATCGAGACTCACGGCATCGACATCAGTCGGCGGTTCGTCGAGTTGGCGGTCGAGCACGCACCCCCGGGGGCCACTTTCCAGCGTATGGACGCCCGCGACCTGGCCATCGAGCCTGACTTCGCCGGCGCCTTCGATGCGGTGATCTGTCTGTGCCAGGGTGCGTTCGGCCTGATGACGGCCAACGGCGATGACGAAGTGGTGCTCTCCGGGATGGCACGCGCTCTGAAGCAGGGCGGCGTACTCGCGTTGAGTGCCTTCAGCGCTTACTTCGCAGCGCGCTATTTCCACGACCCCGACAAAGGGGTCACCCTCGACGCAGCCACCGGTGTCACCCACGAGCACACCGAGGTGCGCAACGAGGCCGGCGAGCCCAAGACGGTCGACCTGTGGACTGGCTGCTACACGCCTCGCGAACTGCGCGTGCTGTGCCGTGTCGCCGGGCTGCAGGTCAGCTCGATCAGCAGCGTCGAACCCGGCGCCTACGCGCTGGCCGCGCCGACGATCGAGTCGCCCGAATTCCTGGTGATCGCCCGCCGCTGAACAATTCGTCAACAGTGCGCCTGATGACGTTTCCCCGGGCCGCTGATATCGTTTCACGGTCCGGAATCCGCCGGATCCTTCACTGTTCATGTCCGAAAGCAGCCGTCCCTTGTCCGATACCGCTACCACCTCTGCTACCGACTCCTCCTGGGGAACGTTCGACGCAGAGGGCAACTACACCCCCCGCCAGATCGTCGCCGACGACCTGGGCATGTCCTTCGCCGATGCGATCGCCGGCACGATGGTCGAAGTCGAAGATGGCCAGCTGGTCAACGGCACCGTCGTGAAGGTCGACAAGGACGAAGTGCTGCTCGACATCGGCTACAAGAGCGAGGGTGTGATCCCTGCTCGTGAGCTGAGCATTCGCAACGACGTCGACCCCAGCGAGATCGTCGCCCTCGGCGACAAGATCGAAGCCCTCGTGCTCACCAAGGAGGACAAAGAGGGCCGCTTGGTGCTGTCGAAGAAGCGCGCCCAGTACGAGCGCGCGTGGGGCACCATCGAGAAGATCAAGGAAGCGGAGGGCACCGTCGAGGGCCCGGTCATCGAGGTGGTCAAGGGCGGTCTCATCGTCGACATCGGCCTGCGCGGCTTCCTGCCCGCGTCGCTGGTCGAACTGCGCCGCGTGCGCGATCTGC
Source organism: Actinomycetota bacterium (assembly GCA_963169215.1). GTDB lineage: Bacteria > Actinomycetota > Acidimicrobiia > Acidimicrobiales > Ilumatobacteraceae > UBA668. The sequence goes on from CAUJEE010000089.1 coordinate 5,453, forward strand.
TGCCCTACGTGGGCACCACAGTGCAGGCCAAGATCATCGAGCTCGACAAGAACCGCAACAACGTCGTGCTCAGCCGTCGCGCTTTCCTGGAAGAGACGCAGAAGGAGAGCCGTGACAGCTTCCTCACCAACCTCAAGTCTGGTGAGGTCCGCGAGGGTGTGGTGAGCAGCGTGGTGTCGTTCGGTGCTTTCGTCGACCTCGGCGGCATGGACGGCCTGATCCACGTCAGCGAGCTGTCGTGGAAGCACGTCGACCATCCGGGTGCGGTCGTCAATGTCGGCGACAAGGTCACCGTGCAGGTGCTCGACGTCGACTTCGACCGCGAGCGCATCAGCCTGTCGCTGAAGGCCACCCAGCAAGATCCGTGGCAGGAGTTCGCCTCCACTCACGAGGTCGGCCAGCTGGTGTACGGCCGGGTCACCAAGCTCGTGCCGTTCGGTGGCTTCGTGCAGGTGGGCGACGGCATCGAGGGTCTGGTGCACATCTCGGAGATGAGCACCCACCACGTCGATGCCCCCGAGCAGGTGGTCACCCCCGGCGAGGAGCTGTGGGTGAAGATCATCGACCTCGACCTCGCTCGGCGGCGCATCAGCTTGTCGATCAAGCAGGCCGCCGAGGGCGGCGAGCTGGCCGAGGAGTACCGCGAGCACTTCGAGATCGACGAGCATGGCAACTGGACCGCCGGCGGTGACGATGCCGAGCGCGAGGCTGCCTGGGCCGAGTACTACCAGTCGGCCGAGGGTCAGGCCGCAGTCGCGGCCGCGGCCGCGGCGGAAGCTGCTGCCGCGCAGGGCACTGTCGCTGAAGCCGCTGGCGATTCACCCGCGGGCGACGCGGATGCTGGCGAGCCACCTGCGGACGACGCGGCCGGCGAGCAGGCCTGACCGTTCAAGGTCGCGGGCGATGATCCTCGTCGGCCTCACCGGCGGCATCGGCTCGGGCAAGTCGACGGTGAGTTCTGCGCTCGCCGCGCGCGGCGCGGAGATCATCGACGCCGACCAGATCACGCGCGATCTACAGGCACCCGGCCAGCCGCTGCTCGCCGAACTAGCGGCGCGCTTCGGCGATGAGGTCATCACCGCTGACGGCGCGCTCGACCGCCCGGCGCTGGCCGCGATCGCCTTCGCTGACGAGCAGGCCTTGGCCGACCTGAACAGGATCATGCATCCAGCGGTGGGCCGCGAGATCGTCAATCGACTCGCCGCTGCCGGTCAGACCGAGCGGGTGGTGGTTATGGACATCCCGCTGCTCGCCGAGAACCCACGCGACGGTCTGCAGGGGGTGATCGTGGTCGACGTGCCGGTCGAGACGCAGGTGGCACGGCTGGTGCAATACCGCGGCTTCACCGAGGCCGATGCGCGGGCGCGTATCGCCCGTCAGGCCACCCGCGAACAACGTCTCGCGATCGCCGACTTCGTGGTCGACAACAGCGGCCCTCGCGAGGCGCTTGCGCCGCAGATCGAGCGCTTGTGGCAGTGGCTCACCGGCTTGCCGCAACTGCCCTCAGGCGCAGCCGACAGCAACACCTCCACCCCGTGAAGTAGCGCATCTGGCGGCGGTCTGGTTCCGGAATCCGCACCTGACCTTTCCCAGAACCCGTCCCCCGACGGCGAGCGACTGCACCGCTGACGGCGCGATACAGCGAACATGCGTTCGGTGGTAGGCTTGAGCCGATGTCCACCGTCACCACGCCGCGCTTCCAGGTCGTGTCTCCGTTCGCGCCCGCGGGCGATCAGCCCACGGCCATCACCCAGCTGGCCGAGGGCATCGAGCGTGGCGACCGCTTCCAGACCCTGCTCGGCATCACCGGCTCGGGCAAGAGCGCAACCATCGCCTGGACGATCGAAGCTGTGCAGCGCCCGACGCTGATCCTTGCCCCCAACAAGTCGCTCGCCGCCCAGCTCGCGCAAGAGATGCGCGAGTTCTTCCCGCACAACCGGGTGGAGTACTTCGTCAGCTACTACGACTACTACCAACCCGAGGCGTACATCGCCAGCAGCGACACCTACATCGAGAAAGACTCATCGATCAACGACGAGATCGATCGCCTGCGTCACTCGGCCACCGCGGCGCTGCTCACGCGGCGTGACACGATCGTGGTGGCCAGCGTCAGCTGCATCTACGGCATGGGCGACCCCGACGAATACCGCGGGCAGCTGCTCGAGCTGCATGTCGGTGTCGACTACGACATGCGCAGCATCCTGCGTCGCCTTGTCGATCTGCAGTTCGACCGCAACGACATGACGCTCGGCCGTGGCAAGTTCCGCGTGCGCGGCGACACCATCGAGATCCATCCGTCGTACGAGGAGACGGTGCTGCGCATCGAGATGTTCGGCGACACGGTCGACCGGATCACGATGGTCGACCCGCTCACCGGCGAGACGCTGTCGGAGATGAGCGAGGTGATGGTCTTTCCCGCCACGCACTATGTCGCCGGCGACGAACGCATGCGGCGCGCGGTCGAGGGCATCGAGGTCGAACTGCAGGAGCGGCTGGCGTGGTTCGAGGCCAACGGCAAGCTGCTCGAGGCGCAGCGTCTGCGCATGCGCACTCAGTACGACCTGGAGATGATCCAGGAGGTGGGGTACTGCAACGGCATCGAGAACTACTCGATGCACATCGACGGGCGCAGCCCCGGCCAGCCACCGTTCACCCTGCTCGACTACTTCCCCAAGGATTTCCTGTTGGTCGTCGACGAAAGCCATGTGGCGGTGCCGCAGTTGCACGGCCAGTACCTGGGCGACCTGCGCCGCAAGGACGAGCTCGTCGAGCACGGATTCCGGCTGCCGAGCGCTCGCGACAACCGCCCGTTGCGCTTCGAGGAGGTCATCGAGCGCATCAACCAGTGCGTGTTCCTCTCCGCTACCCCGGCTCAGTATGAGATCCAGCACAGCACGCAAGTGGTCGAGCAGATCGTGCGCCCCACCGGGTTGGTCGACCCGGAGGTGATCGTCAAGCCCACCAAGGGACAGATCGACGACCTCATCGAACTAGTCAACGATCGCATCACCCGTGGCGACCGGGTGTTGGTGACGACGCTCACCAAGAAGATGGCCGAAGACCTCACCGACTACCTGCTCGAGCAGGGTTTGCGGGTGCGCTACCTGCACAGCAACATCGACACCATCCAGCGCATCGAGATCCTGCGTGCCCTGCGCCTCGGCGAGTTCGACGTGCTGGTGGGTATCAACCTCCTGCGCGAGGGGCTCGACCTGCCGGAGGTTTCGTTGGTGACGATCCTCGACGCCGATAAGGAGGGTTTCCTGCGCAGTGAGACGTCGCTGATCCAGATGATCGGTCGCGCTGCCCGCAACGTCGACGGTCAGGTGGTGATGTACGCCGACAAGGTGACGCCCTCGATGCAAAGGGCGATCGAGACCACGCACGAGCGGCGGGCGCGCCAGATCGCCTACAACAGCGAGCACGGCATCGACCCGCAGACCATCCGCAAGGCGGTGGGCGACATCCTGTCGTTGCTGCGCCCGGACGACACCTCGCCGGTTCCTGGCAAGGGCCAGCGCCGCAACCGCGAGCGCGACAAGGTGCAGCGCGAGTTGAAGACCCTGCCGCAACAGGAACTGGCCCGCCTGATCCAGACACTCGAGGAAGAGATGCACGAGGCCGCAGCCGAGCTGAAGTTCGAGTACGCGGCTCGCCTGCGCGACGAGATCAACGAGCTGCGCCGCGAACTGCGCGACGCGGGCTGAGGTGTCCGGCGGCCCTCACAAGTCGGCGGGCACGATGCTGCGCGATGCGAAGCCGATCATCATCGCCACCATGTCGTCGGCCGGGTCGGTGGCCGTCGACGCGCAGTCCATCGCCGAGGCGTCCCAGCCCGCGGGGTAGTCGGTGGCGTAGACCACATCGACGATGCCTCGCACGGCACCGGCGGCGCAGGTGGGGACGTTGATGTTGACGACGGTGTGGTCGGTGGCCGTCCCGTACCCGTAGCTGTCTCGATTCGCGGTGATCTCGGCGATCACCAACGCAACAGCGTCGGCGGCATTCGAGTAGTCGGGAGCGCCGGACACGGCGATGGCGGGTATGGCGCGCCGGGCGGCCGTGCGGGCTGCGCCAACAGTGCCCGAGATGGGCACCGCCGGGCCGACGTTCTGGCCCGCGTTCGTACCCGAGACGACGAGGTCGGGGCGAAGCTGCAACTGGTCGAGGGCGATGTTCACCGCATCGGCAGGCGTACCGTCGACGGCATAGCCCCTCAAACCGTTCGTAGCTGTCACCTCTTGATAGCCGACCTGACCGGGGGATGTCGTGTCGCTGGTGCCGCTCTGGTTGTCGGCAGGGGCGACCACGATCACCTCCACGCCCTCCAACGCGACGAGCGCGGTGGCGATGGCGGCGATGCCCGGCGAATCGATGCCGTCGTCGTTGGTAACCAGGATCGTCAGCAGGTCGGGCCCTGCTGTTGCAGAAGTTGCGGTCGGCCCGGCTGTATCGGAGAGGGGAGTAGCAGGTACGGCGGTGGTGGCGATGGACGTGGTGGCGACTGACGTGGCGGGCGCGGGGGACGGCGCTGACGATCTGACCTGGCTGCAGGAGGCAGTGGTGCACGCGAGTGCAACAGCGAGGGCGAAGTGGTTGGCGCGCATGATGGGGCACCCTAGGTCTCTCGCGTCGAGACCGAGCACGAGCATGTACGAACACCAGTTCGTCTCGCTGCTATGGTGAGCGAGATGATCGGGCACACCCCCAGCCCCTGCGCCGCATCGCGTCGGTAGCCTCGCCGCCATGCCCCCTGTACAGGAGAACAAGATCATCGTCAGGGGTGCACGCGAGCACAACCTCAAGAACATCAGCGTCGAGTTGCCCCGCGACCGGTTGATCGTGTTCACCGGCCTGTCCGGCTCGGGCAAGAGCAGCCTCGCTTTCGACACGATCTACGCCGAGGGTCAGCGCCGCTACGTCGAGTCGCTCAGCGCCTACGCCCGCCAGTTCCTCGGCCAGATGGACAAGCCCGACGTCGACGTGATCGAGGGTCTTTCGCCGGCTATCTCCATCGACCAGAAGAGCGCGAGCCGCAACCCGCGCTCGACGGTGGGCACGATCACCGAGGTGTACGACTATCTGCGTCTGCTCTACGCGCGCGTCGGCGTGCAGCACTGTCCCAACGACGGCACACGGTTGTCGCGCCAGACGCCCCAGCAGATCGTCGACCGCATTCTGCAGTTACCCGAGGGCACCCGCTTCCAGGTTCTGGCGCCGGTGGTTCGCGGCCGCAAGGGCGAGTACGACACGCTTCTGCAAGATCTCGTCGCTCAGGGGTTCGTGCGTGCGCGTATCGACGGCGAGGTGGTCGACATCGCCGAGTTCCTTCAGCGCGACTCGCGGCTGGCCCGTTACGAGCAGCACAAGATCGAGATCATCGTCGATCGTCTCGTGCGTCGCGACGGCATCGAGCGTCGGCTCACCGATTCGCTGGAGACTGCGCTGAAACTGGCCGATGGCGTGGCCGAGGTCGAGCTGGTGTCGCGCGAAGGCGAACACACCGAGGCCGAGGGCGAGACACTCACGTTCAGCCAGCACCTCGCCTGCAGCAAGTGTGGCACCAGCTACGAGGAGCCTGCGCCGCGCAACTTCTCGTTCAACTCTCCCTACGGCGCCTGCGAGGCCTGCCTCGGATTGGGCACCACCTTCGAAGTCGACCCGGAGTTGGTGATCCCCGATCACGACATCTCGGTCAACGACGGGGCGATCGCTCCGTGGCGCACGAGCGGCACGCAGTATTTCTCGCGCATGCTCGAGGCCGTCGCCGGCGAGTACGGCATCGACCTCGACAAACCGTGGGGCAAGCTCACCGCCAAACAACAGAAGGTGGTGTTGCACGGCGTCGACGGCAACTTGCGGGTGAAGTACAAGAACCGCTACGGACGTATGCGCGAGTACTCCACCGCCTACGAAGGCGTCGTGCCGTGGCTCAATCGCCGTCGCGAGGGAGCCGAGAGCGACTGGGCACGCGAGCAGTACGAGGGCTACATGCGCGAGGTGCCGTGCACCGCGTGCGCCGGGGCCAGGCTGAAGCCGGCGACGTTGGCCGTCACCGTCGGCGCGAAGAACATCGCCGAGGTGTGCGACATGGCGATCGCCGACTCGGCGTCGTTCCTCGCCGCGCTCGAACTCAGCGAGCGCGACCGGATGATCGCCGAGCGGATCACCAAGGAGATCAACGCCCGCCTCGGGTTCCTGCTCGATGTCGGTCTCGACTATCTCACCCTGTCGCGATCGGCGGGCACGCTGGCCGGTGGCGAGGCGCAGCGCATCCGTCTGGCGAGCCAGATCGGGAGCGGTTTGGTGGGCACGCTGTATGTGCTCGACGAGCCGTCGATCGGGTTGCACCAGCGTGACAACCGGCGGCTGATCGACACGCTCGAGCGACTGCGCGACCTGGGCAACACGGTGCTGGTGGTTGAGCACGACGAAGACACCATCCGCGAGGCCGACTGGCTGGTCGACATCGGCCCCGGCGCCGGCGAGCACGGCGGCGCGGTGGTGTACAGCGGGCCTGTGAAGGGCGTGCTGAAGGTGAAGGAATCGATCACCGGCCAGTACCTCAGCGGCCGCAAGTCGATTCCCGTGCCCCAGCAGCGGCGCGCGCCCGGCTTGCAGTGGCTCGACATCAATGGCGCCCGCGAGCACAACCTGCAGAACATCGACGTGCGCATCCCGCTGGGGTGCTTCGTGGCCGTCACCGGTGTGAGTGGCAGCGGCAAGAGCACTCTCGTGCGCGACATCCTGCTGCCGGTTCTGATGCAGCGCATCTACAAGTCGAAGACGGCGGCCGGCAAGCACAAGAACATCAAGGGCATCGAGTACCTCGACAAGGTCATCGACATGGACCAGTCGCCCATCGGCCGCACCCCGCGCAGCAACCCGGCCACCTACACCGGCGTGTTCGACAACATCCGCAAGCTGTTCGCCACCACGGCGGAGTCGAAGGTGCGCGGCTACCTGCCCGGACGGTTCAGCTTCAACGTCGCCGGTGGTCGCTGCGAGGCGTGCGCCGGTGACGGCACGATCAAGATCGAGATGCACTTCCTGCCCGACGTGTACGTGCCCTGCGAGGTGTGCAAGGGAGATCGCTACAACCGCGACACGCTCGATATCCAGTTCAAGGGTAAGAACATTTCCGAGGTGCTCGACATGCCGGTGGCGGAGGCAGTCGACTTCTTCTCCAACCAGCCACCGATCCATCGCTACATGCAGACGCTGATGGATGTCGGTCTCGGTTATGTGCGTCTCGGTCAGCCGGCACCGACCCTGTCGGGTGGCGAGGCGCAGCGGGTGAAGCTGGCTACCGAACTGGCCAAACGGAACACCGGCCACACCATTTACCTGCTCGACGAGCCGACCACCGGCCTGCACTTCGACGATGTGCGCCGCCTGCTCACCGTGCTCTCGCGACTGGTCGATCAGGGCAACACCGTGCTGGTGATCGAGCACAATCTCGACGTGATCAAGACCGCCGACTGGATCGTCGACCTGGGGCCCGAGGGCGGCAGCGGCGGTGGCACCGTCGTGGCCGAAGGCAGCCCGGAAGACGTTGCTCAGATAGACGGCAGCCACACGGCAAGGTTCCTCCGACCCTTGCTGCAAGGCTGACGGTGACCACGCCTGTGTCTATCCTGGCAGCCGTGTCGACGAATGGCGGCCAACCGATGGAGTGGATCGAGCCACAAGGTTCGCTGTGGTGAACGACGCGACAATCGCGCCCGACCAGAGTCTGGCGGAGGCTGAACGCGAGCGACTGCAGCGGCGCACGCTGGTGACGCTGCGGCTGGCGCAGGTGCCGGGGCAGGCGGCGGTGGCCGGCGTGGTGGCGGTGATGGCACTGCTGGCCAAGCAGCTGCTCGGCGGCAACGATCGCCTGGCAGGCACAGGTGCCGCGGCCTACACGATGGGCTCGGCTCTGATGGCTGTGCCGCTGGCGGCGGTGATGCGTCGCCGCGGTCGTCGCTACGGGTTGATGCTCGCCTACGGCTCCGGTGTGGTCGGCGCGCTCGTGGTCGCGGCCGGTGGCGAGGCCGAGATCTTCTTGGTGTTCGTGATCGGCATGGCTCTGTTCGGCGGCGCGCAGGCCGCCACTCTGCAGGGTCGCTACGCGGCCGCCGATCTGGCCCACCCGGCGAGGCGGGCGGAGGCGATCGCGACGGTGGTGTGGGTGGGCACCCTCGGTGCGGCGTTCGGCCCGCTGTTGACGCCGTGGGAGAAGAAGGCCGGCAAAGCGCTGGGACTCGACCCACTGGTGGGGCCGTTCCTGTTCGCCGCGGTGATGGCCGCGATCGCGATGACCGTGCTGTTCGTGCGTCTGCGCCCCGATCCGCTCGAGGCTGCCGGCCAGCTCGACCCGCACGCCGAACGAGTGCGGCCGCTGCGTCAGGTGCGGGCTTCGGTCGGCGTCATCCGCGCGAGCAGATTGGCGCCACTAGGGCTGGGGGCGATGGTGGTGTCGCAGGCGGCGATGGTGGCGGTGATGACGATGACCCCGCCGCACATGAAGGATCACCAGCACGACGACCTCAGCGCCTACGTGATCGCCGTGCACATCGTCGGCATGTACGCCTTTGCGCCGCTAGTCGGTCGGCTGGTCGAGCGCGTCGGCGAGGTGCGGGCGGTGATGACCGGTGCGGTGGTGCTCGGTGCCGGCACGGTCACCGCCGTCGTCGCCGGTTACGTGCCCGGGATGATCTTCCTCGGCCTGTTCCTGCTCGGTGTCGGGTGGAACATCGGCCTCATCGCCGGCAGCGCCATTCTCACCGGCTCTGTTCCGGCCGCGTCGCGGGTGGAGGTACAGGGCACCGCCGACCTGACGATGAGCTTCTGTGGCGGCGCGGCGGCATTCGCCTCGGGATTCATCAAGCAGGAGTGGGGCTACCACATGCTGGCCAACTCGGCCACGCTGGCGGCCGGTCTGCTGCTGGTGGCGGCCTATGTACGCTGGCTGAGACAGCGCACGCCACGCCCCACCGACTGCTTCACCTGACCGCACTCCAAGTCCCTCCCGCTCCGCCCTCATCTCAAGTCGGCGGTCAGCCAGGCTGCGGCCTCTACTCACCGCCGACTTGGACGTGGCGCGGGTTGAGTTGGCGTTGAGGCAGGGTGCGGGCCGGACTCACCGCCGACTTGGACGTGGTGGGGCGGTCAGCGGCCGCGGAGCTTCTTGCTCAGCTCGTTGAGCCGGGCCTTGTCCGCCTTCGAGAGCGAATCGAGGCCGTCGCTGCTGATCTTGTCGAGCAGCATGTCGAGTTCGGCCTGCTCGAGCGGGCTGTGCGTCGGTCCGCTGTCGGCCCATGGACCCGACACCACCCGCGGGCCCGAACCCTTTCGTCGCCGCGTGCCACCTGCGCGGCGCCCGGACCCCGATGCACCGCCGCCGCCCGCCGAACGCCGACCGAGCACCTGCGGGATGAACGCCAGGTTGTCGAGCAACCCGCACTGGCGTCCCCCGACGAGACCGACTGCGATCACCAGCAACTCGAGTACCAGCGGCTCGTAGGCGCGATCGCCGAGATAGCGCAGGGCATCGATGCCGACGTACACCGCGGCCAGCACCCACGCAGGGATGCCGAAGAGGAACATCGCGTTCGGATGTTCGAGCGCGAACACGACGAGCAAGCCCATGCCGAGCACGCCCAGCCCATATGCGCCGTACTGCACTTCGAAGCGGATGATCGTGACGATCGCCGCCGGGATCACCGTCATCGCCAGCATCAGCCAGGTGAATCGGCGCCGCCCGGTGAGGTCTTCGATGCGGTGCCCGAGGAACCAGAAGAACACCATCGTGAGCACCACCCACAGCGCCTGGCGATCGAGCGGGTTGGCCACCGGCCAGGTGACCAGGCGCCACGCCTCGCCGTCGCGCACCCACTCGCCGAGGAACACCAGCTTCACCAGCGACACCTTGTCGATCGCGTACCAGAACCAGGAGGCGATGCCGAGGGCCACCATCAGCGCAGTAGTGGTGATGTCGATGCCGCCGATGCGGAACCATCCGTCGCGGCTGGGTCGTTCGGGCAGCGAGAACTGGTAGCGGCCGGGCACGCCGCAACCCTATCCGCAGCCACCGCCGTGCGGCCGTAGGGTCGCACACCCCTAGAGTCGAACGTGATGGTTGCGCGGCCGCCGGCAGGCACGATTCCCGACAGCCCGGGGTCGTACCAGTTCAAGGACAAGGACGGCCGGGTGATCTACGTCGGCAAGGCGTCCAGCCTGCGCCAGCGCTTGTCGAACTACTTCCAAGACCCGCGCAACCTGCACCCGCGCACGGCGCAGATGGTGGCCACTGCCGCCACCGTCGAGTGGATCGAGGTGCGCAACGAGGTCGAGGCGCTCATGCTGGAGTACAGCCTGATCAAGCAGCACCGGCCCCGGTTCAACGTACGTCTGCGCGACGACAAGAGCTACCCGTTCATGGCTGTGACGGTGGACGAGCAGTTCCCGCGGGCGATGGTGATGCGCGGTCGCAAGCGCAAGGGCACGCGCTACTTCGGGCCCTACGCGCACGCCTACGCGATCCGCGACACGCTCGACCTGTTGTTGCGCAGCTTCCCCATCCGCACATGCAGCCCGAGCAAGTTCAACCAGCACCAGCGCCTCGGCCGCCCCTGCCTGCTGTTCCACATCGAGAAGTGCAGCGGGCCGTGCGTCGGCGAGATCGACGAGATGCCGTACCGGCAACTGGTGCAGGAGTTGTGCGACTTCCTCGACGGCGACACCGACGGCATCGTCAAGCGCCTGGAAGGTGAGATGGCTGCCGCCTCGGAGGCGTTGGAGTATGAGCGGGCGGCCCGCGTGCGCGACCGCCTGCTGGCCGTGCGGCGGGCGATCGAGAAGCAGCAGATGGTGGCCGAGCGCAGTGAGGACATCGACGTGGTGGGCATCGCCGACGACGAGTTGGAGGCCGCAGTGCAGGTGTTCTTCGTGCGCAAGGGCCGCGTCGTGGGGCGCAAGGGCTTCGTGCTCGACAAAGTGGAAGAGCTCAGCTCCGGCGGGTTGGTCGACCGCATCCTCGAGGAGTTGTACGGCGACGAACCGCCTGCCGGTGTGCCCAAGCAGGTGTTGGTGCCGGTGGAGCCCGAAGACGCGCCGACATACGAGGAGTGGCTCACCCACCTGCGCGGCAGCAGGGTGCAGATACGCGTGCCGCAGCGCGGCGACAAGCGCGATCTGCACGAAACCGTGACGCGCAATGCCAAGGAGGAGTTCACCCGCCATCGCCTGCGTCGCGCCGGCGACCACAACGCGCGCAGCCGGGCGCTCACCGAACTGCAAGATCTGCTCGGCCTGCCCGAGGCTCCGCTACGCATCGAGTGCTACGACATGGCTCACCTGCAGGGCACCGACTACGTCGGCTCGATGGTGGTGCTCGAGGATGGCTTACCGAACAAGCGCGAGTACCGCCGGTTCAAGGTGAAGGACGTCGCCGGTAACGACGACTATGCCGCGATGGAGGAGGTGCTCACCCGCCGCCTGCGCGCGTACCTCGACGAGCGCGACCGCGTGTTCGACGACGACGAGCAGCAGCAACGCCCGAAGAAGTTCGCCTATCCGCCACAGTTGTTGGTGGTCGATGGCGGGAAGGGGCAGTTGGCCGTCGCCGAGCGGGTGGTTCGCGCGTTGGGGCTGCACGACGAGATTCCCATCGCCTCGCTCGCCAAGCGTTTCGAGGAGGTCTACCTGCCAGGGCGCACCCAGCCGGTGGAGATCCCCCGCGGCAGCGATGCGCTGTTCATGCTGCAGCGCATCCGCGACGAGGCGCACCGCTTCGCCAACACCTTCCACCGCGAGCTGCGCGGCAAGCGGATGACGGCCAGTTCGCTCGACGGCATCGCCGGCCTGGGTGAAGCGCGCAAGAAGAAGCTGGTGCAGGTGCTGGGCGGGGTGAACGCGGTGAAGCGGGCCACCCTCGACGAGCTGAAAGCCTTGTCGTTCATACCCGACGCGGTGGCCGAGGCGATCCACGACAAGTTCCACCCGAGCACGGAGGGCAGCTGATGCAAGACCCTGTCGCACTCACCGTCGAGTTGGCGCAGATCGACTCGATCAACCCCGGCCTGGTGCCAGGCGCCGCGGGGGAGGCGGAGATGGCCGCCTTCGTCGAACGGTGGGGCAGAGTGCGGGGCTTGGAGGTGCATGTGCAGCAGGTTGCTCCGGGGCGCAGCAACGTGGTGCTGGTGCGCAAGGGCGCGGGCGGTGACGGTGGCCGCTCGCTGCTGTTCAACGGCCACATGGACACCGTCGGGGTTCACGGACCGCGCACCAAGGAGGTTTACGTGGCCGACGGTCGCGTGCATGGTCGAGGCGTGCTCGACACCAAGGCAGGACTGGCCGCGGCGATGGTGGTGGTTGCCTCCTTCGCTCCTGGCGAGCTGAAGGGCGATCTGATCGTGGCCGCGGTGGTCGACGAGGAGAGCGGCAGCATCGGCACCCAGCGCCTGGTCGAGCAGTGGCGCCCCGACGCCGCGGTGGCACTGGAGCCCACCGACCTAGCGGTGATCGCCCGCCACCGCGGGTTCGCGGTGATCGAGGTCGAACTCACCGGCCGGGCAGCGCACACCTCGCGGGCCGATCGGGGTGTCAATGCCGTTCATGCTGTGGCCGAAGTGATCGGTGCCGTGCGCGCGCTCGACGCGCGCTGGGCCGCGCTGGGCGCCGACCCGGTCGAGCGGGCCACGGCGATGGTGAACCAGGTGCATAGCAGGGGCGAACTGTTCACCGTGCCGCCGTCTTGTTCGGTGGTGGTCGAGCTGCGCACCGCCGGGGCCGGCGCCGAGGAGCAGATCGAGGAGGCGCTGTCGGCCATCGGCGAGTCGTCGCCGCTCGTCACCCGTTGCGCGGTGGTCTACGCGCGCCGTCCGCTCGACCAATCGGCCGAACTTCCCTTCGTGCAGGCGCTGCTGGGGGCGGTGACCGTCGCCGGGGCCGAGCCGCGGTTGCAGGCCGCCCCGTTCTGGACCGACGCCGCCTATCACGCCGAGGTGGGCACGCCCGCCTGTGTGTTCGGGCCGACGGGGCAGGGGTTGCACGAGGACGACGAGTGGGTGACGGTCGCGAGCGTGCACCAATGCGCGGCGGCGTTGCGCGCTCTGGCGCGCGAGTGGTGCGGCGCGGCGCCGGGGTGATCGCTGTCGGCCGCGGGCGCACAGATCACATCAGCGGGCTGATCACCTCGGCGTGGATCTCGGCCAACTTGTCGGCCCGGGCAGCCGGGTCGGGGCCGAGCGTGAAGTCGGGCAGCGCGAACTCGTCGAAGCCGAGTTCGACGTAGCGTCCGAGTGAGTCCTGCAGTTGCTCGGGCGAGCCGGCCAGCACGTTCGGTTGCGTGGCGAACTCACCGAGCGCGTCGAGTTCGGCTTGTGAGCGGGTGAGCAGCACCACCGCCTGCACCGACCTGGCGATGGTGTCCGGGTCGCGCCCTTCCGCCGCGCAGCCGCGTTGCAGGCCCTCCAGCCGCTTGCCGGCCAGGTCGGGGTTGCCCCACGTGTTGTACTCGGCAGCGAAGCGCGCGGCCAGCCGGAACATGCGTGGGCTCTTCGTGCCCACCAGCAGCGGCAACGGCTGCTGGAGCGGTTTGGGTGAGAACGGCGCGTCGCGCAGCGTGAACGCGCGACCATCGAAGGTGACCGAGTCTTCGCGCAGCAGGCGGTGGATCACCTCGATGCCCTCGGCGAAGCGGCTCACACGCGGGCCAGGGTCGAGCAGGTCGAAGCCGTAGCTGGCGTGCTCGTTCACCTGCCACCCGGCGCCGAGGCCGAGCACCACCCGCCCGGCGGAGATGTGGTCGACGGTGGTGGCCCGCTTGGCGAGCACCACCGGATGATGGATGGTGAGTGGCGACACCATCGACACCAGGCGCACCCGCGGCACGAGCGCGGCAACGCCGGCGAGCACGGTCCAGCAGTCGAGCGCGTCGCCGGGGTCGGGGGTGCCGTCGGGGCGATCGGGCATCAGGTGGTCGGCGTACCAGAACGACGCGTAACCGTTGTCGGCGGCGAAGCGGGCAACGGTGAGGGTCTCCTCCCAGGAGCGGTCGAACGAGGGCCATAGGGCAAAGCGCATGCGCGCACTCTACGGCCGCACGCCCCCGCCGACATCCCGACCCCGCCCCGCCGCTCGGGGCCAGTTGGGCGCGATCTGTCCCGCACGCTGGGAGCCGTCGCGCCCGTTGGGGCCCCAGTGGTCGGAATCGGGGGGAATCGCGCCCGACCGGAGAGCGGCCGTACGATGGCGGGCGATGAGTGAGGTACGGGGCGAGGGGCTGTGGGAGACCCACGCCGGGTGGTGGATCGACGGCTTCACCGACGGCGCCGACCCCGAGTACGAAGAA
>CAUJEE010000090.1 GCA_963169215.1 Actinomycetota bacterium
TGATCACCGTCACGTCCCGCACCATCTACCGCACCTTCCCGCAGGTGTTGCACCCGACCTCGATCGACCCTACGCTGCCGTGCTTGGACGGCTGCACCATCCGCCGCGTCGACGTCGAGCTCGACCCCTCGGCCGACGTCACCGAGGCCCCCGAGCCGGCTGCTTATCGCCTGTGGTGGGAGGGCGATTGCCCGGCGGCGACGTTCGCCGACGCTGCTGACTGGGCCGCTGGTCACGGGTTCGACGCCGATCCGTCGTCGAACGGGTTCGGCCACGAGGCGACGCTCGCCGACGGCACCGTTGTGTCGCTCAACGTCAGCAAGCGCGACGATGGAAGCCTGTTCATGTCGATCGTGGTCGAGCAACCCGTCGCGTGACGGGGGAAGGTTGGCGATGAGGGTCGTTCTCGCCGGCGCCACTGGTTTGATCGGGCGTCGGTTGGTGCCGTTGCTGGTCGATGCCGGGCACTCGGTGGTGGCCCTGACGCGCGACGCGCGACGTGCCGAGGCGATGGTGACCTCCGGAGTCGACGTGGTGGAGTGCGACGTTTACGACATGGCGCGGCTGGCCCGGGTGGTGGCCGACGCAGCACCGGAGGTTGTGATCAGCCAACTCACCGATCTGCCCGACGATGCTCGCCAGGTGGCCGAGTTCGAAGAGGCGAACGCGCGCATACGTCGCGTCGGGGTGGTGAACCTGCTGGCTGCGAGCCGCGCCGCCGGCTGCGAGCGCTTCCTGGCGCAGAGCGTGGCGTGGGACATCGGCGGTGACGGCGCGGCGGCCGTTGCCGACATGGAGCGCGCTGTGCTGGAAGCGGGCGGGGTGGTGCTGCGTTATGGCCGCTTCTACGGCCTGGGCACGTACTACGAGGTGCGCTTGCCGCCCACGCCGCGCGTGCACCTCGACCATGCCGCGGCGCGCACGGTCGAGATGCTGCATCACCCCTCGGGAATGGTGACCATCGTCGACGCAGGCGATGCCGCGGGCGGCGCACACGCCGCTGAGGGCTGACGAGGGCTGACGACGGCTGACGGCGGCGCCGACGGCTGAGCCCAGCCCATCTCGCCCCGTTCCTCCCGTCTGTGTCATGGATCTACCACGGGGCTTCGTGGTAGCGGCATGACACGGACGGGTGTGCAGGGCCCACGCAAGGTGCCGTAGTCGGGCTGGAGCGGGCGCGCCTGCCACTATCGTGCGCGCGCATGGGCACGACTCCCGGCGACCGCTCGGTGCACTTCCCGGCGATCGAGAACAAGCATGGCCGGCCGATCGCCTACTGGCTCGCCGAGCTGGCAGCGCTGGGCGACGCGAAGTACGCGGAGCAGATTGCGTTCTTGCGTGAGCGCCATGAGTTCAGCCAGGCGCACGCCAACGCGGTGGTGATGTACGCGAGGGGCAGTACCACCACTCGCCGCCACGCCGACCCCGAGCAGTACTTCCGCGGGCTCGGCGGCGACAGGGAGCGCACGGCGCGGGCGATCTTCGACGCGATCACCGCCGAGTTCGCCGACTTGGAGATGGTGATCGCATGGAACCAGCCGATGCTCAAGCGCGGCAAGGACTATGTGTTCGGCCTGTCAGCGGCCACCAACCATCTGCTGCTCGGGCCGTGGGGTGCCAACTCGGTGGAGCTGGCGCGCCCGCTGCTGAACGGGCTGGAGGCGAACAAGAAGACGATCAGGGTGCCCATCGACTGGCAGGTCGACGCGCTCTTGCTGCACGCCCTGGTGCGCGCCCGCCTGGCCGAACTCGCCGACCCCCGCTAGCCGCCGTCTGTGTCATCCGCCTGCCACGACACCCCGTGGTAGTGCCATGACACAGACGATGGGTGGTGCCGGGATTGTGGTGGAGGTCTTGTGGTGGACGTCCTTGTGTGGACGTCCAAACACCTAGAGAGTGGAGCTGGGGAGAATCGAACTCCCGTCCATCAGGCACTACACGTTCGCGCTACGACCATTCCCGACTCTCTCCCTGACGCAGGGAGACCGGCGGGTCGGCTGGTCACCGGTTAGCCGATGACCCGCGACTCGTCTTTCCGAGCGGTCATCGGTCTTTCCCGACGCCAGCAGTCTTTTCCGCTGTCATCCCCCGCTTCTGGTGCCAGGCTGCGGTGGATCGGCCCCGTGCGCCATTTCTGGTCACGATGTCTCTTCGCTCACTTGACGAATCAGGCGGCGAGAGCGAACTGCTCGTTGGCAATTCTTTGTTGTGCCCCGTTTAGCGAGTCTGAGCAACTCGGGTCGCACGCCCGCCCAGTGAATCTGACGTCGAAACCTGTCAGCCCCTTGGTTGGGTTTGCATGTTCCACGCTACCAGCGCCGCAGGCCAGCCGACCCGGGAGGTGGCCCGGGCGCTACCCCACGAGACGGCTCAGGTGATGGAGCTTCCGCCCTTGTCCTTCTTGGCCCGCTTGATCGCCCGCTTCTCCATCAGCGTCTTGCCGGCCTTCTTGGCACTGTCCTTCTTCGGCGACTTCTCGTGCATTGCATGCTCCTTCCAGAGCTGATCGTGGTCACCCTACTCCCGGTCGGAGGTGGCACGCCGCGCCCCGATCGTGTCATACTGACTGTCAATTGATTCGGCGCTGTTCGGACCAGTCGGAAGAAGGAGCGAGGGCACATGGGCGAGCGAACATCACCGTCAGCGCGCTACGGACAGATCGACGGGCACTACGCGGCGCAGCTGGCGACCTGCCCGGCGGACGACGACGGACCGATCTGGATGGTGAACCTGATGTCGTACCGCGACCGGGCCGAGTACGCCGACGGTCGGGGCAGCGACATCAGCGGCCGCGAGGCCGACGACAGGTACACGCCGCTCGGTCCGCTGGCCGCGATCGGCGCGGAGATCGTGTTCGCCGCCGATGTCGACACGCAGTTCCTCAACCCCGACCCGGCGTGGCACCGCGTCGCCGTCGTCAAGTACCCGACCCGTCGCTCGTTCGTGGAGATGAGCACCCGCGCCGACTTCCAGGAGCTGCACCACCACAAGGAGGCGGGCATGGCGCACACCTTCGTCATCGGCTGCCTGCCGATGCCCGACGTGCCTTTCGCTCCGCAGGGCGCGGTCGACTGGGCTGCCGCGCCGCACCCGCCGACCCCCACCGACCCGTATGTGCAGGTGATCCACGTGCTGCGCTTCCACGACGCACAGAGCGTGGACGAGATGAGCCGCTACACCGACCACGCGGCCAAGATCGCCGTGCCCCACGGGGTGCGCATCTCGGCCTGGCTGCGGGCCGAGGGCACGATCATCGGTGACGGGCGCACCTGGGACCAGGTGCGGTTCAACACCTTCCCCAGCAAGCAGGCGTTCCTCGACGTGGCGTTCGATCCGCAGCGGCTGAAGGCGCAGGCGGAGCACCGCGAGGTGGCCCTCGCCGACACCTACACGATGATCCTGCGCCCCACCCTCGATCGCCTGCACGAATCGATCACCGGCGAGCGCCCGGCCGAGCTCGCGCGGTGACACACTGAGCGGGCGATGGCCCGCTTCACCCGCGCCCAACTGGAGGCGTTCCACGGCAGATTGGTCGACGACCTGCTCGGCCCGCAGGTGCGCCTGCTGTTCGTGGGCATCAACCCCGGCCTGTGGACCGCGGCGGTGAACGCGCACTTCGCCCGCCGCGGCAATCGCTTCTGGCCGGCACTCTTTGCCGCCGGGATCACCCCACGGCTGGTCGACGCCAGCGGCGGGATGCAACCCGACGACGTGGAGCTGCTGCACCAGTTGGGCATTGGTATCACCAACGTCGTGCCCACCGCGTCGGCCCGCGCCGACCAGCTGACGCGCGCCGAGATGCGCGCCGGGGCGGCTGCGCTGGCGGCGAAGGTGGCCCGCGTGCGCCCGGCGGTGGTGGCGGTGCTCGGCCTCACCGTGTACCGCGAGGCCTTCGACCAACCCAAGGCGGCGGCGGGAGAACAGCCGCAGCTCCTGGCCGGGGCGCGGTTGTGGGTGCTGCCCAACCCCAGCGGGTTGAACGCGCACGAGTCGGTGGCGTCGTTGGCCACCGCCTACCGCGAGGCGTGGGAGGCAGCGCAGCCCTGAGCCCGGCGGCGGGCGCTGTCGTCAGGCCCCGGGCGCCTCGCGCAGGCGCACCGACAGGCATGTGACGCAGCCCTCCAGCTTCTCGAACTCGGAGATGTCGACCACCACCGGCTGCAGGCCCGTCGAGCGCAGCAGCCGTTCGCTACGCGGGCAGCCGGCGGCGAGCAGCACGCGGTCGTCGCCGAGCAGCACCACGTGCGCGCCGCGTTCCTCGGGCATCGACAAGAAGCGGGGGAACAGCGACGTGTCGTCGACCGCCGGCTCCCACCCGATCACGGTGCCGTCGGGCAGGGCGGTGACCGCCGACTTGAGGTGCAGCACCGCGCTCACCGGCACGGCCACCACGGCCGCCCCGAGCGGCTCGAGGGCGGCCCGCAGCTGGGCGATGCCGTCGAGGTTGGTGCGCACGGTGTGCCCGACGTACACCGTGTCGCCCACCTTCAGCACATCGCCGCCGTCGAGCGTGCCCGGTGCATCGATGGGCACCACTCGGTAACCGAGGGCAGTCACCGCCGCGGCCGCAGCAGGGATCTCGGCCCGCCGTTCGGCGGCGCCCGGGCGGGCGATCACCGCTGTGTCGCGGTACACCACCATCGTGTCCTCGACGAACACCGAGTCGGGGCAATCCGGCGCCGGGTCGACCTCGACGATCTCCCACCCTGCGTCGCGCAGCGCGGCCACATGCTCGTCCCATTGGCGCAGGGCGAGGCCGATGTCGACCGGCACCCGGTCGATGTGGCTCACCAATCCCTCGGCCAGCCGCGGGCTGGGTCGCCGCACGAGGGCGATGCGGCTCATCGCGCAGGCCGACCTTTCGCCTGACGGCCCAGGGCGCGGGCCATCTCCATCTTGGTGTCGCGCTCGGCCAATGCCTGGCGCTTGTCGGCCTTGCGTCGGCCGCGGCCGAGCCCCAACTCGACCTTCACCCGGCCCTCCTTGAAGTACATCGACAACGGCACGAGCGCGAGGTGCTCGATCGACACCTGGTGGGCCAGCTTCTCGATCTCGCGCCGGTGCATCAGCAACTTGCGGGCGCGGTCGGGATCGTGGGCACCGATGCCGTGCGAGTACTGGTAGGGCGGGATGTGCACCCCGTCGAGCCACAACTGCCCGTTGACCACACGCGCATACGCGTCGGCGATCTGTGCGTGGCCCTCGCGCAAAGCTTTCACCTCGCTGCCGCTCAACACGATGCCGGCCTCGAAGCTGTCGACGATGTCGTAGTCGCGCCGGGCGCGCCGATTGCTGGCAACGAGCTTGTTGCCATGCCTGTCGGTGCGCTCGCGGTTGGGTGCCATTGGACGCACCAGGGTAGCGGTACCCTTCGCAGGCGATGAGCGGCAATACGCCTGCCCCGCCCAACACGCCCGCCTTGCTCGCCGGCGACGCGGACCTGGCCTTCCCCGCCGACGCCTACGCGCAGATGGTGGCCGCAGCCTACGCGGCCTACCCGCTGGAGGCCTGCGGGCTGCTCGTCGGCCGTGAACGTCAGGTGCACCGTTTCGTGCCCTGCACCAACGAGGCAGCCTCGGCCAAGGTGTACTCGATCCCCGCGCGCGAGTTGCTGCGCGCCGAGCGCGCTGCCGAGGACGACGGGCTGGCGATCATCGGCGTGTTCCACAGCCACACCCACAGCGAGCCGTATCCGAGCCCCACCGACCTGGCCCAGGCCGCCGACCCCACGTGGCACTACGTGATCGTGTCGCTCAAGCGCGAATCGCCCGAGGCCCGCTGCTACCTGCTGCCCGACCCAAGCGACTCCGACCCGTCCATCGGCAGCACGGGAATACGGGAAGTGTCGATCACGGTTACCTGACCTACAATCCCGACCGGAGAAGTCGGGAAACCCGCAGGAGTCGGGAAACCGGCAGAAGCAGCAGGGTCGAGGGAGGTGGTTGCGATGGTCATCAACGAGAGCGTGCTCGACATGATCGGCAACACGCCGCTGGTCGACGTGAGCGTGCTGTCGCCCAACCCGCAGGTGCGCATCCTCGCCAAGCTGGAGAGCCACAACCCGTTCGGCTCGGTGAAGGACCGCATCGCCAAGCAGATGATCGAGCAGGCGGAGAAGGATGGCTCGCTGCGCCCCGGGCAGACCATCGTCGAACCTTCGTCGGGCAACACCGGCATTGCGCTGGCGGCCATCGCCCGGGTGAAGGGTCACCCGATCAAGATCCTGATGCCCACCAGCGTGAGCATCGAGCGGCGCCAGATGTTGCAGGTGTTCGGCGCGGAGGTGATCCTC
>CAUJEE010000091.1 GCA_963169215.1 Actinomycetota bacterium
CCGTACACGGAGGCACTCCTCCACAGCATCCCGAAGATCGACGATCCGAGCCACACGCGGCTGAACGTCATCCCCGGTCGCCCACCCGATCTTGTCAACCCACCCGCAGGGTGCAGCTTTTCGCCGCGGTGCTCGTTCGCCCAGGATCGGTGCCGCCAGGAAGCTCCACCGCTGATCACCGCCGAACACCCCGAGCACGTCTACGCCTGCTGGTACCCGGTCGGTTCGCCCCACCACCGCGCCCGCTCGGCCGAGCTGGCGGCCGCGGCAGAGGGCCTGGTGGCGTGATGGCCGGGACCGGCAAGGCCCACCTGCGCCCCGATGGCGACGTGGTGCTGCGCGTAGAAGACCTGGTGATGGAGTTCCCGGTGGGGCGTAGCGGGCTGAAGGTGCACGCCGTCAGTGGTATCAGTTTCGACGTGCTCCGCGGTGAGACGCTGGGCATCGTCGGCGAAAGCGGCTGCGGCAAGAGCACCACCGGCAAGGCGCTGATGATGCTGCCCAAGCCCACCGCTGGTTCAGTGGTGTTCGAGGGCGACGAACTGACGACGATGAAGCCCGACGACATGCGTGCCGCCCGCACGCGGATGCAGATGATCTTCCAGGATCCGATCTCGTCGCTCAACCCGCGCCGCAAGGTGCGCGACATCGTGCGCGAACCGCTGGCCATCTGGAAGCGCGGCACCACCCAGGAACAGCTCACCAAGGTCGACGCCCTGCTCGAGGAAGTGGGAATCGACCCCCAGCGCGCAGCCGAGAGTCAGGCCCATCAGTTCTCCGGCGGGCAATGTCAGCGCATCTCCATCGCCCGTGCACTGGTGCTCGACCCCACGCTGATCATCTGCGACGAACCGGTGAGCGCGCTCGATGTGAGCGTGCAGGCACAGGTGCTCAACCTGCTCGAAGACCTGAAGGGCAAGCACGGCCTGACCCTGGTGTTCATCGCCCACGATCTCGCGGTGGTGAAGAACATCAGTGACCGCATCCAAGTGATGTACCTCGGCAAGCTGTGCGAGATCGCACCGTCCGACGAGCTCTACTCGCGGCCGGCCCATCACTACACCAAGGTCTTGCTCGATTCGATCCCGGTGCCCGACCCACAAGTGGCCGCGGCCACTGCCGCGATCCAAGGCGAACCGCCGTCGCCGGTGAATCCACCCGCCGGGTGCCGTTTCCATCCCCGTTGCCCTGCCGCCGACGACGTCTGCCAGAGAGAAGAGCCGCTACTCGTCTCCGTGGGCGAGGGGCACTTCGTCGCGTGCCACCATCCGCTGACCGCCGGTGAAGCGCCGGTGACGGTGCGCTGAGCGAGGCGCGAGATGTCGCGCGGCGCCGCCCCGGGGGTGTTGGCCGCCTACCTCTACGGAGTCAGCGACCCGACCACGCGTCTCGGCGCGGGCGAGTTCTGGCGGGCGACGATCACACCCGCAGGCCCGGGCACGCTGCACCTCGACTGGCGCGCCGGAGCGTTGCAGGCCCGCACATGGGGGCCGGGGGGCGAATGGCTGCACGAGCGCGTCGATGCGCTCACCGGCGCGCTCGACCCGGGACACCGCTTCCGCGATGCACATCCGGCGATCATGGCCGCGCAGCGCGACCACGACGTCCGCTTCGGTTCCAGCGGCACGCTGTATCACGAGCTGCTGCCGACGGTCATCGGCCAGCGGATCACAGCCAGCGAAGCGCTGCGCCAATGGCGCCAACTTGCGCGGGCGTTGGGCGATCTCGCCCCCGGCCCGCTGCCAGACCTGCGACTGCCACCAGACCCACAGCGCCTCGCCGACAGCCCGACCTGGTGGTTCCATTCGCTGGGGATCGAGGCCAAGCGGGCGGTGACACTGCGCGAGATCGCACGCCACTGCGAGCGACTCCACGAGTGGGCTGCCCTGCCGACCCAGGAGGTGGCTGCGAAATTGGCCCTGCTGCCTGGTGTCGGACCGTGGACGGTCGGCAATGTGCTGGCGGTGGCACTCGGTGATCCCGATGCCGTGGCGGTGGGCGACTTCCATCTCAAGAACACCGTCGTCCACGCCCTCAGCGGTCGCCCTCGGGGCACCGACGAGGAGATGCTGGAACTGCTCTCCCCCTACGTCCCACAACGAGGCCGTGCCGTGCGGCTGCTGCTGAGGGCGGGCCACAGCGCCCCCAAGTTCGGTCCGCGACGGCGCGTGCTTCCGACGCGCGGGATGTGAGACGGACTGTTAGCGTCGGCGTGCCGCGGAGCCAGCCATGACGGATTCGACAACACCCGACACCACCGGCGAGCCGACGCTCACGCCGCCCCCCGATCCATCGTCGTGGCGTCGCGTCCTGCGGCGCGCCGGTTGGGTGTATTTGTTCTCCCGCCTGTGCACGGTGCTGGGGGCTGCGATCGTGGCCGCCGAACTGCGCCACGACGAAGACGTGCGGGTGAAGGACCTTCCCTGGGCGCCGTGGGCCGACCCGCACTATGCCGAGAAGGACATCCCGATCAGCATGGTGCGTTTGGTGCGCGACGTGTTCACCGGATGGGACGGGGTGTGGTATCTGCGCCTGGTGCGGCTGGGCTATCCGCACCAGGTGCCCGACGGCGTCACCTACGACATGCCTGACGCCCGTGTCGCCTTCTTTCCGACCTATCCAATGGCCGTTCGGGCTCTTGATCGATTGCTACCCGGTGGCCCGTCGATCGCCGCGATCGGACTCAACTTCGTCCTCGGTGCGGTCGCCGTGTTGCTCGTCGGCGTGCTCGCCCGGCGTCTGTTCGACGAACCAGTTGCCGAGCGGGCAATGGTGCTGATGGCGCTGTTCCCTGGCAGCTTCGTGCTCTCCTACGCGTACAGCGAAGCGCTGTTGATCGTCCTCGCCTGCGCCACCTTTTGGCTGCTCATCCGCCACCAGTGGATCGCCGCTGGGCTGGTGGCAGCCGTCGGCACCGCCACACGGCCCAATGGCGTCGCGCTCGTCGCTGCCTGCGCGGTGGCTTCCTACATTGCCATCCGCAAGACGCGCGAGTGGCGCTCGCTCGCCGCGCCCGCGCTGGCCCCGACAGGGTTCCTCGCCTTCCAATGGTGGATCGGCCACCACACCGGCGAACGATGGGTGTGGTTTCGGGTGCAGACCGAGGCGTGGGGCGAGGGCACGAGTTTCGGGTTCACCGCTCTGCGCCGCACACTGCGTGCGTTCGCCAGTCCACTGACGTCGCCCACCAACACGATCACGGCCGTCTGTGTGATCACAGCGATCGTCATGCTGTGGCTTGCCCGCCGCTACAAGATTGACAACGCGATGCTCGCCTACAGCATCGCTGTGCTGGTGCTGATGGTGCTGCCCGAGACGGTCACCGCCCGCCCACGGTTCTTGTACACGGCCTTCCCTCTGTTGATCTGCGCGGCCGCATGGTTCGAGCGCAGCAAGCGTGACTGGTGGCCGTGGGTCGTTTCGACCAGCGCGGTGGGACTGACGACGATGACCGCACTGTACGGCGTGTACGGGGCCGTGCCCTGACCGTGTTATCCAGCCGACGGTGCCGAGACACAGCGCGAGGACGTAGCCACTCGCGACAGTTCTCCGCGCTGTTGGCATTGATCGCCTACCTACCGGCGCTCCTCTCCTCGCCGGGGCGCATGCCGGCCGACACGAAGCTGTACCTGTACCTTGATCCCGGCGAGTTGATCGCCAAAGCACCCAAGGCGTGGGACGTCAGCCAGTTCGGCGGGTGGGTGCCGCATCAGATGATCCAGTACCTGTGGCCGGCGGGTCCGTGGTATTGGCTGTGCGAACGCATCGGAATGCCC
Source organism: Actinomycetota bacterium (assembly GCA_963169215.1). GTDB lineage: Bacteria > Actinomycetota > Acidimicrobiia > Acidimicrobiales > Ilumatobacteraceae > UBA668. Next base: position 3,777 of record CAUJEE010000091.1, read on the forward strand.
GACTGGGTCGCCCACCGCTTGTGGATCGCGACGCTGATGTTCTTGGCCGGCTTGGGCGTGTTCCGCTTCCTGCGCGCATGGCGGCTGCCGCTGGCCGGTGCGGCCATCGCCGCCCTCGTCTACCAACTGTCGCCGTACCTGCTGCCATACATCAGCCGCACCTCGGTGATGCTGCTGCCGTGGGCTGCGCTCGGATGGCTGCTGCTGCTCACCATGCGCGCAGTGCGCGATGGCGGCTGGCGGGCACCGGCCCTGATCGCGTTGGTCTCCTGCACCGCTGCCGCGGTGAACGCCACCGCATTCGCGGCCATTCTGCCCGCGCCAGTGATGTGGGTGATCTTGGAGTGGCGAGCGGGGAGGCTGCACACCCGGCAGGTGGTCATGGCAACGGCTCGCATCGGACTGCTCGCCGGTGCGACAGCCGTGTGGTGGGTGACCGCGTTGTCACTGCAACGTCGGTACGGCGCCGACGTGCTCGGCTACAGCGAGACACTCGACGCGGTCACGTACACGTCGAACAGCATCGAGGTGATGCGCGGCCTGGGCTACTGGCTGTTCTACGTGAAGGATCCATATGCCGCGGCAACGACCAGCAGCATTCCCTACCAGCAGTCGTTGCTCCTGATCACGGTGGGGTTCCTGCTGCTACTCCTGTGCCTGCTGGGGCTGGCGCTGACCGACTTCACCCAACGCCGCTTCGCAGTGCTGCTGGTGACCGTCGGGGTAATCATCGCCGTGGGCGTACACCCCTACACCGACCCGTCGCCCGCTGCCGCTGCCCTGCGCGGCAGCGGGC
>CAUJEE010000092.1 GCA_963169215.1 Actinomycetota bacterium
GCCGTGCAGGCGTGGGGTCGGCGCACAGCAGCACCAGCGTGCCGCCCTCCTCGGCGACGGCGACTGCGCAGTGGCGACGCACGACCTGCTCGTCGAGTGCCTCGCGCAGCTCGGCGGGGATTTCGATGCCCTTGGTTTCCACCGCCGGCACCCCGGTGGCCTGCGAGATCGCCAGCGCCAGTTCGGTGCGCCCGACGCCATGACGGGCAAGTAGGCCATCGGCGAATGCGAGCAGATCACCGTTGGCCTGCGCCAGCGTGGCGGCGAACACCTCCGGAGTGACCTGACCCGACTCGACCAGCAACTGACCGACGCGCTGACACTCAGCGGTGGCGTCGCCCTCCTCGGTGGGGCCTTCCTTGGTGGCTTTGAACAGGGCCATGGGTGCAGTTTCCCACCGTTCGCGTGATTCGGTGCGTCAGAGCGACGACAACGTCTGGGGCGGGGCGCCGGGCAGCGGGGGCACTCCGCTGAGGCCGGGGATCGGGGCCGACCCGAGCGGCGCCGCACCCGGCTGGCTGCCCGTTGTCGACGTGTGCGTCGCACGGTTCGGATCGAGCAGCGCCACCGCCCGCTCCAACTCGTCGAGGCGCTCGAGTTGCACCGCGGCGGTGACATCCATCTGGTCTGTGAGCAGGGCCTCGATCTCGGCCATGCGCAGGTTGGCCTTGTCGACCTTGTCGTCGGTGTTGGCGACAACTCGGTCGAGTTCGATGCGTACCAGCATCACCTCACCGACAGCCGCCGACAGCTGCTCTTTCACCTTGTTGATCGCCTCTTCGTCGACCGTGTTGACCTTCTGGCCGATGATGTTCACCTGCAGCACAGCCTCGTGCACCTGGTTCTCGAGCTCGAGCATGCGCTGCGAGAGAGCGACCATCGACTCGTCGAAGCCGGCGCCGATGCGCCCGAGGGTGGCCTCCAGCTTGGCGATCTTGGTGCCGCTCTGCTCGTTGACCCGCTCCTCCATGGCGAGCATGCGGTCGGTGATCTTGCTCTCGGTGAAGTCGAAACGTTGGGTGAGCAGTTGCGCGTGCTCGCCGATCTGGCGTTGCACCTCGGGGCCGACCATCTCGAGTGCGCCGCGCACCAGACCGAGGCGCTCCTCGATCGCGGTGGCCAACCCCTGGTTGCCCTCGTCCATCCGTTGCGAGAGGGCGATGGTGGTGTCGTTGACGTGCTGCACCAACGCCGAGGTCTGCTCGTCGAAGCGTCGCGCGCTGCGCTGCAAGTCGTCGATGCGCGCGTGCGCGGCCGCGCTCTGTGCGTCCATGTGTTCACGCAGCGCGACAAGCTCGCCGGCGTCGATCGAACCACCGGACACCCCGCCGGTGACCACCGCCGCTTCCAGCGCCGCCATGCGCGCCGCCTGCTGCTCGCCGAGCTGCCCGAGCCTGGCCTCGATCGCCTGCTCGATCGCCTCCTGCATTGCCACCTGCGAGGCGTGGAACTCGCCGCGCAACTCGTCGCGGGTCTCGTCGACAGCGGCGCGGGCGGCATCGACCTGCTGGGCCATGGCCGAGACGTACTGCGTCAGCTGGCGCTCCACGGCCGCGGCAATCGTCGCCGCGAGGGCCTCGGTGGTGCTCGCCGAGGTTCCGCGCTGGGCTGAGGTCATCGCGCTGTTGCTCCCGCGGACGAGACGGCCCACCAGGGGCCGTGCTGGCTGGTCATGCAGACTCTATCGGTGGCTCTTGCCCAAGTCTTGAGAGATTGGTCGGGTGCGAATGATCGTGGGAGCAGCGACTGACTACCAGAGCGGATCCGCTATGGTGACATCGTGCTCACCGGTGCCACCTTGCGCTCGCTGCGAGAGCGGGCGGGCCTGACGCAAGCGGAGGTGGCGCGCGCCGTCCACCTGCCGGCGTCGGTGGTGAGCGCATACGAGTGCGATCGCCGCCAGCCTGCCGCTGCCACAGCAGCCAGGATCGTCGAGGCGATCGGCTTCCGCATCGAGTTCGTCCGCGGGCGGGTGCTCGATCCTGTCCAGCAGGGCCGCCGCCTGGTCGAGGTGTTGACCCTCGCCGAGGCACTGCCGTACCGCCCGCGCCCGCCGGCTGTGATGCGGCTGTGACGCGGCTGTGACGCGACGATGATGCGGCGATGAGCCCCGCGTTGTCGATCGTCGAACGCATCGCGGCACTCTGCGCCGCGCTCGACCAGGCCAAATTGCCGTGGGCCTTGGGCGGGGCGCTGGCCCTGGCGTATGCAACCGAAGAGCCGCGTGGCACCCGCGACATCGACATCAACGTGTTCGTGCCGTCCACCCAGGCAGCGAGCGTGTTCGCCGCGCTGCCGCCCGGGGTGCGCCACTCGGCCGCCGATGCCGCCGCCGCGCTCAGTGCCGACCAGGTGCGCCTGTGGTGGGACGACACCCCGGTCGACGTCTTCTTCGCCGCCTCGCGGTTCCACGCCGAGGTCGCCTTGCGCTGTCGCGCGGTGCCCTTCGCCGGGCAGACCGTCCGCGTCCTGGCGGCCGAGGATCTGGCGGTGTTCAAGGCGCTGTTCGATCGCAGCAGGGACTGGGTCGACATCGAAGCGATGGTCGAATCGGGCACGATCGACATCGAGGTCGCCGCCACCCGCCTGGCCCGCCTGCTCGGTGACGACCCACGCGTCGGTCGCTTGCTCGCGATGGGCACAATGGGCGGATGAAGGTTCACCTCGTCGACGGCACCTACGAGCTGTTTCGTCAGCACTACGGGCAGGTGTCGCGCCATGGCAGCGCCGGCCCGTTCGATGCTGCCGCAGGGGTGGTGGCCAGCACGCTGCAACTGGTGGCCAACGGCGCTACCCACGTGGGTGTGGCCAGCGACCACGTGATCGAGAGCTTCCGCAACGACCTCTATGCGGGTTACAAGACCAGCGCGGGCATGGAGCCGATACTGCTCGACCAGATCGAGGTGATGGAGCAGGCGCTGGTGGCCTGCGGTTTCACCACCTGGGCGATGGTGCAGTGGGAGGCCGACGATGCTTTGGCCAGTGCCGCCGCCATCGCCGCCGCCGACCCGCGGGTTGAGCAGGTGTTGATCGTCACCCCCGACAAGGATCTCGGGCAGTGCGTGCGCGGCACACGCGTGGTGCAGTACGACCGGCGCAAGGATGAGATCGTCGACGAGCAGGCAGTGCGCGCCAAGTTCGGTGTCGGGCCGCAGAGCATTGCCGACTACCTCGCGCTGGTGGGCGATTCGGCCGACGGTTACCCGGGCCTGCCCGGGTGGGGGGCGAAGAGCGCGGCCACCGTGTTGGCCGAGTTCGCCACCATCGAGGCGATTCCCACGTCGAGCGGCGACTGGGGCCTCCCCGGCCTGCGCGGTGCGGAGAAGCTGGCCACCACCCTGCGCAACCAGATGGCCGACGCGCTGCTGTTCCGCACCATCGCCACGGTGGCGCTCGACGTGCCTGTTGGTGTGGTCGACGACTGGCAATGGGGCGGACCCACCGCCGAGTTCGCCGCAGTCGCGACGCGGCTGGGCGCGCCCGACCTGGTGACCCGCGCCGAGCGGCTGGCCGCGCGGCTCGCCTGACCGCAGGGCGCGCCGGACGGGTGCGGGGCGGCGCCTCAGCGGCGGGCGACGAAGAACTGGCGCAGGAGTGCGCCACATTCGTCGGCCAGCACCCCGCCGGTCACTGGCGGACGATGGTTGAGGCGCACGTCGGAGCACACCTCGTAGAGGCTCGCCACCGCGCCCGCCTTGGGGTCGGTGGCCGCGTACACCACCCGCCCGATGCGCGCGTTCACCAGCGCCCCGGCGCACATCACGCACGGCTCGAGGGTGACGTACAGCGTGCAGTCGTCGAGCCGCCAGTGGCCGACGACGGCGGCTGCGTCGCGCAGGGCCAGCACCTCGGCGTGAGCGGTGGGATCGCCGGTGAGCTCGCGCTCGTTGTGCCGCGCGGCCACCAGCACCGGTCCCTGCGGCCCGTCACGCACCACCACCGCCCCGATCGGTACGTCACCGTGTGATGCGGCGGCCTGTGCCTCGCCCAACGCGGCGCGCATCCACTGCTCGTCGGCGGCGGCCGCGGCGGCCGGATCGGGAGTGGTTGACGCGTTCATGGCGATGCTGCTGCCAGCGGAGGGGGTGGGATTCGAACCCACGGAAGGTTGCCCTTCACACGCTTTCCAAGCGTGCCGATTCGGCCGCTCTCGCACCCCTCCCGGGTGGGCTGGAAGGGTAGCGGCGCAGGTAGGGTGTGGCCACACCCGCCGGGTGTGGTGACGGTCGGGCCCTGTGCGACGGGCGTCCGCGAACCAGGTCAGGACCGGGAGGTAGCAGCCTTCAACGGTGCCGCTCGTGTGCCGCAGACCACCTGGCCGTCACCACACTCGGCGGGTGCTGTGCGGTCGAGCTCTCAGCAGAGTCGGTTGGTGGCGACCTCGGTGGGGGTGGGCACGCCGAAGTCGTGCGGCCACAGCGGCACCGGTGGTTGCGTCGCAGCCTCGATCGCCGACAGCGCCTCGCGTACGGCGGCGGCCACCTCGTCGGCGAAGCCGCCGGTGGCGATCGCCCGCACCGCTTCCGCCGCTGTCAGCCGCGCAGCCACCGTCGCCACCGCTGGTGACGTCGGCGGTGCGAAGGCGGGCACTATCGGTGCTACGTCGGGCACAGCCGTGACGACAGGGTCGTCGGCCACCGCCTCGGGCAGCCAGCGGTCGATTCCCGACGGGTGGCGGCGGTACAGCGTCATGCGGTAACCGGCGACCACCTGCTCGGCCGCGGCGACCAGCACCTCGTCGGCCATCATCTCCACGCTGGCCTGCACCGTGGCGCGGTCGATCGACACGTCGCGCTCGAACAGTCGGCCGAGATGCTCCACCCCGCCCACCAGCACCACACCGCGATCGAGTTGCGGGCGGGTGATCACCCCGGCCACCAGCAGCCGCACGCCGAGCGCTCCGTCGGTGGCGCGCTCGGCGAAGTACACCTGCCCGTCACGCAGGTAGACGGTCGTGGTCGGGGCGGTGGCCAGCGCCAGCTCGCCGGTGAGCCGCTGGCGGCGGGCGGCCTCGATCACCTGCCACGCGGGCCGCGGCTCGAAGCCGCCTTCGTGGGCGAACAGATCCGCGTGCACGGAAGTGATGTCGGCAGTTGTGGCAGCGCTCTTGAGGGCAACCCGGTGGGCGGCGCAGGTATCAGCCGCTAACCTGCCGCCCCGGAAGGGTGCCCGAGCGGCCAAAGGGACACGCCTCGAAAGCGTGCGAGGTGCAAGCCTCCGTGGGTTCAAATCCCACCCCTTCCGCCAATGTGATGTCGCGAGACATCCCGGACAGTCCGAACCCGCATCAGGGTTCGGACTGTTGTCTTCTCGATACATGGTGGGGGCCTTCCGAGTCCGCTGGTGGATCCGATCGGCCGGACCCTCCTTGCGATTTTTGCGTTTCCATGTAGAGTGACAATCTGATGAGGGGTGCCGACATGACTACAACAACGCTTGAACGCACGGTTCTGCCTCCGAGCGAGTCGCTCGATGAACTCGTCGCGATGCTCAGCCGCCCGGACGCCGAGCCGACAACAACGCTGTCGGGTCCGAACGGGGAGCGTCTGGTCCTGCCGCCCGAGGTGTTCGAGGTTCTGCGTGGCGTCATCGAGGCGATGGCGAGCGGCCAGGCCGTCACCATTGCGCCGGTTCACCAGCGTCTGACAACGCAAGAGGCTGCCGATCTTCTCGGCGTCAGCCGACCAACGCTCGTGAAACTGCTCGAAACGGGCGAGATCCCGTTCGAGCAACCCGGGCGTCATCGCCGGGTGCGACTCGCGGACGTGCTTGCGTATCGCGAGCGCGCTTCGGTCGAGCGCCGATCCGCGCTCGACCGTATGGTCGAGATCGCCGATGCGGCCGACATGTATGAGCGGACCGCGATACCCCAGCGCACCCGGTGAGGTTCCATGCCGTTCGCCGTGGTGCTCGACACGTGTGTGCTCTATCCCGCACACCTACGTGACACGCTGCTGCGTCTCGCGGAGCGTGGGCTCTATCGCGTGCTTTGGTCCGCCGACATCGTTGACGAGCTACGGCATAACCTCGTTGAGAGCGGCTTCGACCCAGTCTCCATCAACCAACTCATCGTCGAGATGGGCAAGGCATTCCCCGATGCCGAAGTAGTCGGCTATCACGCGCTGATCGACGGGTTGGAATGCGACTCGAAGGATCGCCATGTCCTCGCGGCCGCCGTACGTGCCGGCGCGTCTTCGATCGTGACGTTCAACATCGACGACTTTCCCGCTGGAAGCGTGTTGCCGTTTGAGGTCGAGGTCAGTACCCCCGACACCTTCCTGCTCGATCTGCTTGACCTGGCCCCGGCGACTGTCATTGATGAGCTCAGCCGACAAGCTCAGGCGAACCGGAGGGATCCGAAGACGCTGCCGAGCATCCTCGACGCGCTGTGCAAGGCTGGTGTTCCCTCTTTCGCAGACGAGGTCCGCCGCCGAACGGCGTAACACCCTCCGCTCAGCCGCAGCGGCTGCCGTCGGCTGGGGCGCTGCCCGCGGGGTCGATGAGGTACTGCTCGACGTAGCCGGCCGAGCAGTCGTTCACCCAGTAGCCGGTGTGCTGGTTGGCATCGACGATCACCAGCCGACCGTCCTCCAGCGCGTCGGCCATCGCCTTGGTGCCCTCCAGCGGGGTGGCCGCATCGCCGGTGGTGCCCATCACCAGGATCGGCCCGGCACCCTCGCCGGTGATCTCCAGCCGCGGCTCTTCGGCCACCGGGAAGAAGGAGCAGAAGTACGAGCCGGTGGTGCCGGGGGCGATGCGCGGCGCGACGGCGAGGAACTCGGGTGCTGTGGCGTCCTCCTCCTCCACCGTCAGCCGCTCGGCGGTGTCCATGCAGAAGATCGCTTGGAACGCCTCCAACTCGTTGCCGTAGCTGCCGTCGAAGAGACGACCGAAGTAGCTGTCGTACAACGCCAGCAGCCCGGCCCCGTCGCCGTCGCGGGCGTCGGCCAACGCCTGCGCGAGTTGCGGCCAACTGGTGTCGGAGTACATCGCCTCGGCCACTGCGTTGATTGCCACCAACAGGTTCACGTCGGGCCGGTCGGGCTCGGAGGGCACTGGCTGGTCGTCGAGCGCGAGCATCAACTCGTCGAAGGCCTCGGCCGCGTCACCGTCGGAGTGGAACGGGCAGCTCGCGTCGTCGCTGCACCACTCGAGGAAGGTGGCGAGTGTGTTCTCGAACCCGGCCGATTGCTGCAACCCGCTCTCGATGTAGTCGGCGTCGGGGTCGACCGCGCCGTCGAGCACTGCGGCGCGCACGGTCTCGGGGAACATCGTCACCCAGGTGGCACCCAACTCGCTGCCGTAGCTGAAGCCGAAGTAGCTGATCTTCTCCTCGCCGAGCGCCTCACGTATCGAGTTCATGTCGCGGGCCGAATCGTTGGTGCCGATGTGCTGGATGATGTCGCCGTTGGCGGCGACGCAGGCCTCGGCGAACTCGCGGGCACGATCGACGATCTGGCCGCGCTCGGCGTCGTCCTCGGGGGTGATGTCGTTCTCGCCGTAGAAGTAGTCGTAGTCGTCGATGCAGTCGATCGCCGGCTCGCTCAGCCCGGTGCCGCGCGGATCCCAGCCGACGATGTCGAAGCGATCGAGCAGATCCTGGCCGTAGATCTGCTCGGCCTGGATGGCGAAGTCGCTGCCGCCGAACCCGGGCCCTCCGGGGTTCACCAGCAGGCTGCCGATGCGCCTGTCGGGGTCGGCCAGGTGCCGGGCGACGAACAGGTCGAAGGTGCCAGCGCCCGGGTCGTCGTAGTCGATCGGCACCTGCAGGCTGCCGGTCTGCACCCGGCCGGTGTCACCGAACTCTTCCCAACCGAACGGATCGTCGCTCGCAGTGGTGTCCGACGGCGCGGCCGTCGCCGCAGGTGTGTCGGCGGGATCGGCTTGGTCGTCGTCGCAGGCGACTAGAGCGAGGAGGAGGGCGGGGGCGAGGAGCAGGCGGGGCAGGCGGGGCAGGCGGGGCACGCCCCAGAGGCTATGGGGTTTCGCGTCAGCGGCAGTCGATCTCGGCCGCGAGTGGTGTCGTCGGGTCGACGAGGTAATCGTCCACCACGGTGTCGACGCAGTCGTTCACCCCATAGCCGGTGTGCTGGTCGGCGCCCACCACCACCAGGTGGCCGTCCTCCAACGCGGCGGCCATCGCCCGTGTGCTGGCCAGCGGCGTGGCCGCGTCGCCGGTGGTGCCCACCACCAGCATCGGCCCGGCACCTGCGCCGGTGATCGCTATCGGCGGGGCCGGCGGGTACGGCCACACCGCGCAGAAGGTGAGCTCGGCCAACCACCCGCGGCCGAGCCGTGGGGCGGCGGCGGCGAACTCGGCCTCGTGCGAGTAGAGGTCGTCCGGGCCGGTGCTGCCCGGGTCGTCGAGACAGCCGATGGCGAAGTACGCCTCCAGGCCGTCGCCCCACCCGTCACCGAAGTAGCCGTAGTAGTCGTCGTACAGGTCGAGGATGCCCTGCCCTTCGCCGCGCTGCAGGTCGGCAAGAGCCTGCTCGAGCTGTGGCCAGTAGCCCTGGTCGTACATCGCGTCGGCGACGGCGGTGAACAGCACACCCTGGGTGACTGCGGTGCGGTCGGGGCTCACCTGCACCGAGGCTGCATCGATCGCTGCGCTCAGGCGGTCGAACGCGCCCTCCGCGTCGCCCTCGTTGTGGAACGCGCACGCGGGGTCGGCGCTGCACTGGGCGAGGAAGGTGGTGAAGGTGGCCTCGAAGCCGGCCGCCTGCTGCAGGTTCTGCGCGAGGTAATCCACGTCGGGGTCGACCGCCCCGTCGAGCACCGCGGCGCGCACGGTGTCGGGGAACATCGTCGCCCAGGTGGCGCCCAACTCGCTGCCGTAGCTGAACCCGAAGTAGCTGATCTGCTCTTCACCCAACGCCTCACGGATCGCGTCCATGTCGCGGGCCGAGTCGGCGGTGCTGATGTGGGCCAACAGGTCGCCGCTGCGCTCCTCACAGCCGGCGGCGAACTGACGACCGAGTTGCACGAGTTGCTCGCGCTCTTGTGGCGTGTCGGGCGACGAATCGACACCGAAGAAGCGGTCGTAGTCGTCGATGCAGTCGACCGCCGGTTCGCTGTAACCGGTGCCCCGCGGGTCCCAGCCGATGATGTCGAAGCGGTCGAGCAGTTCGCGGCCGTAGATGAAGTCGGCGGCGAAGGCCAGGTCGCTGCCGCCGAACCCGGGCCCGCCGGGGTTCACCAGCAGCGAACCTATGCGCCGCGCCGGGTCGTCGGCCGTGTTCTTCACCACGTACAGCGTGATCGTCGGCCCGTTCGGGTCGTCGTGATCGAGGGGCACGACGAGGCGGCCCTCGTAGATGCCTTGTTCGACGCCCATCCAACCGAACGGATCGTCGGGGTCGATGGTGTCGGGCGGGATGGTCTCGGACTGGGGGACTGGCGTGTCGACGGTGGGTTCGGTGGTGTCGACGGCGGGTTCGGTCGTTGTCGGCCTGCTGCCCTCGTCGATGCCGTCGCCGCACGCGGCCAGCGCGAGGCCCGTCAGCGTGAAGGCGGCGAAGGCGCGGCGAGCAGCGAGGGGGTGCGGCGGCATGTGCGCATCGTACGGCCCGCGGTGGGGCGGCAACGGTCGTGCGTATCCTGCCTCTGCATGCGCATGGCTCCCCACATGATGTTGCCCGGCGACGCCTCGGCGGTGAAGGGCAAGAAGCTCGAGCGCGGCGCGCTGCGCCGGGCGTGGCGCTTCGCCCGCCCGTACCGCCGCACGGTGGTGCTGTTCTTGACGGCGATCGTCGTGGCTGCGCTCGTGGAGCTGGTGCCGCCGTTCGCGTTCCGCACGATTCTCGACGACGCGATCCCCGACGGCGACCGTGGGCTGATCACCGCGCTGGCGGCAGTGGTGGTGGTCGCCGCGCTGGCCGACGCCGGGCTGGCAATCGTACAGCGGTGGTGCAGTGCCACCATCGGCGAGGGCGTCATCTACGACCTGCGCGTGGCGCTGTTCGCCAAGGTGCAGCGCATGCCGGTGGCCTTCTTCACCCGCACCCAGACCGGCGCGCTCACCAGCCGGCTGAACAACGACGTCGTCGGCGCGCAGACCGCGGTCACCAGCACGCTCGGCAGCATCGTCAGCAACGTCGTCGTGCTCGCCACCACGCTCGCGGCGATGGCCGCGCTCGAGTGGCGCCTCACCATCTTGTCGCTGGTGGTACTGCCGATCTTCATCATCCCGGCCAAGCGTGTCGGCCGTCGCTTGCAGGGCATCCAGCGCGACAACATGGGCACCAACGCGGAGATGAACTCGCAGATGTCGGAGCGGTTCAACGTCGCCGGCGCGCTGTTGGTGAAGCTCTTCGGCCGTCAGGGTGACGAGGTGACGATGTTCGCCGGGCGGGCGGCCAAGGTGCGCGACACGGGTATCAGGGCGGCGATGTACGGCCGGGTGTTCTTTGTCGCTCTCGCCCTCGTCGGCGCGCTGGGGGCGGCGGCGATCTACGGCGTCGGAGCCCACCTGGTGGTCGGTGGCGACATCAGCGCGGGCACGCTGGTGGCTCTCGCCACGCTGGTGACTCGTGTGTACCAACCGCTCACCGGCCTCACCAATGCCCGTGTCGATCTGATGACCGCGATGGTGAGCTTCGAGCGCGTGTTCGAGGTGCTTGACGCGCCGGAGGCGATCAGCGATCGACCGGGCGCGGTCGACCTGGTCGAGCCCACCGGACGGGTGGAGTTCCGCGACGTGTGGTTCCGCTACCCGGCGGCAGCATCGGTGACCGTCGCCTCGCTGGAGGCGCCGAACGCGGTGGGCGCGGCCGACCCCGACGCCGACGTGCTGCAGGGCGTGTCGTTGGTGATCGAAGCGGGCTCGACGGTGGCGTTGGTGGGCGCGTCGGGCTCGGGCAAGACCACCCTGTCGGCGCTGGTGCCGCGCCTGTACGACGTCACCAGCGGTTCGGTGGTGGTCGACGGGCACGACGTGCGCGACCTCACCCAACACTCGCTGCGCGCCGCGATCGGGGTGGTGAGTCAAGACCCGCACCTGTTCCACGAGTCGATCGGGCAGAACCTGCTGTACGCCAAGCCCGACGCCACCCGCGAACAGCTCGACGCGGCCTGCCGCGGGGCGCGCATCCTCGACACGATCGCAGCCTTGCCCGACGGCTACGACACCATCGTCGGCGAGCGCGGCTACCGCCTCAGCGGCGGTGAGAAGCAGCGCCTGGCGATCGCCCGCCTGCTGCTCAAGAACCCGGCGGTGATGATCCTCGACGAGGCCACCAGCCACCTCGACAACGAGAACGAGGCCCACGTGCAGGCCGCGCTCGACGAGGCATTGCGTGGGCGCACCGCGCTGGTGATCGCCCACCGCCTGTCGACCATCCGCGACGCCGATCGCATCGTGGTGCTCGATGCCGGCCGGGTGGTGGAAGAGGGCACCCACGACGAGCTGCTCGCGCTCGACGGCGTCTACGCGGCCCAGGTGCGCGCCGGCGAGACCACCGTCGACGCCTGATCACCCCATCCGCGAACTCTGCGACACCCCCTGGTCATGATGGAAGGCATGGAGATAGCACTCGTAGCCGTGCTCACCACCTGCCTCGCTGCCGCCGTCGCGGCCGTCGTCTGGCTGGTAGTCCGCCGAAATCCCGCAGCCCCGGGCGGGGTGCCCGCGCAGGCGGTCGAGCATGCGGTCGCGCTCGCCGTCGCCGCCGCCGACCAGCGGGCGGCCCGCGAGCGCGATCTGGCGGTGCAGGCCTCGGTCGAGCAGGCGTTGTTGATGATGCGCGAGCAGATCGGCCAGCAGGCACAGCAGGCCGACACCGTCTTGGCCGGCCGCCAGCAACTGATCGACGCCAAGTTGGGCGAGGTGCAGGCCGGGGTACAGGCCGATGTCGAACGCCTTTCGCAATTGGTGCAGCAGTTGGGTACCGCCACCAGCGAACGGTTCGGCCAGGTCGACCGGTCGCTGCAATTGCACGCCGAGATCACCCACACCCTCGCCGGCACGGCCAACAGCCTGCGCGAGGCGCTCGCGTCGTCGAACGCGCGCGGCCAGTGGGGCGAACGGATGGCCGAAGACGTGCTGCGCCTGGCAGGCATGCAAGAGCACGTCAACTACGTGAAGCGCACGGCGGTCAGCGGCGAGGCCACCGGCATCCCCGACTTCACCTTCGTGCTGCCCAAGGGGCATGTGCTGTTCATGGACGTCAAGTTCCCGATGGCCTCCTATCTGCGCTATCTCGACGCGGGCAGCGATGCCGAGCGGGAAGCACACCGGGCCGCGTTCTTGCGCGACGTCAAGGCCCGCGTGCGCGAACTGGCCCGGCGCGAGTACGCCACCAACGACAGCCGCCCGGCGGTCGACAACGTGCTGCTCTTCGTGCCCAACGAGAGCCTGGCCGCGTTCATCCACGAGTCGGATCAGGATCTTGTCGAAGACGCACTGCGCCAGCACGTGGTCATCTGTTCGCCGCTCACCCTGTTCGCCTTCCTCGGGGTCATCCGCCAGGCGTTCGACAACTTCATGATCGAGCAGACCAGCCAGGAGATCCTCGGGTTGCTCGGCAAGTTCGGTCAGCAATGGGCCAAATACGCCGAATCGGTCGACAAGGTGAAGCGTCAGTTCGACACGGTCGCCCGCTCGTTCGACGAGTTGGCCACCACCCGCCGCCGGGCCCTCGAGCGACCGCTCAACGCGATCGACGACCTGCGTCGTCGCCAGGGCTTCCCGGTCGACGGCGAGTTGTTCGGCGAACTCGATGCCGCAGCCGACCCGCCGCTCGACAACGTGCGCGAACTGGGCGCGTAGCCTCAGGCCCGTGAGCCAGCCGAGCTTCGACGACGGTGACGACGGCGGCATCCCCACCCTCGGCGTGGGCGAACTGGCGGAGGCGATCAACGGGGCACTGCGCCGGTCGTTCGCCGACGGGGTGTGGGTGCGGGGTGAGATCCAGGGTTGGAGCGAACGCGGCCCGCACGCTTACTTCCGCCTGGTGGAGGAGAGCGCCGAAGGCAAGGCGTCGGTGAACGTGCAGTTCTTCGCCCCGTCACGGGCCCGGCTCAAGCCGCTGTTGATGAAGCATCGCCTGCGCCTCGCCGACGACCTGAAGGTGCGCATCTTCGGCCACCTCGACTTCTTCGCCCCCTCGGGGCAATTGGGCCTGAAGATGAGTGGTATCGACCCGCGGTTCACGCTCGGCGAGTTGGCCCTGCAGCGCGACGACGTGGTGCGCAGGCTGGTGGCCGCCGGCCTGTACGACCGCAACCGGCAGCGCCCGTTGGCGGTGGCGCCGCTGAACGTGGGCGTCGTCACCAGCCTGGCGAGTGCGGCGTGGGCCGACTTCCTGCACGAGATCGAGCGCAGCGGGCTCGGCTTCGCGCTGAAGGTGGTCGACGTGCGCGTGCAGGGCGAACGGGCCGTGGCCGAGGTGACCGCCGCGATCCGGGCGCTGGGCAGCAGCCCCGCACTCGATGTGGTCGCCCTCGTGCGTGGTGGTGGTGGACGCACCGAACTGGCCACCTTCGACCACGAGGCGATCGCCACTGCCATCGCCTCCTCGCCGCTGCCGGTGTTCACCGGTCTCGGGCACGAGATCGATCGCGCCGTCGCCGACGAGGTGGCGCACACCGCGCTGAAGACCCCCACCGCCTGTGCCGCCGCGCTGGTGGAGGCGGTGCAGTCGTTCCAGGGGGCGACCGAGGAGGCGTGGGCCGACATCGCCCGCCGCGGCGATCTGCGCCTGGCCGGGGCGGTGGGCGAGGTGACCGACATCGCCCACCAACTGCGCCACCGGGTGCTGGCCGCCGTCGGGCGCAGCGGCGAACGGCTCGGGCAACGGTCGCTGCGCCTGCGCTCGGCAGGTCGCCAAGTCGTCGAGCGCGCCGACCGCCGCCTCGGCGAGGCGTGCGGGGCACTTCGCCGTGTGCCGCGCACGCTCGACCCCGAGTCCCGCCACATGGAAGCTGTGGCCGAGCGCGTCCGTCTGCTCGACCCGGCGGTCACCATGGCCCGCGGTTGGTCGATCACGCGCACACCCGACGGCCACACCGTTCGTTCCGCGTCGCAACTGGCACCGGGCGACCTGATCATCACCACTTTCGCCGATGGCACGGCCGGCAGCCGTGTGGAGGAGACCACCCCGTGAGCAACGATGCACAACCGACCCTCACCGGGCCGCCGCCCGCCGGCTATGCCGAGGCGCTGGCCGAACTGGAAGAGATCCTCACCGCGCTCGAACGCAGCGACGTCGACGTCGACGTGCTGGCCGACAAGGTGCAGCGCGCCGCGACCCTGATCGCCTTCTGCCGCGACCGCGTCGGACGAGCCCGCTTGCAGATCGAGCAGGTGGTGGCAGAACTCGGCGACGATTGAGTCGGGCGACGACTGAGCAATTCGGTGCGCCTGGGCGCATGCGTCGTGGCAGATTTGTGGCATGACCTACGAAGTGCGGCATACCACCGAGGCGGAGTGGCGGATCGTCGCCGACACCATGCGCCTCGCCTTGCTGGCCGCACCCTCCACCGATGCCGATTGGGAGAAGCCGGCCGCGGCCGAGTCGTGGCGTGACGGCCTGTCGTTGTCGGCTTGGGCCAGTGGCGACGACGGTGAGCGATGCATCGGCCACGCGGGAGCGTTCGACATGCAGATGCTGCTGCCCGGCGGGGCGATGGTGCCGATGGCCGGAGTCACCCGCGTCGGCGTGCTGCCCACCCATCGCCGCCAGGGTGTTCTCACCAACCTGATGCAGCGGCTGTTGCGCGAGTCGCTCGCCGCGGGGCGCCCGATAGCCACACTGCGCGCCAGCGAGGCGGTGATCTACGGCCGCTTCGGCTTCCAGGTGGCCGGGGAGGTGAACGACATCGACATCGGGTCGGGTGCCCGCATCGCCGCGCCCGTCGCCGAAGGCACGTTGCGCATTCTCGGCCGCGACGAGACGTTGGAAAGGGTCTTCGCCATCCACGCGCTGGTCGGCTTCGACCGGCCGGGCACGCTGAGCCGCACGCGATGGTCGCTGACCCGGTCGTTGGAGGCCGCGCTCGCCCCCGACAAGGCGGCATACGTGGTGGTGCACACCTCACCCGACGGCGTCGACGACGGCTATGCCTGCTACCAGCTCGACTGGCCGGAGGGACACGGCACCCACACGGGCGGCAAGTGCCGGGTGGAAGACATCTGGGGCGCCTCGCCGTCTGTCGAACTCGCGCTGTGGAACTACCTACTGGAGATCGACCTGATCGATTCAGTGCGTGCCTACGATCGCCCGATCGACGACCCGCTGCGTTTCGCCCTGCACGACCAACGCCATTACGTGGTGAAGGGGCGTCGCGACGAGGTGTGGCTGCGCCTGCTCGACGTCGACGCCGCCCTCAAGGCGCGCACCTACAACCCAGCCCGCGAGGCGGTGACGATCGCGGTGAGCGACCCGTTGTTCGCGACCAACGAAGGGGTGTGGCGGGTGACGGCCGAAGGCGCTGAACGTGTCGCCGAACGTGTCGCCGACCGGTTCGGCCCGGCCGATCTGGCAACCACCATCAACGGCCTCTCGGGTGCCTATCTGGGGGGCACCTCGTGGCACGAGCTCACCGTCGCCGGGGTGGTGACCGCGAGCAACGACGCCGCGGTTCGCGCCGCCGACCTGCTCTTCGCCTCGCGTCCGCTGCCCCGCTGCGGCTCGTTCTTCTAGAGCGGCGGCATAGCCTGCTGCCGTGAACGCGCCGGCACCGACGCCAACATCGCTCGCCGCGATCGCAACCCGGGTGGAAGCGCGCCTGGAGGAGTTCCTGCGGCCCGAACTGCGGCGCTGGGCCGAGTTCGATCCCGAACTCGCGGCCCCGATGGCCGAGATCAGCCGGCTGGTCCTGGCCGGCGGCAAGCGGCTGCGCCCCGCGTTCTGCCACTGGGGCTTCGTCGGTGCCGGCGGCGACCCGGCCGACCCGATGATCGTCAGCGCTGGTGCCGCGTTCGAGCTGATGCACGCCTTCGCCCTGTTCCACGACGACGTGATGGACGACGCGGCCAGCCGACGGGGCAACGTCACCACTCATACGGTGTTCGCCGAACGACATCGTGACGGCGGCTGGCTGGGCGAGGCGCGACGGTTCGGGGAGGGGGTGGCGATCCTGGTGGGCGACCTGGCCTTCGTGTACAGCGACATGATGATGACCGGCGCCAACGCCGCCGCGTGGGGCATCTGGAACGAGTTGCGCATCGAGCTCAACGTCGGTCAGGTGCTCGACATCATGGGCAGTGTGCGCAGCGAGCGCAGCCGCCGGCGGGCCGAGCAGATCTGCCGCTACAAGAGCGGCAAATACACCATCGAGCGCCCGCTGCACCTCGGGGCGGTGCTCGCCGCCCCCGACCGCGCGGCCGAGTTGCTGCCCGCACTAAGCGCCTACGGGTTGCCGCTCGGCGATGCGTTCCAGATGCGCGACGACGTGATGGGCGCGTTCGGCGACCCGACGGTGACGGGCAAGCCGGTGGGGGGCGACCTGCGCGAAGGCAAGCCCACACCGCTGATGGCCCGCGCCGTCGAGCGCGCGGATGCCGAGCAGGCGGGGGTGCTGGCACTGGTGGGGCGTCCCGGTCTCACCGACGAGCAGGTGAGCCGGGTGCAGCAGGTGATCGTCGACACCGGTGCGCTGGCCGACCTCGAGGACACTATCGACCGCCTCACCGACGAGGCGGTGGCGGCGATCGCCGTGGCCCCGATCACTGCCGAGGCACGTGACGAGCTGGTGGCGCTCGCCGCCTATGTGAGCCGCCGCGCGGTCTGACTGCCGGACCACTGGGCGTAGAATGTCGGCCGTGAAAGGCGTTCGGCTGGTCGTGATTGCGGCGTGCTCCACCGCTCTGCCGGTGGTGGCGGCCGCCTGTGGCGACGAGAGCGAGGGCCGCGGCACGCTGCCCCCCATCGTCACCACGACCACCACCACCACCGCTCCTTCCACCACCACCACCTATCCCGAGGTGTACGAGGTGCAGCCCGGCGACACGCTGGGCAAGATCGCCTTCATGTTCGGCACCACGATCGAGGTGCTCGTGCAGCTCAACCGCATCCGCGACCGCAACGACCTCAAGTCGGGGACGAAGCTCAAGCTGCCGCCCAACCCGGCACTCACCTCCACCACCGCGGTGCTCACCACCACGACGGTCGCAGTCGGCGCTACCGGTGCCTCCAGTAGCCTGAGCGGATGACCTTCTGGCCCACCAAGGATCACTGGAGCGTCGCGCTGCCGGTGCGCACCAACCACTACCTCTGCCCCTCGCTGGAGAAGGACGGTTTCGTGGCTCTCACTCCCTACCCGGGCGAGATCCCCAAGCAGGAGTGGGAGGGTCTGGAGTACTTCGATTGGAAGAGCGGCGGCGACACCAACTTCGCGCCGCTGGCCTCGGCCGACGGCGAACTCGAGTGCCGCGGCTTCTGGGACAAGGGCAAGCCCGACAAGGGCGCGATGTGGACGACCAACGCGGCCAAGGCCCCGACGCTGAAGAAGTACGTCGAGGGCATCGGGGCCAACTTCGGCCGAGTGCGCATCATCAAGCTCGAGCCCGCCACCCACGAGGAGGCGATGCGCAGCTTCCACCGTGACGACAACAACCGCCTCAACCCCGAGGGCGAAGGGTGGGTGCTGCGCACCTGGATCGAGCTCACCGACGATCCCGACAGCTACATGGTGCTGATGGACCTCGACGACGACCGGCTGCCGATCCCCAGCACCGAGCGGCGCGTGCCGCTGCCGCAGTACGCCCGGTTCGTGGTCGACACCCAGCGGTTGTGGCACGTCGCCGTGCACCGCGGCCCAGCCCCGCGCTACGCGCTGATCACCAGCGTCGAGTCGACCCCGCAGCTCGACCAGTGGATCCAGAGCCAGATCCCTGCCCTCGTCTGAGCCGGTCGCTCCTTCCAACAGCCATAAGGCGGTTGTTCCAAAGTCCCCCGGGTTTGTGACCCAAGGCCCCTCTCAGGAGGGTGATGAGCGCCCACACTGACCTACAACGCAACTCCCCAGATGAGGGGAAGCGAATGGAGGACAAGGTCATGAAGAGGCGCACGATCGACATCGCATTCTCGGTGGGAGGGGCGCTGTTCAGCGTGCTCCTCTTGATCCTCGGCCTGGTGCTGAAGGACCAGGCCGACTTCGCCGAGACATACGTCCACGACCAGTTGGCCGAGCAGCAGATCACGTTCACCGCGGCGGAGCGGCTGGGCACCGCCGAGGAGCTCCGCGCCGATCTGCTCGAGAAGCTCGGCAGCGAAGAGGCAGTCGATGCCTTCATCGAAGACAAGGGCATCACCGCCGAAGCCGAAACAGCCTGCTTGGTCGACAACGCCGGCAAGCAGATGCTCACCGGCGCGCAGGCCGAGTGCTACGCGGAGAAGTACATCCGCCTGCACGCGCTCGAGTCGAGCATCGTCACCGGCACCGGGTTGCAGATCGCCGACCCGGCCAACCCCGGCGAGATGATCGACGTCGATGGTCGTAGCTACACCTACGCCACCATCGGCGCAGTGGTCACCGCTGCTCGCAACGCCGTCACTGCCGCCAAGGAGGCAGGGGCCGACGAGGAAGAGGTCGCCGAACTGCAGGCGCAGGCCGATGGGCTGCAGCGCCTGCGCACCGACACGCTGCTGCGGGCCGACACCCTGCGCGGTCTCTTGCTGACCTCCTACGGGTTCAGCATCTTCGGCGAGAAGGCCGACCTGGCTGCGACGGTGTGCTACCTCGCCGCCGCGCTGCTCTTCCTGCTCTCGCTGCTCGGCTTCCTGCACGCCGCGTTCTCCAAGCACGCGAAGGACGTGGTGCTGGCGGTGGAGCACCCCAAGGAGTGACCTGACCGGTTCCGCAATCTGGTTCGCCCCTAACCCAAGAGGGCTCCCGCCGAGGCGGGGGCCCTCTTCAGTCGTCGCCTTGTCAGTCGTCAGCGGCAGGGCGGCCGCGCAACCGCTTGCGCTCGCCCGCGGCGCGCTTGTCGCGCAGCCGCGCCTCACGGGCACCACGGCCGGGGCGGGTGGGGCGCCGTTCGGCGGGTGGCGGCGCGGCCGCGTGGTCGAGCCGTTCGAGCACTACCTGGATGGCCAGCTGTCGATTGCGCCATTGCGACCGAGAGCGAGACGAGTTGGCCACCACGGTGGCCCCGACGGCGGCGACGACCCGCGCCTCCACGTCGGCCGGCAGGCCGCAGCGGGCTATCTCGATCGTCACCGTCACTGCCGTGTCGGAGGTGTTCGCATGCTGCCCACCCGGGCCGCCGCTGCGCGTGGCAACCCACGACAAGGCGGCGGGGTCGATGCGCCGGCCGGCAGGGGTGCGCAGGACGATTCCCGCCTCCTCGGGTGGGTCCACCGCGCTACTCGTCCTTCTGCATCGTCGCCCACAGGCCGTGTTCGTGCAGCCGAAAGACGTCGATCTCGGCCTTCTCCCGGCTGCCGCTGCTGACCACCGCGCGGCCCTTGTGGTGCACGTCGAGCATGAGCGCGGTGGCCTTCTCGAGGCTGTAGCCGAACACCTTCTGGAACACGAAGGTGACGTAGCTCATCAGGTTGATCGGGTCGTTCCACACCAGCACCAGCCATGGGCGGTCGGTGGTGTCCTTCTCGCCGGTATCGGGCTTGAACACCTCGGTCGGGGCGACGGACGGTGCCATGGGCGGGGACATGCCCTCATTCTGCCGTGCCGGACGCGATGTGGTCGGGGCACATCGCGCCCGTACGATGGCGGCACCATGGCTGTCGGCTCGCGCCCCCTCGTGCCCTCGCGTCTCGCCCCGGGCGGTGTCGCCCACGGCTCGCGCCGCGCCCCCCGCTCGAGGATCGGCGGTTACGTCGCCCTCACCAAACCGCGCATCATCGAGTTGCTCTTGATCACAACGGTGCCGACGATGGTGCTGGCCGCGGGCGGCTGGCCACGAACCACCTTGGTGTTGATCACCCTCGCTGGCGGCAGCCTCGCCGCCGGCGGCGCCAATGCGATCAACATGGTGGTCGATCGCGACATCGACCGGCTGATGCCCCGCACCCAGAACCGCCCGCTGGTCACCGGTCTGCTGTCGCCTCGCGAAGCGCTGGTGTTCGCGGTGCTGCTGGAAGTCGCCGCCTTCGCCGTGCTGTGGGCATGGGCCAACCTGCTGGCCGCGATTCTCGCCTTGTCGGCCGCACTGTTCTACGTGTTCGTCTACACGCTGTGGCTCAAGCGCACGAGCACGCAGAACATCGTCATCGGTGGCGCGGCGGGAGCGGTGCCGGTGCTCGTCGGGTGGGCCGCAGTGCGCGACGCGCTCGGCTGGGAGCCGCTGGTGCTGTTCGTGGTGATGTTCTTGTGGACCCCCCCGCATTTCTGGGCGCTGGCAATCAAGTACGCCGACGACTACCGGGCAGCCGACGTGCCGATGCTGCCCGCCGTGGCCCCGGCCGCGGTCACCGTGCGCCAGATGGTGCTGTACACGGCGGCGATGGTGGCCGCCACGATGGTGCTGTGGCCGGTTGCCGAGTTGGGGCCGATCTACTGGGCCAGTGCCGCCGTGCTGGGGGCGCTGTTCCTGTGGGGCACGATCGACCTTGGGCGCAGTCCCACTGCGAGCAGGGCGATGCGTGTCTTCGGCTATTCGATCAGCTACGTCACCTTGCTGTTCGCGGCGCTCACCGTCGATGTCCTCGTGCGTCGGCCCGGCTGACGATTTCCGCACGGCGGTGCCGCCGCGGTTAGTGTCGGAGCCGCAAGACCGCCAATTGGGTTCTGCGCGCCGCGCGCCCGACCTGAAACGAGTTCGTTGCTCATGAGCACCATCGATACCCATGCGAGCAGTGCCCCGGCGTCGCCGGGTGTGCTCGCGTGTGTCGCCGACTGGATCGGCACCACCGACCACAAGCGCATCGGCCGCCTGTATCTCGGCGCGTCCGCGCTGGCGTTCATCGCCGTTGCCGCGGTCGGCGTCCTGCTCGGCATCGAGCGGGTGTCGCCCACCCGCGAGTGGCTCGAGGTCGGGTCGCTCACCCAACTGTTCGCCCTCGAGCGCTTCGGGTTCACCTATCTGGTGTTGCTGCCGGCGATGCTCGGCGTGGCCATCGCCGCCGTGCCGCTGCAACTCGGTGCCCGCGCGCTGGCGCTGCCCCGGCTGGCCCTCGGCGGCTGGTGGCTGTGGCTGTTCGGAGCGGTGCTCGGCGTCTACGCGCTGGCGCAAGACGGTGGTCCCGGAGGCGCCGATGCGCGCTTCGTCGACTTGTTCATGCTGTCGCTGCTGCTGGTGGCGGCCGGGCTCGCGGCCGGTGCCTGCTCGGTGGCCACCTCCGTGCTCACCAATCGTGCCCCGGGCATGAACATGCGCCGCGTGCCCTACTTCTCGTGGGCCGCGCTGGTCGCCTCGCTCGCGGTGGTGGTCGCCCTGCCCGTGTTCGCCGGCGATCTGCTCTACCTCTACGTGGCCCACCACTACCCGTCGGGCGGCGGCCTGTCGGGCAACCTCGCGCTGTCGGAGTGGGCCGGGCACGGCTTCACCCAGCCGCTGACGCTGGTGTTCGCCCTGCCGGTGCTCGGCTTCTTCGCCGATGCCGCGGCCACCGCCAGCGGGGCCCGCCTGCGCCCGCGGGGCACCATCCAGCTGGCGATCGGGTTGGCCGGGGTCGGCGTGCTGGCCAGCGCGCTGCAAGCTCCGCCGATGCTCGACGCGGGGCTGATCCACGAAGACTTCTCGACGATCGTGCGCCAACTGCTGCCGTTCGGCATCGTTCACGGTCTGCCCCTGCTCGGCACCTTCGCCCTGTTGGCGCTCACCACCCGCCAACTGCTGGCGGCAAAGCCGAAGGTGCAGGCGCCGGTGGTGTACGGCCTGCTGGCCACGGCGCTGTTGCTCGGCGCCCATGCCGCTTCACTGGTGACCCACGTCGGCGATGCCGCCCTGGTCGGCACCACCTTCGAGGAGGGCACTTGGCTGCTGGTAGTGCTCGCTGCCGTCCTCGCCGCACTCGGGGCGGTCACCTACTGGGGCCCCAAGTGGTGGGGCCGCAGCCTGCCGAGCGTGCCCACGCTGGGGATCGCCCTCGTCGCCGCCGCTGGCGCGGCGCTGGCCGCCGCTCCGCTTCATGTCGCCGGTTTCGCCGATCAACTCGGTGCTGTCTTCCCCTTCGTGCAACCGGGCATGCAGGCCTCGGTTGTCAACTTCGACTACTCCGGCCCGCTCGAGTTGTGGAACGGGCTGCACACCATCGGCCTCGGTCTGTTCGCGGTCGCGGTGCTCGCCTTCGTGGCGCTGGCCTTGCGTGCGTTCCTGCTCGGCAAGAGCGCGGAAGACGACCCGTGGGGCGGCCAAACGTTGGAGTGGGCCACCACTTCGCCCGCTCCGGCCGACAACTTCGCAACCGTCCACGTGGTGAAGTCGGCCGAGCCGCTCGTCGACCTCCAGCCCAATCGGAGTGATGCCTGATGCACGCGCTACCTGCCGCCCCCGCCGGCCCCAAGCACCGCCAGATCATCGTCGGCGCCGCGCTCGCCAGCGCAGCCGCACTCTCGCTGTTCATGGGCATGATCGTCACCTGG
Source organism: Actinomycetota bacterium (assembly GCA_963169215.1). Lineage (GTDB taxonomy): Bacteria > Actinomycetota > Acidimicrobiia > Acidimicrobiales > Ilumatobacteraceae > UBA668. The sequence continues at coordinate 22,492 of CAUJEE010000092.1, forward strand.
CTGCGCATGCGCGACCAGGCGCGCGCTGCCGGCTCTGCCTGGGTGCCGGAAGACACCGCGATCCCCATGGTGGCCGCCAACGTGATGCTGCTGGCGCTGCTCCCGCTGTGCGTGTTCGCCCAGTGGGCCTTCTACGCGGCCAAGCGGCAGGATCGCCCGCACACCGGCGTGGCCCTCGCGCTGGTCGGCGTCGTCGGCCTGATGTTCATCAACGCGCAGGCCTACATCTGGTCGCAGATGAAGTTGCCGGCCAACGGTGGCACCTACAACTCGATGTTCTATGCCCTCACCGGCGTGCTCGTGGCTGCGGCCATCGCCGGTGTGGTGTTCAGCGCGGTTGCCGCCTTCCGCTACCTCGGTGGGCGCAGCACCGACAGCGAAGTGGTGGCCGCACACGCCCTGTATTGGTACGTCCTGAGCGCCGCCTATGCGGTGCTCTGGTTCGTGGTCTACGTGACGAAGTAACGGAGCAGCGATAGCGATGTTCACGACCGGATCGAAACTGTTGTTCGGGGCCTCCGCCCTGTCGCTGGTGACAGCGCTTGTGTATGCCTGGAGCACCGAAGGGGCCCTCTCCTCGGCGGGCACCCTTGGGCTGCTGTCGTTGTTCGTGATCTTCGCCTTTCTCGGCGGGGTCAACTACGCCAACCGCGACTGCAACGTGTCGAGCATGGACGAGGCCGCGGTCGACACCGCCGCCGCCGCGCAACGCCCGGGGGCGAGCAGCGTGTGGCCCGCCGTGGTGGCGCTCGGCATCGCCGGCCTGGTGGTGGGGGCAGTGAGCAAGCCGGCGGTGTTCAAGGTGGCCGTCGTCGTGCTGCTCGCCGGCCTGGTCGAGTGGATGGTGCTCGGCTGGAGCGAGCGCGCCGGTGGCGATGCCGCGTTCAACGCCGACACCCGCCGCCGCATGCTGCACCCGCTTGAGTTCCCGGTGCTCGGCGCGCTCGCCCTCGGCGCGATCGTCTATGCCTTCTCGCGGCTGATGCTGCGCCTCGACAAGGACCAGGGCCGCATCGCCTTCGGTGTGGTTGCTGCACTGGTGCTGGCTGGAGCCTTCCTGTTCGCCGGTAAGCGCAAGCCCTCCAAGCGGGCAGTGCTCGGCATCTCCACAGTCGCCGCCATTGCCCTGCTCGGGGCCGGTGTTGCCTCTGCGCTGCAGGGCCAGCGGTCGATCGACGAACACCCCACCACCCGCACCGACACCGAGGTGTGCCTGCAGGTGGGCGCCGACGAAGAGATCGACGCCGACGCGACGCAGTCGGTGTCGGCCACCAGCAACCTGGTCGCCAACATCTACCTGAAGGCCGACGGTTCGCTGGTCGCCCATGTCAGCGGCTACCCCGACGAGGCACGTGCGCAGCTCACCGTGCCGCGCAGGGCGCAGGTGAACCTGCTGTTCCACAACGAATCGGACGAAGCGCAACGGCTCACGGCCCGCACCGGCGAAGGTGAGGACGAGTCACTGGTGTGCACCGCCGCGGTGGAAGAGGGCGACCAGGCCTTCCTCAGCTTCCAGGCGGTGCGCGGCGGCGTGCTGCTGGTGCCCGGTCTGGTCGGCGGCGAGATCGAGTTGTTGGTGCCCTGAAGGGTGGCAGTGGTCACGCGCGAGACCGGCGGGACTTTTGGCCCTAGCGACCACCGACGAGAGTGGATTCGGGTCGCGAGCGGCGACTAGCCTGCCCGCCGTGCTCGTGAAACCCTCCCGTCGCGCCGCGGCGGCACTGGCCGGTCTCGGCCTGCTGCTCGTCGGCTGCGCCAAAGATGCCCCGCAAGACACCTTCCGGCCGGCCGGCGAGAACGCCCGCGACATCGACGGCCTGCAGCGACCGCTGTTCTACGTCGCCGGGGTAGTCGGGCTGATCGTCTTTGCCTTCATCGGCTATGCGATGTGGAAGTTCCGCGACCGCGGGCAGGAGATCCCCGAGCAGAGCCACGGCAACCCCAAGCTGGAGATAGTGCTCACGGTGCTGCCGGCAGTGATCCTCGCCGCGTTCGCCGTGCCGGCGGTGAGCCAGGTGTTCGCGCTCGACAAGAGCGACAACGAGTGCGTGATCAACGTCACCGGCCAGCAGTGGTGGTGGGAGTACGACTACGAGAAGGGCAGCACCTGCGGCGGGGTGGAGATCCCCGAGTCGATCGTCACCGCCGGCGAGCTGGTGATCCCTGCCGACACGCCTGTGCTGCTGCGCATCACCAGCCGCGACGTGATCCACAGCTTCTGGATCCCGCGCCTCAACGGCAAGCGCGACGCCGTGCCCGGTCGCCTGCACACGCTGCGCATGCATGCCGACGAACCGGGCATCTATGTCGGGCAGTGCACCGAGTTCTGTGGTCTCAGCCACGCGCGCATGCGCCAAGCCGCAGTTGCTCTCGACACCGCCGATTTCCAGGCATGGGTCGACAACCAACTTGCGCCTTACCAGGCGCCCGCGGAGGGCACGCTTGCCGCAGAAGGCGAGAGCGAGTACGCGGCCCAGTGCAGTCGTTGCCATCAGGTGAACGGCCTCACCGACGACTCCGGCAACCCAGTGCTGGCCGAGCCCGACCAGTCGGTGCTCGCCGGCGCGGCCCCCAACCTCACCAATCTGATGACCCGCACCGCGTTCGCCGGTTGGACCTTCGACCTGATCAGCGACGAGTGCCGTGATCGGCTGTGGAACGAGCCGTCGGAGACCTTCGGCGATGTCTACTTGCAGGGTGTGTGGATGTACACGCCCGCCGACGCAACCACGCCGGCATGCTTCAACGAGCTGAACCTGCGCGAGTGGCTGCGCAACCCTCCGGCGATGAAGCCGATGTACACCGATCCCGACAAGCTCGAAGCGACCGACGGCCTCACCCGCGGAATGCCCAACCTCAACCTCACCGACGAGCAGATCGAAGTGCTCGTCGCCTACCTGCTCGAGCGCAAGTAACGGAGTTCTGAAGATGGCACTGACTTCGCCCGCCCCTTCGCGCTCACTCGGCGCCTTCCGCCGCCCGGTGGAGGCCACCGGCTGGAAGTCGTGGGTGTTCACCGTCGACCACAAGCGCATCGGCATCATGTACGGCGCGGTCGCCTTGTTCTTCTTCTTGGTCGGTGGCACAGAGGCGCTGCTGATCCGCCTGCAGTTGGCGGCGCCCGACAACACCGTGCTCGGTGCTGGGCTGTACAACGAGATGTTCACCATGCACGCGACGACGATGGTGTTCTTGTTCGTCATGCCGCTGGCGGCGGCGTTTGCCAACTACCTGCTGCCGCTGCAGATCGGCGCCCGCGATGTGGCGTTCCCGCGTCTCAATGCGCTGAGCTTCTGGATCTTCCTCTTCGGCGGCATCTTCATCAACACCTCGTGGTTCCTGGGCGGTGCCGCCGATGGTGGCTGGTTCATGTACTCGCCGAACAGCAGTGGGCTGTTCTCGCCCAGTCACGGTGTCGACTTCTGGGTGCTCGGCCTGCAGATCGTGGGCATTGCCTCGCTGTTGTCGTCGATCAACCTCATCGTCACCGTGCTCAACATGCGTGCCCCGGGCATGAAGTTGATGCGCATGCCGGTGTTCACCTGGATGGTGTTGGTCGTGCAGTTCCTGCTGCTGTTCGCGCTGCCGGTGATCACCGTCGCCCTGTTCCTGTTGAGCTTTCAGCGCAACTTCGGGGCGTCGTTCTTCGACGTCGACAAGGGTGCCGATCCGCTGTTGTGGCAGCACCTGTTCTGGATCTTCGGCCACCCCGAGGTGTACATCATCATCCTGCCCAGCTTCGGGATCATCTCCGAGGTGCTGCCCACGTTCTCGCGCAAGCCGTTGTTCGGCTACAAGTTCGTGGTCTTCTCCGGGGCGACTATCGGCTTCGTCGGCTGGGGTGTGTGGGCGCACCACATGTTCGCCAGCGGCATGGGGCCGGTGAGCGTGGCCGCGTTCTCGGTGGCGACGATGCTCATCGCCATTCCCACCGGCGTCAAGATCTGCAACTGGACACTCACCATGTGGGGCGGAAAGTTGTGGTTCACATCGGCGATGTTGTTCGCCATCGGAATGATCGTGCTGTTCACCATCGGCGGCCTGTCCGGCGTCACCCACGCGGTGGCCACCGCCGACACGCAGCAGACCGACACCTACCACATCGTCGCCCACTTCCATTACGTGATCGTCGGCGGCGCGGTGATGGGCCTGTTTGCCGGCTTCTACTACTGGTGGCCGAAGATCTTCGGCAAGGCGCTCAACGAACGCCTCGGCAAGTGGAACTTCTGGCTGATGTTCATCGGCATCAACTTCACCTTTGGTCCGATGCACGTGCTCGGTATGCAGGGCCAGCCGCGGCGCATGGTGGTGTGGCCCGACAAGCTCACCGGCGAGGGGTACTTCGACCTCGCCTTCTGGAACGAGGTCGCCACCTGGGGCGCGTTCACCATCGCCACTGGCGTTTCGGTGTTCCTCTGGAACGTGTGGTACACCCACCGCAAGGCGGAGGTCGCTCCGCTCGACCCGTGGGATGCGCGCACGCTCGAGTGGATGACGGCCAGCCCACCCAAGGCGCACAACTTCGACGCAATCCCCAACGTGCATGCGCTCGACGAGCTGTTCCACCGCAAGTACGAAGAGGTCGATACCGACAAGGGCGTGCGTTTGAAGAAGACCAGCACGGCCGAGGAGGTGCTGGCCGCCGAAGAGGCTCGCGGCGACGCACACATCCACCTGCCGTCTCCGTCGTACTGGCCGATCGTGCTCGCCTTCGGCTTGCCGATCATCGCCTACGGCATCATCTTCAACCTGATCATGGCCTTCGTCGGCGCGGCGATCGTGCTGCTCGGCGCGTTCGGCTGGGTGCTCGAGCCCAGCGTCGCCGAGCCCGGCGACTACGAGTCGCCCTCTGACGACCACCACATGAAGGAGCTCGATCCCGTTGGCTGACACCGCCGTACATGCCGGCCATGAGTCCGGTCACCACGTGACCACCACCGGCCTCAGCAACAACAAGCTGGCGATGTGGCTGTTCCTGGGCAGCGAGTGCTTGCTGTTCGGTGGCCTGATCAGCACCTACATGCTCTATCGCGGCCGCACCGGCGATGGTCCCGGCCCCAACCAGCTGTTCGACATCCCGCTCACCTCGATCAGCAGCTTCGTGCTGTTGATGAGCTCGCTGACGATGGTGCTGGCGGTGAACTCGGCCAAGCGCAAGGATGACGCGAACACCAAGCTGTGGCTGGTGGCCACTGCGCTGCTCGGGTCGCTGTTCGTCGGCGCGCAGGTGTACGAGTTCACCGCCTTTTACCAAGAGGGCATCGGCTTCACGACGAGCCTGTTCTCGTCGAGCTTCTTCACCCTCACCGGTTTCCACGGGGTGCACGTGTCGATCGGTGTGTTGATGCTGCTTGCGCTCGCGGCGATGATCACCCGCAATCGGGTGGCCGGCGACAAGGCGGAGGCGGTCGAGTTGGTCGGCCTCTACTGGCACTTCGTCGATGTCGTCTGGGTGGTCATCTTCACCCTCGTCTACCTGATCCCGGCCTGAGGAATCCACGATGACAACCACCGACACCCACGAGCACCACGGGCATGCGCACGGCAGCGACGAGCCGCACATCCCCACTGATCGCTACTTCATCAACGTCGCCCTCGTGCTGGCGTTGGTGACCGCGCTCGAAACCAGCACCTACTGGTGGCCCGACGGCATGCAGACGGTGGCCACTGTGGCGCTGATCATCATGATGACGATCAAGTTCTTCATGATCATCCTCGTGTTCATGCACCTCAAGTTCGACAACCGGCTGTTCAGCCTGCTGTTCTACATGGGGCTGTTCCTCGCCATCTTGGTGTATTGCATCACGTTGGCCTCCTTCCGGTTCTTCTTCTGACGCGATGACCGCCGCCGCATTCGCGGACCCGTGGCGCTTCCAGCCCAACATCGAGGTGTACGTCCTCGTCGGGTTCCTCATCGGCGCGTACGTGTACACCGTGCGCGTGCTCGGGCCACGGGCGGTGCCGCCTGGGGAGCAACCAGCGAGTCGGCGCAACCAGTGGTGCTTCGTGGCCGGCATGGTGGTGATGTTCGGCGCCAGTACATGGCCGGTGCACCAGATCGGGGAGGACTACCTGTACAGCGTGCACATGGTGCAGCACATGCTGCTCAGTTACGTGCTGCCCCCGCTGCTGTTGCTGGCGACGCCCGAGTGGTTGCTGCGCGTGGTGATCGGCACCGGCCGCGGTTATCGGGTGGTGGCCTTCTTCACCCGACCGGTCACAGCGGCGGTGATCTACAACTTGGTGATCATGTTGTTGCACGTGCCCGACGTGGTGAACAACGCGGCCAACAGTGCGCCGCTCCACTATTCGTTGCACGTGTTGGTGGTGAGCACGGCGCTGCTGATGTGGTCACCGCTCGTCGGGCCGTTCCGCGAGTTGCAGATGAAGCCCGGCGGCAAGATCGTCTACCTGTTCCTGCTCGGTGTGGTGCCCACGCTGCCCGCGATGTGGCTGTCGCTGGCCGACAAGCCGGTCTACAGCCGCTATGGCGACCAACCGGTGCGGGTCTGGGGCCTCGGCGCGATGGAAGACCAACAGGCTGCCGGTCTGATCATGAAGCTGGGCGGCAACGTCTACATGGCGGTGCTGATCATCGTCATCTACGCCACCCAGTTCGCCCGTACCGAACGCGGCGAGAACAGCTACCGGCGGCGGTTGAGCTAGTCCCAGCGGAAGGTGCGTGCCGCGACGACGGGGGCGGCCAGCGCCCATGCGGCGAGTACCAGCCAACTGGCGCCGGGGCGAGTGCCCACCAGGCCGAGCGAATCGCGCAGCACGTCGGCCAGCGCACCACTGGGTAGCACGTGCGCCACTGCCCGCAGCGGTCGGGGAAGCTCGGCGAACGGCACGACGATGCCGCCCGCGAGCAGCAGGGCGAGGTACAGGCCGTTGAGCGCGGCCAGGTTCACCTCGCCGCGCAGGCGACCGGCGAAGACCAGCCCGATGCCGGCAAAGGCCGCGGTACCGAGCAGAACTGCCACAACTGCGGCCGGCCAAGCAGGCGACGACGGCGACCACCCGAGCAGGTAGGCCACTGGCACCAGGACCGCGAACTGCGCCAACTCGATCAACGTGACTGTGATCATCTTCGCGGCCACCAGCCGCGGCCGACCGAGCGGCGTGGCACCGAGGCGCTTGAGCACGTGGTAGCTGCGCTCGAAGCCGGTGGCGATGCCGAGGCTCACCATCGACGTGCTCATCACCGCCAGCGCGAGCACGCTGGGGGCGAGGAAATCGATCGGCTCCTCGGTGCCGGTGGGTAGCAGGTCGACGGTACTCAAGAACACGAGCATCATCAGCGGAATGCCGAGGGTGAGCAGCAGTTGCTCGCCGTTGCGGCGCACGACGTCGATCTCGGCCGCCACCTGGGCGCGCAGGCGGCTCATCTTGCCCGCCTCTCGCGCGGGGCATCGCGCTCGGCGGTGAGGCGGCGGAACACGTCCTCCAGCCGTTGTTCGCCGGCGCGCAGGTCGACCAGCGGATGGCCCTGCTCGGCCAGCCAAGCGGTGAGCGCCGACAACAGCTTGGGGTGTGGCGGGGCGTCGACCACGTATTCGTCGGGGCCGACCTGCGCGGCGATCATCCCGATCGCCGCCGCCAACGCGGCCAGGTCGAGCCGGGGTGCGCTACGGAAGCGAATCTCGTCGTGGCCGCGGCGCAGTTCGGCCAGGGTGCCGTCGGCGACTATCCGGCCGCGGTCGAAGATCACCACTCGGTCGGCGACCCTCTCGGCTTCGTCGAGTTCGTGGGTGGCGAGCACCACCGCGCACCCGTCGGCGGCGAGGCCGCGCACGATCTCGCGGATCGTCGACCGCCCGTTCACATCCACCCCGCTGGTGGGCTCGTCGAGGAATGCCACCTCCGGTCGGGCGGCGAGAGCCAGCGCAAGCGACAGCCGCTGCTGTTCGCCACCGCTCAGCCGCCGCCATGTGGCACCCCGGCGTGCGCCGAGGCCGACGCGGTCGACCAACTCGTGCGCATCGACACCCCGGTTGTAGAGCGCGCAGTAGTGGCGCGCGGTGGCGCCGACGCGGGCGCTGGGGTACACGCCGCCCTGCTGCAACATCACCCCCATGCGCGTGCTCAGCGCCCGCTGTTCGTTGGCCGGGTCGAGATCGAGCACCCGCACCTCGCCCGCCGCCGATGACCGAAAGCCCTCACACACCTCGATCGTGCTCGTCTTGCCTGCCCCGTTGGGGCCGAGCACGGCCGTGACCTTGCCCGCATCGGCGGTGAACGACACGTCGTCGACGGCGAGTACGTCGCCGTAGCGCACCGTAAGCCCGTTCACCTCGACCGCTGCCATCCGCTCGACGTTATCGGTGGGAGTTCGGTCGACGGCGCAACTAGCCTGCCGATGTGATCGACGTCCGCCTGCTGCGCAACGACCCCGGCGGTGTCCGCACCGCGCTCGCCCGCCGCGGCAAGCCGGAGGTGATGGCCCAGTTCGAGCGCGCGCTGGTGGTGGAGGGCGCCGCTCGCGAGCTACAGGCTCGCCGCGAGGCCTTGCGCGCGGAGGTGAACGAGCTGTCGAAGCAGGTCGGCCTCGCCCGCCGCGACGGCGACGCTTCGGCTGCGGACGCGTTGCAAGCCAAGAGCCGCGACCTCGGCGCGCAGGAGGCGACGATCGCCGGCGAGGCCGATGCGTTGCAGGCCGAGTTGCGCGACCTACTGCTGCGCATCCCCAACCTGCCCCACACCGATGCGCCCGACGGCAAGGACGACGGCGACAACCCGGTGGTGAAGGGGCCGTTCGTGCCCGATTCGTTCGCCGAGCACCAGCGTGTGCCGCACTGGGAGACTGCCGCCGCGCTCGGCATTCTCGACAACGAACGGGCGACCAAGATCAGCGGGGCGATGTTCACCATGCAGCGCGGTGCAGGGGCAACGATGTCGCGAGCGTTGTGCCAGTACGCGCTCGACATGAACAGCGATGCGTTCGAGGAGATCCGCCCGCCGTCGCTGGTCACCACCGCCACGCTCACTGCCACCGGGCAGTTGCCCAAGTTCGCCGACGACGCGTACGCGATCGAGCGCGACGACCTGTGGTGCATCCCCACCGCCGAGGTGCCGCTCACCAGCATCTACGCCGGCGAGGTGCTCGACGTGGACACCCTGCCCAAGCGGATGATGGCTCACACCTCGTGCTACCGGCGCGAAGCAGGCTCGGCCGGCCGCGACACGCGCGGGATGCTGCGCGCCCACGAGTTCGACAAGGTAGAGATCCTCGCCGTCACCACACCCGAGCAGGGGCCGGCGATGCTGATCGAGCTGCGCGACCGTGCCGAGGCGCTGATCAGTGGCCTCGGCCTGCCCTACCGGATCATCGAGATCTGCACCGGCGACATGGGTCAGAGCCACCATCGCAGCTTCGACCTGGAGGTGTATGCACCCGGGTGCGACAACTGGTTGGAGGTCAGCTCGGTGAGCTGGTTCGGCGACTACCAGGCCCGTCGCGCCGACATTCGTTACAAGGTGCTGGGCGAGAAGGGCACCACGGTGGCCAACACGCTCAACGGCTCGGCGCTGGCCGTGCCACGCGTGTGGGCCGCGATCATCGAGAACTTCCGCCGGCCCGACGGCAGTGTCGCCGTGCCTGCCGTGCTGCACAAGTACATGCGCGGCATCGAGGTGATCGGGCCGCGATGAGCGGTTCGCCCGACCCCGCCGAACACCGTGCCGAACACACGGTCGAACATCTCGCCGGTCATCGCTTCGACTACGAGACGGCGGGCCTCGACGTGGCCGACGTCGACGCCGATCCGATGGTGCAGTGGCGGCGCTGGTTCGACGAGGCGGTCGAGGCCGGGTGCACCGAGCCGAATGCATTCGTGTTGTCGACTGTCGATGCCGACGGCTGGCCGCAGTCGCGCTATCTGCTGCTGCGCGGCGCCGACGAACGCGGCTTCACCTGCTTCACCAACTACGAGTCGGCCAAGAGCCACGAGCTGACGGCGACCGGGCGGGCGTCGATGCTGTTCACCTGGTTGCAGTTGCACCGGCAGGTGCGAGTGACGGTTGTTGCCGAGCGCGTGCCCGAGGCGGAGAGCGACGACTACTTCGCGTCGCGGCCGCGGATGTCGCAGGTGGGGGCCTGGGCCTCACCGCAGTCGCAGCCGATCCCCGATCGTGCGTGGTTGGAGGATCGCGTGCAGCAGATGGCGGACACCTTCGGCGACGGCGATGTGCTGCGGCCTGCGTTCTGGGGTGGCTGGCTGTTGCGGCCGATGGCATTCGAGTTCTGGCAGGGCCGTCCCAGCCGGCTCCATGACCGCCTGCGCTACACGCCTGCAGCCGACAGCGACGGCTGGCAGATCGACCGCCTCTCCCCCTGACCCTCAGGTGGCGGGTTGGTGGTCGCGGCGACGCTTGTTCCACACCGCGAACGCCACCGCGCCTGCGACTACCAGCACCGACAGCCACACGATCATGCTCTGATTGCGGCGCACGAACGCGCTCAGATCGGTCTGCCAGGATTCGGCGCCGGAGATCACCCCCGGCGTCGACGTGTCGTCGGTGATGCCGGTGTACCAGTAGTAGGCCAGGTACATGCCGGTGAGCAGCACGAACACGCCGGCGATGTACTCGAACCACTCCATGCCCTTGCGAAGTAGCCGCAGCAGTGCAGTGTTGGCCAGCGCGAGTGTGACTGTCAGCCCGGTCACCAGCAGCGCCATGCCGAGGCCGTACAGCGCGACACCGGCGACACCAGTGAGCACACCATCGGTGGTGACGCCGCCGAGCACGACGGAGATGAATCCGGGCAGGGTGCAGCCGAGCGAGGCGACCGCGTAGGCGATGCCGAACACGAACATGCTGCGCACCGAGCGGTCGCGGCGGCCGACGTCGAGCTTGGGGGTGGTGAACGGCAGCCGGTACCCGAACAGCATGGCGATGCCGAGCACCACCAGCGCGAGCCCCATGACCAACGCCAGGTAGGGCGCCTGGTCCATGAACCAGCGCGTGCTCCACTTGGTGATCACGCCGATTACGACGAACACCGACATGAACCCGGCCGACACCGACAGGCTCACCGCCAGCGCGCGAGTGATCGACGTCTTCTCCGCCCCCGGCCGCAGGTTCTCCATGCCGAGGAAGTAGAGGAGGTAGGTGGGCAGCAGCACGAAGCCGCACGGATTGATCGCGGCCAGCAGGCCCTGGGTGAAGCCGTTGGCCAACCGTGGGTCGAGGGCGAGCAGGGTGGCGGTCACGCGAGCAGCTCCTGCACATACTGTTCGAGCTCGGCTTCGTCGAGCTGGCCGGTCTGGCGCACGACGGTGCCATCGGGCGCGACGAACAGGGTGACCGGGAACGCGGCCAATCCGGAGGCCACGATGAACTCGCCGTTGGTGTCGTAGAGCAGCTCGTACTGCACGCCCTTGTCGCGGGCGAACTGCTCCTCGATGGCACTGGCACCGAGGTAGTCGATGCCCACGAAGCGCACCCGGTCGCCGTAGCGCTGGTGCACGGCAGCGAAGGCGGGCAACTCCTCCCGGCAGGGGATGCAGGTCGACGACCAGACGTTGAGCACCAGCGGCTGACCGGTAAGCGACGCGATGCGTACGTCAGCGCCTTCCAGCGTCTGCACCGTGGCATCGGCGAGCGGTTCGCCGCGCACGTCGTCGTTGGTTTCGATCAGGCCGACGTCAACGTCTGGACCGTCGCTGGTGTCGCTGCCGTTCTGGGCGATGGCCCAGCCGATGGCCGTGGACATCACCGCCGACACGGCCAACGAGCCGAACAGCAGCCGCTTGCGAACCTGCACGACTGCCACGCTACCGGTGCCCCCTCGCCGCCGGTGGGTCGCCTAAGCGTCGCCACCGGCGGCGGTCGGGGGATCTGGTCAGGCGACCCGTTCCGACCGCGAGCGGTCAGCCACAAGGTGCGGGGGGATCGGCACTTCCTCGACGGCTACGACCGGGCGGGGGTGCTTGGGGGGTCGGCCACGTGGTCGCTTGACGGCGACGACGCGCCGGTTCTCGACCAGTTCGCCGCCCCACACCCCCCACGGCTCGGCGCGTTCGAGCGCGCCCGCGAGGCAGTCGTCGGCAAGTTTGCACTTGCCGCAGATCGCCTTCGCCCGGGCGGTGTCGAGCGGGCTGTCGGAGAAGAACAGGTGGGTGAGGGTGCCGTGACCGTCGGCGCAGCGCGGGGTGGCGACGCGCACGGCGATCGGTTCGACGATCTCGTCGAACTCGGTGATGTCGAGGTGTTCGTTGAGGGTGTACATCGGGGGCTTCTCTCGGAGCGGTTGGAAGGTGGAAAACCAGAAAGGCCGTCGGGATCCTGTGATCCCGACGGCCTCGGAGGCGCTTACGACGCTTGGTTACGTCGTGGCCATCCCGAGGTGTCGGGCGGTGGGCTTGGTGGTTGCCGCGAAAGTGGAATTCATGCGGTGCTGGCTGGCGGCCGACAGATCTCGCCACAGGTAGCCGATGCCCGACCCGCTGGTGCACGGGCGCGCTACGGCGGCCACCGGGGCCGTGCTGCGGGCGAGTGTGCTGCGGATCATCGCCCTATAGGCAAGCATGCCGGGCCGACGAATGCAACCGATTATTCGCCGGCGGCCGGCGCCGGCGACGGGGCCGGCGCTGGCTGGGGCACGAACACGTGCTCGCGGTAGTGACGCAACTCGGCGACGCTCTCGCGGATGTCGTCGAGGGCGCGGTGGGCGCCCTGCTTCTGGCGCAGGGTGTCGAGCGTGGCGGGGTACCAGCGGCGTACCAGCTCTTTGATGCTGCTCACGTCGACGCTGCGGTAGTGCAGGTGGTTCTCGATCTCGGGTAGATAGGCCGCGAGGAAGCGCCGGTCCATGCCGATCGAGTTGCCGCACAACGGCACCTTGCGTGGCTCGGGCACGTGCTGCTTGATGAACTCCAACGTCAGGCGCCCAGCCTCGTCGAGAGTGATCGTCGACGACCGGATCGCGGTCAGCAGGCCGCTGCGGGTGTGCATGTCCACCACTACCGGATCCATCGCCGCCAGCTGCGCCTCCGTTGCTTGCACCACCAGGTCGGGACCCTCGGCCACCACGTTGAGGTCGTCGTCGGTGATGATGGTCGCAATCTCGACGATGACATCGACCGCCGGGTCGAGTCCGGTCATCTCCAGGTCCATCCACACCAGCACGACAGGGAGGCTAGGCCACCGACTACCGTGCTCAACGCATGAGTGACAGCGAGACTCCGATTCGGCCGGCGGCGACGGTGCTGCTCGTTCGCGACACCCCGGCGGGCCTGGAGGTGCTGATGCAGCGGCGCAACTCGACAATGGTGTTCGCGTCCGGCACCTATGTGTTCCCTGGCGGGCGAGTCGACGAGGCCGACGGTGTCGGCGACGATGCCTACCGTACGGCCGCGGTGCGCGAGTGCCAGGAGGAAGCAGGCCTGGTGATCGCTGCCGACGACCTGGTGTGGATGGCCAACTGGATCACCCCCCGTGGCGAGGCGCGCCGCTTCGACACCCGCTTCTTCGTCGCTGTCGCCCCAGAGGGGCAAGACGCCGACCACGATGGCGCGGAGGCGGTGGAGACGGTGTGGGTCAACCCCGACCTCGGTCTCGCGCGGGCGGAGGCCAAGGAGTGGGCGATGCTGCCGCCCACGCTGTGGTGCCTGCAGCAGCTACGCGAGCACGACACCGCGTCGGCCGTGATGCAGTGGGCGCGCACCATCGGCGTGCCTCCCGCAGTACGTGTGCGCCTCAAGCGCGATGGCGAGGGCAAGCCGTTCGGCATCGCCGTGCCCTCCGACCCCGACTACGACGACTGGCCCGACTGACCGGCGTCGAGCGCCGCCGCCACCATCTGCAGCATGCGGGCGCTGCATCCGGCCATGTTCGCCGGTGGGGCGACCTCGTCGACGATGCGCCGGGCGATGGCACGAAACTCGTCCGCGGCGCGCCCGCTGCCGGCCAGCGCCACCGGCGTGCCCGCATCGCCACCGGCGGCCACCGTCGGTTCGATCGGCACCTGACCGAGCAGCGAAACACCGATCTCGTCGGCCAGCGCCTGCCCCCCTCCTGTGCCGAACAGGGCGTAGGTCTCGCCGTGCTCGCAGGTGAACTCGCTCATGTTCTCCACCACCCCGCACACGCGCAGGAAGCTGCGCCGGGCCATGTCGGCCGCCCGCGCGGCCACCCGCTGCGCGGCCAGCGCGGGGGTGGTGACGATCAGGATGTCGGTGCGCGGCAGCATGCGGGCGAGGCCCATCTGCACGTCGCCGGTGCCGGGGGGCATGTCGATGAACAGGTAGTCGAGTTCGCCCCACTGCACGTCATTGAGGAACTGCTCGACGGCCTTGGACAGCATCAGCCCGCGCCACATCAGCGCGGTGCTCTCCTCCACGAGGAACCCCGTACTCACCACCTCCAGTCGGCCGCGACCGACGGGCAGGCTGTTGGGGATGATGCGCGGCTTGTCGACGCCTTCGATGCGGCGCGCCTCCAGCGGCTCGTCGATGCCCAACAGGCGTGGCACGGAGAAACCCCAGATGTCGGCGTCGAGTACCCCGACGGTGAAGCCCTGGGCGGCGACGGCGACGGCAACGTTCACCGTCACCGAGCTCTTGCCCACGCCGCCCTTGCCGCTGGCGACGGCGATCACCCTGGTGGTGTTGGGCACGTTGGTGGTCGCGGCCTGCTCACGAGCATTCCAGCGGGCCTTGGTCATCACCTCGCTGCGCTCCTCGGCGGTCATCTCGCCCCACTCGATGCGCACGTCGGTGACGCCGGGGTGAACCGCCACCCGGCTCTCCACGTCCTTCTTGATCTGCGCCCGCAGAGGGCAACCGCGAATGGTGAGCTTGACCTCCACGGTCACCACGCCGTCGGGGTCGACCGACACCGCGGGCACCATGCCGAGGCTGACGATGTCGGCCCCCAGTTCGGGGTCGATCACCGAACGCAACAGCGAGGTGATGGTCTCGGCGTCGGGCGGCGGGGCATTCACGAAGTAAATGCTACGGGAATTCGCGCTACACTCCGCCTTCATGATCACCCTCACCGACAACGCTGCCCGCAAGGTGAAAGAACTCCTGGCCGCCGAGGGGGCAACCGGTCTCGCCCTACGTGTCGCGGTGCGCCCCGGAGGTTGCAGTGGCTTCGCCTACGAGATGTTCTTCGACGGCGACATCGCTGCCGACGACGAGCAGACCAGCTACGGCGACGAGGTGCGCGTGGTGGTCGATGCGGCCTCGGCGCAACTGCTGACGGGGGCGACGCTCGACTACAAGGACGGCCTCACCGACGCCGGGTTCGCGATCACCAACCCCAACAGCAACCGCTCGTGCGGTTGCGGCAAGTCGTTCAGCTGACCGTCACTCGCTCGATGCGCTCGCGCAGTTCGCCGCGGTCCCACACCCCGTCGAGGCGGTCGACGATGGTGTTGTCGGCCGAGCAGAAATAGATGATCGGCTCGTAGCCGACGCCGAGAGCGGTGACTGCCGGCGCCACCTCCGTGGCCTGATCATCGGCGTACACGTCGGCATGCACGATCACCACTGCGTCGCCCACCCGCTCGCCCTCATCGATGAGGAAGTCGAGCCCCGGGCCACAAGTGCCGGTGGTGCAGTGCGCGGGCGTGCCCACCAAGTAGATCACCGGCTTGCCCGACTCGAGAGCGGCGGTGAGCGTCACCTCGTGGAACGGGCACGGCTCGGTGCGCGAGCAGTAGGGCTCGACGCCGCGGTGGTCGTCGACGGTGGGGGTGTCGAACGGGGCGAGAGCTGTGCCGGTGATCGGGCTCTGCACCTGCTCCGGGTCGAACACCTGGAAGGCGGCGCCTCTGCCGTCGTCGCCCTCGAAGCGCAGCGTGTAAACCCCGGTCGCAGTGAGCGTGGCGCGCACCTCCCAGTAGGCCGCAGTGATGCCCTCGTTGCGCAGCACGCCCACCACCTCGGCGACGCGAGCACCAGTACTGTCCTCGATCCAGCCGTCGATACGTGCCGGGCCGGTGGCGAGTAAAGCGCCATCCTCACCGGGGATCGACACCGGCAGCCGGGTCTCCACCTGCGGCACGAACAGCGGCTCTTGCGCAAAGCGCTGCACCAGGATGAACTCGCTCGTGTCGTCGCTGGTGTCGTCGCCGCACGCGGTGAGCAGCACGGCGCCCCCGACGGCTGCGGTGGCGGTGGTGAACAATTGGCGGCGGGTCGTCTTCATCGACGCTGAACGGTAGTGGCGGGTCATCACGGTTGCACCGCGGTGGGCGGGCATGGGAAGGTGCCGCCGATGGCCACCGGCGATGTCGTCTTCACGCTCAACGGGGCGCCGGTGGAGGTGCCCGCCGGCGGTAGCTCGCTGTTGGAGGCGCTGCGCGACCGGCTGGGGGTGCGCTCGGCCAAGGACGGGTGCAGCCCGCAGGGGCAGTGCGGCTGCTGCACGGTGTGGGTCGACGGCCAGCCGCGGGTTGCGTGCGTCACGCCGGTGGCGCGGGTGAGCGGTCGGACGGTCACCACCGTCGAGGGTCTCACCGATGCCGCCGCCTGGGGTGATCGGTTCTGCGCGGCCGGTGCCAGTCAGTGCGGGTTCTGCACGCCGGGCATTGTCATGCGCCTGGCGGCGCTGCCCGAACCGCGCGACGAGGCGGCGGTGCGCCGCGCGCTGCTCGCCCACCTGTGCCGCTGCACCGGCTGGAACACGGTGGTGGAGGCCACCTGCCACGCTGTCGACGTCGCCACCCCGACACCGGCCCGCGACCTCGCGGCCCCAGCCGTGCGGGCCACGCTGGAGGGCGGCGCGCCACAGCAGGTCGGCCCGCACGTGGCCCTCGGCGCGGTCGCGTTCGCGGCCGACAGCGCGCCCGGCGACGCGCTGCATGCGGTGCGCGCCGCCGACGGCAGCTGGGTGGTGGGCGAGACGCTCACCGCCGCCCGCCAGGCAGCGGGCAAGGTGCAAGGCCGCCACACCACGCAGCCGCTGTCGTGGCCGATCGAGGTGCCCCCCGGCGACTGGGTGCGCACGCTGCAGACCACCTGGGTCGAGCCGGCCTATCTCGAGCCGGATGCCGCCTGGTGTGCGCCCGACGGTGAGCCGGTGGGGCCGCTCACCAACGGTGGGGCGTTCGGCGCCAAGCGCGACTCGGAGGTGGCGAGCGTCGCCCGCCGCTTGGCGCGCGAGCACGGCCGGGCGGTGGTCGCCGCCTATTCGCGCGAAGACGTGGTGTGCCTCGGGGCCAAGCGGCCACCGCTGGCGGCCGGAGTACGCGCCGATGGCACGGGGGTGGTGCGCGTGGCGCGCACCGCGGGTGTCGCCGACGCGATCCGCGCCGTCGCTCCCGGATTGGTGGTGGAGGAGGTCGATGTCGTCGGCCCGCCGACCTCGGTTGCGATCCGCGCCGCGGGGTGGGCAGAGGCTGCCGTACTGCTCGCCCCCGCCGACGGGTGGGTCACCGCCCCCAACGGCGCCCGCGCACGGGCGGCGGTGCGCGCCGACGGCACGATCGAGGTGGAGGTGCACTGCGGCGCCGTGCTCGACGCGGTGGTGTTGCGCAGCTACTGCATCGGTGCCGCGCACATGGCGCTCGGCTGGGTACGCCACGAGGCGATCGCGGTCGGCACCGACGGCGTGCCGCGCGACCTCACCATCCGCAGCTTCGGGGTGCTGCGCGCCGCGGACACCCCGCTCGTTGCAGTCACGATTCACGAAGACGCGACGGGCGACGCGGTGAACGGCAGCGACGCGGTGTTCGCCGCGGTGGCGCTGGCGGTGTGGCGACACGACGGGTTCGCCCCGCGCTGGCCTACGATGCCCTCATGAGCCAAGCGAGCACCGCATGAGCAAGCCGATCGGTCCCTACACCCCCGCCGTGCGCGCCGGCGACTGGATCATCGTGTCGGGCCAACTCGGCCTGAAGAACGGCGCCATCGTCGCCGGCGGGGTCGCCGGCCAGACCGCGCAGGCGGTCGCCAACCTGAAGGCACTGCTCGCCGAGCACGGTGCCACCCTGGCCGACGTGAAGAAGACCACCTGCTTCCTCACCGACATAGACACTTTCGCCACCTTCAACGAGGCCTACGTCAAGGCCTTCGGCAACCATCGCCCGGCGCGCAGCACGGTGGGCATCGCCGGCCTGGTGGGCACGGCTGTGGTCGAGATTGAGGCCTGGGCCTACAAGCCAGTAGGGTGACGTCGTGCCCGGTGCCGTAGTGATGCTCGTCGCTCTCGTGCTGTTCCCCGTTGTCGCGATCATCGGATCGGCCGGTATCGCCGCCCTGCTCGGGTTTCTGCTCAACCGCGATGCCGTGCAACGCCACGAGGGCAGCGAACTGCTCGACGTCAACGTCTGACTTTCGACAGCAGCACTAGAGTGCGCTGGATGCATCAGCGCGACACGTCGGTCGAGGTGCTCACCCAGGCCATCGTGCGTTACGCGGTCGATCGGGTGCGCATGGAGCCGCCACTCGACGGCCCGCGTACTCAGGCCGAGCTGCAGGCGATGGCTGGTAGCACGATCAGCGAGCACGGCCTCGGCGCGCTCGAGGCGCTGCGGGTGTTCGGTGACGTGCTCGCCCCGGCGTGCATCTCCAGCGACCATCCGCGCTTCTTGTCGTTCGTGCCCGCCGCGCCGACGGAGGCCTCGGTGCTGTTCGATCTGGTGGTGGGTGCCTCGTCGATCTACGGCGGATCGTGGTTGGAGGGCGGTGGTGCCGTGTTCGCCGAGAACCAGGCGCTGCGCTGGATCGCCGACCTGGCCGGCATGCCCGCCGCGGCCGGCGGAGTGTTCGTCACCGGGGGCACCGCCGGCAACCTCAGCGCGCTGATCGTCGCCCGCCACCGCTGGCGCACCAAGGCCGGGGGGCGCTTCGACCGCACCCGCGGCCTGATCGTGTCGTCGAAGGGTGCGCACAGTTCGATCGCGCTCGCCTGCCGGGCGATGGACGCCGACGAGGTCGCGGTCGCAAGCGACGCCGAGGGGCGCCTGCACGTCGAGAACCTGCGCGACGCGATCGCGGCGATGGCCCCCGACGACCGTGAGCGCATCTTCGCCATCGTGGCCACGGGCGGCACCACCAATGCCGGAGTGGTCGACGACCTTGCTGCTGCGGCCGACATCGCCGCCGAACTGGGCGTGTGGTTCCACGTCGACGGTGCCTACGGAGGGGCCGGACTCGCCGCCCCCAGCGTGCGCGACAAGTTCCGCGGCATCGAGCGCGCCGACAGTTTCATCGTCGACCCGCACAAGTGGCTGTTCGCCCCCTACGACTGCTGTGCCCTGTTGTACAGCGATCCCACCGAGGCGAAGGTCGCCCACACTCAGCACGCGGAGTACCTCGACGTGCTGCACACCGACGGCGAGCACGGTGCGGGCGAGTGGAACCCCAGCGACTACGCGCACCACCTCTCGCGCCGCGCCCGCGGGCTGCCATTCTGGTTCAGCCTCGCGGCCTACGGCACCGCGGCCTACCGCGAGGCGGTGGAGACCACCCTGCGCGTGGCCCACGAGGGAGCGCGGCTGATCGCCGCCGCGCCACACCTCGAGTTGGTGATCGAGCCGGAGCTCAGCGTGGTGCTGTTCCGCCGCCGCGGCTGGGGCCAGGCCGATTACCAGGCCTGGAGCGATCGGTTGCTGGCCGAGCAGGTGGCGTTCGTGGTGCCCACCTCGTGGGCCGGCGAGCCGGTGCTGCGCATCTGCGTGGTGAACCCGCGCACGACGCTCGACGACATCCGCCTGTTGATCGATTCGCTGCAGTGATGCGATGACCGATCTGCTGTTGCGCAACGCCCGCCTGGTGGCGACGGTCGACACCGAGCGCCGCGAGCTGGCGGGGGGCTGGGTGGCGATCACCGGCAATCTGATCGAGGCCGTCGGCGCAGCCAGCGACCCCCCACCGGCCGCGGCGCAGACGATCGACGTCGGCGACTGCCTGGTGACGCCGGGGCTGGTGAACACCCACCACCACCTGTTCCAGAACCTCACCCGCGCCTATCCGGGGATGACCGACAAGCCGCTGTTCGGTTGGTTGCAGTCGCTGTACCCGCTGTGGCGGGCGATCGACGAGGAGGCGGTGTTCGCCAGCACCTTCGTCGGCCTGGCCGAACTGGCGCTGAGCGGTTGCACCACCAGCAGCGACCACTTGTACCTGCACCCGCGGGGTGCAGGCGACCTGTTGGGGGCCGCGATCTCGGCGGCTCACGAGCTGGGCATGCGCTTTCATCCCACGCGCGGGTCGATGAGCCTCAGCGTGAAGGACGGCGGGTTACCGCCCGACGACGTGGTGGCCGACGACGACGAGATCCTGGCCGCGTGCGAGTCGGCCGTGCAGCGACATCACGACCGGCGCCACGGAGCGATGGTGCGCATCGCGCTCGCACCGTGCAGCCCGTTCAGCGTGACCGAACAGTTGATGGTGCGCAGCGCGGAGCTGGCCGAGCGGCTCGACGTGCGGCTGCACACGCACTTCGCCGAGAACGCCGAGGACGACCACTTCTCGCTTGAGCGTTTCGGCTGTCGCCCGATGGAGTATCTCGAGCGCACAGGTTGGTGCAGCGACCGCACCTGGGTGGCGCACTGCGTGATGCCCGACCACGACGAGGTGCAGCGCCTCGGCGCGGCCGGCGTTGGTGTGGCCCATTGCCCGAGCAGCAACTTGATCCTCGCCTCCGGCATCGCCCCCGTCGTCGCCCTGCGCGCCGCGGGCGTGAAGGTGGGGTTGGGTGTCGACGGCTCGTCGTCGGCCGACAGCGCCTCGCTGTGGATGGAGGCCCGTCAGGCGATGTTGCTCGCCAAGCTGCGCGACGGCGCCGCGGCGGGCACCGCGCGCATGGCACTGGAGATGGCCACCCGCGGCGGGGCCGGGTGCCTCGGCCGCGGGGGCGAGATCGGCGTGCTCGCCCCGGGGGCGGTGGCCGACGTCGCGGTGTGGCGGCTGGCCGGGCCTGTTTTCGCCGGCGCGCTGGCCGACCCGATCGAGGCCTGGCTGCGCTGCGGGCCGGTGAGCGCCTGGCACACGATCGTCGACGGTCGC
>CAUJEE010000093.1 GCA_963169215.1 Actinomycetota bacterium
CTCCTTGGTCTTTCCCAACTATTTTGGGGAAATTGTGTGTATTATTTGTGCAACAGGGTCGCATTTGTGTTAGACTGTCTTCGGTTAATGGAGACTGTGGAATTATTGGATGGGAGGAAACACAACAAATGAGCATCGATAAAGGAAAAGCGATAGAGTCGGCATTACTGCAGATCGAGAAGAAGTTTGGCAAAGGTTCGATAATGAGGCTGGGCGAGAGGCCTCATCAGGATTTTGGGGCGATCTCGACAAAGTGTCTCAGCCTCGATGCGGCGATCGGGGTAGGTGGTTTCCCTCGCGGCCGCATCGTTGAGGTTTACGGGCCGGAGAGCTCGGGTAAAACGACGCTGGCGCTGACCGTTGTCGCTTCGGCCCAAAAGACGGGCGGTATCTGTGCCTACATCGATGCCGAGCACGCGATGGATCCCACCTATGCCCGGGCGATCGGGGTCGACATCGATCAGTTGCTGATCAGCCAGCCCGACACCGGTGAGCAGGCACTCGAGATCGCCGACATGCTGGTGCGTTCCGGTGCGCTCGACGTGGTGGTGATCGACTCGGTGGCCGCCCTCACTCCGAAAGCCGAGATCGAGGGCGAGATGGGCGACACGCATGTTGGTCTGCAGGCCCGCCTGATGAGCCAGGCGCTGCGCAAGCTGACCGCCAACCTCAACCGCACGAACACGATCATGATCTTCATCAACCAGTTGCGCGAGAAGATCGGCGTGATGTTCGGATCACCGGAAACCACCCCCGGCGGCCGCGCGCTGAAGTTCTACTCGTCGGTGCGCCTCGACATCCGCCGCATCGAGAGCATCAAGGACGGTGCCGAGGTGGTGGGCAACCGCACCCGGGTGAAGGTGGTGAAGAACAAGGTGGCACCGCCCTTCCGCCAGGCCGAGTTCGACATCATGTACGGCAGGGGCATCTCGCGCGAAGGCTCGCTGCTCGACATGGCCGTCGACATGGGCATCGTCAAGAAGTCGGGGGCGTGGTTCACCTACGACGGCGAGCAGCTCGGCCAGGGTCGTGAGAACGCCAAGAACTTCCTGACCGAGAACCCCGAGATCATGGTCGAGGTGTCGGAGAAGGTGCGCCAGCAGGCGGGCATCGGCGACGCCGACGGCGCGGCGTTCACCGCCGACGACGAACAGCCGATCGAGATCGACTGATCACCGGGTAGCCGCGCAGCGCCCACCCGCCGGCCGCCTCCGCTGGTTCACCCCCGGAGGCGGCCGAGTGCGGGCGGTAGCCTCGGTGCCATGAACCCGCAGCCGGAGCCCCGCACGTATGTCGTGCGCACCTTCGGGTGCCAGATGAACGAGCACGACTCCGAGCGCATCGCCGGACTGCTCGAATCCGAGGGGCTGTCCGAGGCCTCCGTCGAAGACGATGCCGATGTGATCGTGCTCAACACCTGCTGCATCCGCGAGAACGCCGACAACAAGCTGTACGGCAAGCTCGGCTGGCTGAAGCAGTGGAAGGAATCACGCGACGGCCGCCAGATCGTGGTCTCCGGCTGCCTCGCGCAGAAGGATCGCGAACTGGTGGCGCGCAGGGCCCCGTGGGTCGACGTGGTGATGGGTACCCACAACGTGCACCGGGCCGGCGAACTGTTGCGCTCGGCAGCGGGCACGGGGCGAGCAGTCACCGAGATCTTCGACGCGGCCGTGTTCGACGACCATGTCCTGTTCCCGAGCGCACTGCCGGCGCGACGTGAGGTGGATCACGCCGCGTGGGTGACGATCCAGATCGGATGCGACAACAACTGTGCGTTCTGCATAGTTCCCGCGGTGAGAGGCGCCGAGTTCAGCCGACCATTCGACGACATCGTCGCCGAGGTGCGCTCGCTCGCTGACGACGGGGTGAGCGAGATCACCCTTCTCGGCCAGAACGTGAACAGCTACGGTCGCGACCTGCAACTAGCGGCGCGCAGCGCCGGCGACACCGAGGCCCGGCTGCGGCCGCTGTTCGCCGAACTGCTCGCAGCGTGCGGACAGGTTCCCGGTATCCGGCGGGTGCGGTTCACCAGTCCGCACCCCAAGGACATGCGTGCGGAGACGTTCGCGGCGATGGCCGCGACCCCGACAGTGTGCGAACACCTGCACTACCCGCTGCAATCGGGTAGCGACCGGCTGCTGGCGGTGATGCATCGCGGCTACACCGCCGAACGGTACCTCGCTCGTCTCGCCGAGGCGCGGGCGGTCGTGGCTGATCTGGCAGTGAGCACCGACATCATCGTCGGCTTCCCCGGTGAGACCGATGCCGACTTCGCCCGCACGCTGGAGGTTGCTGCGCAGGCCGAGTACGACTATGCCTACACGTTCGTGTTCTCGCCGCGGGAGGGCACCGAGGCGGCAGCGATGACCGACCTGTTCGTCGATCCGGCGGTGGCCGCCGAGCGGTTTCAGCGGTTGCGGGTGGTGGTCGAACACAGCGCCCTGCACAAGCATCGGGCGCGAATCGGGCGCATCGAGGAAGTAGTGGTGGAAGGCCCGAGCAAGAAGGACCCGTCGCTGTGGTCGGGCCGCACACGGCAGAACAAGCTGGTGCACTTCCCGCCCACAGTGCCCGTGCGGGTGGGCGCCTATGCCACCACCGAGGTCACTGGTGCGGCGCCGCATCACCTCACCGGTCGCCTGCTGGAAGTGTTGGCCGAGCCGCGTCATCGGCGGCGCATCCCGGTCATGGCCGGGTGAGTGCCCTGGCCGGTGACCGAGGGCGACAGCGTTGGTGAACGGCGCGCTGTGACCAGGCCGCTGGTGATCGTCGGGCCCACTGCGTCGGGCAAGAGCGACGTGGCGATGGCCTACGCCACCACCCATGCGGGATGCGAGATCGTCGCCGTCGATGCGATGCAGGTGTATCGCGGGATGGACATCGGCACAGCCAAACCCTCCGCCGCCGACCGCGACGCGGTGCCGCACCACTGCCTCGACCTGGTCGGCCCGGGGGAGGAGTTCACCGTGGCCCAGTACGCGAGCGTCGCCGGGGAAGCATTGACCACGATCGCGGCGCGCAGCGGACGAGCGGTGTTGGTTGCCGGAACCGGCCTGTACCTGCGCGCCCTCACCGACCCGATGGAGATTCCCGGCCGCTGGCCGCAGATCCACACCGCGCTCGAGCGGCGGGCCGCGGTGGAAGGTCCGCAGGCGCTTCACGCCGAACTGGCCGCGTGCGACCCGGTTGCCGCGGCGCGGATGGAGCCGTCCAACACGCGGCGCATCGTGCGCGCGCTGGAGGTGGTGCAGGGCAGCGGCCGACCGTTCAGCTCGTTCGGCCCGGGCCTGGCCAGCTATCCGCCGGTGCCGTTCGTGCAGGTCGGCATCGAGTGGCCCCGCGCTGCGCTGGCCGAGCGGATCGAGGCGCGGGTGCACAGGATGATCGCCGCCGGACTGGTGGCCGAGGTGGAACGCCTCGTCGCCGTGCATGACGGCATGTCGCGCACCGCCCGCCAGGCACTGGGCTACAAGGAGATCATCGAGCACCTTGTCGGGCGCTGCTCGCTGGCCGAGGCGGTCGACACCATCGTCACCCGCACGCGGCAGTTTGCAGTGCGCCAACTGCGGTGGTTCCGCCGCGACCCTCGCATACGCTGGGTGCCAGTGGAAGACGATCCGGTGGCCGAGGTGCTGCCGCGACTCGAGGGTTGATGACCACCATCTCGCTCACCAAGCACCACGGCCTGGGCAACGACTTCCTAGTGCTGCTCGACCCCCCTGCGGCCGTGACCGCCGGCGACGTGGCGGCGCTGGCGCGCCGGTTGTGCGACCGCCGTCGCGGTGTGGGGGCCGACGGTCTGTTGCTGGGCATCTCCGACGACGCCGCCGCCGCTTCGGCGACCTGCGCGGTGCGCATGGTGTTGTACAACGCCGATGGCTCGCGCGCGGAGATGAGCGGCAACGGCATCCGTTGCTTGGCTCAGGCGATTGCGCGTCGCGCGGGTGGCATGGAGCAGGTGCGCATCCTCACCGATGCGGGCGAGCGGCTTGTGACGATCGAGTCGACCGCCGATGGCCACCTGATCGAGGCCGCGGTCGACATGGGAGAAGTGGGCGATCTGCCCGAACCGCGCGACTGGGATCTGCTGCACTGCGACCCGCTGCGCCCGGTGCGCCACCTCGACCTTGGCAATCCGCACAGCGTGGTGGCGGTCGAAGAAGTCGCCGCGGTCGACCTGCCGGTGCTCGGCGCGGTGCTCGGGCACGTCAACCTGGAGATCGTCGAGCCCGGGCCGGAGCCGAACGCGATCCGCATGCGTGTGCACGAGCGCGGCGCGGGGATCACCGAGGCTTGTGGCACCGGGGCGTGCGCGGCAGCATGGGCCGCGGCCGAGTGGGGCCTGGTGAATGCCCCCGACGGCGAAATCGTGGTGCACATGGACGGCGGTGATGCAAGAGTGCGCCTGCACCAGCCGTCGCCCGGCAGGGTGACTCTCGTCGGCCCGGCGCAGTTCGTGGCCGGCGTCGAGGTCGAAGTGGCCGGGGCGGCGGCAGCCGTCGACAACGGTTGACCGTCGGCGAAAGGCAACGATGACGTCCTCTCCTTACAACGAAGCCCTCGGCGCGACGCTCATCGAGCGCACCAAGCGCGAGCGCATCGTCATTGTCGGCGTCACCCTGCCGGGCCACACCGATATGGAGACCGATGCCAGCCTCGACGAGCTGGCACTCCTGATCGACACCGCCGGTGCCGACGAGGCCGGGCGCGTGGTGCAGCGCCGCGACGCACCCGACCACACCTGGTTCATAGGCAAGGGCAAGGCCGAGGAGCTGCGTGAGTTGTGCCTCGTGGTCGATGCCGACACGGTGGTGTTCGACAACGAGCTCAGTCCTGCGCAGCAGTACAACCTGGAGAAGCTGCTCGGGCGAACGGCGCTCGACCGCACCGCGGTGATCCTCGACATCTTCGCCCAGAACGCGCACACTCTGGAGGGCCGGGCGCAGGTCGAGCTGGCCTTGTTGCGCTACCGGCTGCCGCGGCTGCGCCGTGGTGCCAATGCCAAGCTGTCGCAGCAGCGCGGCGGGGTTGGCAGCCGTTTCGGGTCGGGCGAAACCAAGCTGGAGGTCGACCGGCGGCGGATCATGCGCCGCATCACCAAGCTGGAGGGCGATCTGCGCGACCTGCAGCACACGCGCAGCCTGCAGCGCAAGAGCAGGGCGCGTAGCGGGCTGGCGGCGGTCACCATCGTCGGCTACACCAACGCCGGCAAGTCGACATTGCTCAATCGGCTCACCCAGGCGGGCGTATTGGTGGAAGACCGGTTGTTCGCCACCCTCGATCCCACCACCCGCCGCCTGTCGTTGCCAGGCGGCGAGCCGGTGTTGCTCACCGACACGGTCGGCTTCGTTCGCCGTCTGCCACATGGTCTGGTGGAGGCGTTCAAGAGCACGCTGGAGGTGGCCAGCGACGCCGACTTCCTGGTTCACGTCGTCGACAGCAGTGCGCCCGATCCCGACGGCCAGATCGCCGCGGTGCACGAGGTACTGGCCGAGATCGATGCCGACACGGTGCCCGAGTTGCTCGTGTTCAACAAGTTCGACGCTGCACCCGACGTCGCCGACGACCTCGTCGCTCGCCACCCCGGGTCGGTGGCGATCAGCGCCCGCACCGGCGTCGGGATCGACGGGCTGCTCACTGCCCTCGCCGACCGGCTGCGGGCGATCACCGCCGTGGTCGAGTTGCTCGTGCCCTACGAGCGCGGCGACGTGCTCGCCGCAGTGCACCGCGAGGGCGAGGTGGTGAGTACCTTCCACGACACCCCCGGTGTGCGGGTACGCGCGCGGCTGTCCGACGCTTCTGTGGGCAGGCTGGGCGAGTTCGTCATCGAACGCGGCGAGGAGAAGGCCAGCGGGCAGGATGGGGGGCGATGAGTTCGCCCGCAGGGTTCGTTCCCCCTCCCTACCCGTACGACCGGCTCGACTCGCTGGCCGCGCAGGCCGCCGAGCTGCCTGGTGGCGTGGTCGATCTGTCGATCGGCACTCCCTGCGACCCCCCACCGCCGGCGGTAGTGCACGCGCTCAGTCACAGCGACGCGGAGAGGGGCTATCCGGCCAGCATCGGCACCGATGCGCTGCGGACGGCGATCCACGCCTGGATCGATCGCCGCTTTGCGCTCGACGTGCCGACGACGCAGATCGCGGTCTGTGTGGGCACCAAGGAGTTCGTGGCCAGTACCCCCCAGTACCTCAAGTTGCGCACGCCGGCGCGCGACACGGTGTTGTACCCAGCGGTGGCCTACCCCACCTACGAGATGGGGGCGATTCTCGCCGGCTGCCGGCCAGTGGCGGTGCCGCCGAGCGCCGACGGCGGGCTCGACCTGACCGCGATCGACGCAGCCGACGCGGCGCGTGCCCTGATGTTGTGGGTGAACAGTCCGTCGAACCCCACCGGCGCGCTCACCGACCTGGCCGCGGCCGCGGCCTGGGGGCGGGCCAATGGGGTGCCGGTGTTCAGCGATGAGTGCTACGTCGAGTTCACCTGGGACGCGCCGGCGAGCACCATCCTGCATTCGGGCCTCGACGGCGTCGTGGCGGTGCACTCGCTCTCCAAGCGGTCGAACCTTGCTGGCGTGCGGGTCGGCTTCTACGCCGGCGACGCAGAGTTGGTGAACTACTTGAAGGAAGTGCGCAAGCATGCCGGGCTGATGGTGCCCGGCCCGGCGCAGGCTGCTGGTGCAGTGGCGCTGGCCGACGACGAGCACGTGCAGGTGCAGCGCGAGCGCTACCGCCGTCGCTTGGAACGGCTCGCCGCGGTGCTGTCGACTTGGGCGCAGGTGGAGGTGCCGCTGCCCGCGGGTGGGTTCTACCTGTGGTTCGCAGCGGGCGACGGGTGGCAGTTCGCCGACCGCCTGGCCCGTGTCGGGGGTGCGCTCGTGAGCCCTGGCGACTTCTACGGCGCCGGCGGTGCGCACAACGTGCGTGTCGC
The DNA here is from genome assembly GCA_963169215.1 of Actinomycetota bacterium. Classification (GTDB taxonomy): domain Bacteria; phylum Actinomycetota; class Acidimicrobiia; order Acidimicrobiales; family Ilumatobacteraceae; genus UBA668. The sequence goes on from CAUJEE010000093.1 coordinate 6,928, forward strand.
CGTGGTACAACCTGACGACCGGATCGAATTGGTCGCTCGGCGACTGGGGGTGCACTGATGTCGTATCAACCGCAACCACCGCAGGGCGCGGCGCCCACTCCACCGGCCCTCGCGCCGCCGGTGGCGCAACCCGGGCTGCCCCCTCCCGGCGCGCCCCAGTACGGTGGCGCGGCCCCGTACCCCCCGGTGGCTCCGCAGTCACCGCCGACCAAGCCGACCAAGGGAGGCCGCGGGTTGACGGTGAGCGGCATCATCGTGCTCGCTGCGGGTGTGCTGGTGGGCATCGCGCTGATCGGGCTCGGCGCGGCGAACGAGGAGGCGACAGTCGAGCAGTTCGCGCGCGCGCCGGTGGGCTGCACCACCACCCTCGAGTTCACCGAGACCGGCACGTTCACGCTGTACGTCGAGACCGAGGGGCGAGTGGGTGAGGTGGAGGGTGACTGCGCCGCCCAGGGCGCGCTGTATTCCCGTTCCGACGACGACCTGCCGCAGGTGTCGCTGACGCTCACCTCCGCCGACGGCACTGCGCTGGCGCTACGCGACGTGAACGGTCCGTCGTACTCCACCGACGACTACACCGGTGCAGCGCACAGCGCGGTGACGATCAACGAGACTGGCTCGTACTCGCTGAGCGTGGTCAGCAACGACAGCGACTTCGCGATTGCCGTCGGGCGCGACCCGCAGGGCGATGCGAGTGCGTTGTTGGTGAGCGGCGTTGCTGTCGCCGTCGTGGGCGTGGTGCTGGGTGTGGTGTTGTTGCTGCTCGGCCGCTCACGGCGCCGCCCGCCGCCGCCCGCCGCGCCTGGCTACTTCGGCCAATGGCCGCAGCAGCCGACAGTGCCCGGCTACCAGCCGCAGGTGGCGGTGGGCTATCCGCCGCTGCCTGCGCCGCCGCCCTCCGCACCGCCAGGACAGTCGCCGGTTGCGCCCTGGCAGTAGCGAGCAGGGGAGACGACCTCAGAGACGGCGCATGACGGTGACGACACGACCGAAGATCTGCACTTCGTCGGCGGCGAATACCAATGGCGACAGGCGGGAGTTGGCGGGCACCAGCGTGACCGTGTTGCCCTTGCGCTGGTAGGTCTTCACCGTCGCCTCCTCGCCGGGGATGCCGGCGATGACGATCTCGCCGTTGTCGGCGGTGGCCTGCGCGCGGGCGACGACGAAGTCGCCGTCGATGATGCCGACATCGACCATCGAGTCGCCGCGGACGCGGAGCATGAACAGGTCGCCGGTGCCGGTGAAGTCTTCGGGTAGCGGGAACAGTTCCTCGACGTTCTCCTGGGCGAGCACGTCGGTGCCGGCGGCGACATCGCCCACCAACGGCACGTGCCGCACAGGCCGGCGCTCGATGGCTGCGCCCGAGGAGGGATCGAAGCGCACCTCGATCGCCCGCGGCTTGGTTGGGTCGCGCTTCAGGTAGCCGAGGCGCTGCAGGCTGGCGAGGTGGCTGTGCACCGTGGAGGGGGAGGTGAGCCCGACGGCTTCACCGATCTCGCGCACGCTGGGCGGGTAGCCCCGTTCGCGCATGCTGGTTTCGATCATGTCGAGGATGCCGCGTTGGCGGGCGGTGAGCTGTTCGGCCATGGGGTCAGCGTACACGTGTTCGGCGGAGAGGTCAAACATCCGTTCGTGCAACAAATGTTCGCTCCGGAGTTGACAGCGAACAACTGTTCGGGCAGACTGCGAACAGTCGTTCGGGCAACACCTGTTCGATCTCTATTCAGTTCAGGCAAGCCGAAACCCGTCATCCCTGTCCGGTACGCATCCACGTCCGGCTCTCGTCGAGAGGAGTCCCACGATGTCCGTCGCCGCCGTCGCCGCTACCACCACCGGCACCGCTCGCACAGTTTCAGTAGTGCGTGGCGCGCCCGCGGGCCGCTTCGTTGCCGTCGTGCCCTCGCGTTACGCCGTGGGCCGTCGCCCGCGAGCGGTGTACATCCGCCGCCGTTTGGCGGTTCTGCTGGTGCTTGTCGCCGTGTTGTGTTCGGTGGCGTGGAGTACCGGCCAAGTTCTGGCGAGCCGTGGGGGCGCCCCTGCCTCCGCTCCCACGGCTCGTCCGGCACTCGCCGGCGACGCCGACGCCGACCCGGCAGCGGCAACGGCGTCGTACGTCGTCCAGCCGGGCGACACGCTGTGGTCGCTGGCCCGCCGCTATCACGGCGATATTTCGACCGAGCGCTATCTCGAGCGGCTGGTCGAGGTCAATGGTGGTGCGGCGCTGGAAGTGGGGCAGGTCGTCGTCCTGCCCTAGCGGCGGTGCTTGGCGTCGTCGCGCCCGGTGTGCGCGCGACTCGACGCGTTAGCGTGACCGCCGTGCGCTGCCCGAAATGCCTCGCCGACGACACCAAGGTGATCGACTCGCGCGAGGCAGAGGAGGGCTCCACCATCCGCCGCCGGAGGTCGTGCCCGGTGTGTTCGCACCGCTTCACGACCTATGAGCGCGCTGAGGAGGTGCCCTTGGTGGTGGTGAAGAGCGACGGCCGCCGCGAACCGTTCGACCGCACCAAGCTGGTCGCCGGAGTGGCCGCGGCCTGCAAGGGGCGGCCGGTGTCGATCGACGAGATAGTGCATCTGGCCGAGGCGGTCGAGGACGACATGCGCGTGCAGGGCGGCGAGGTTGCGTCGCGGGCGGTGGGTCTCGGCGTGCTCGACCGTCTGCGTTGCCTCGACGAGGTCGCCTATCTGCGTTTCGCCAGCGTCTACAAGGGCTTCGACGCGGCCTCCGACTTCCAGCGCGAACTGGTGCTGTTGGAGAAGATGCAGGGGTCATGAGCACGCGCCGAGCACTAGCCGCACTGGCGATCGCCGCCACGGTCGTCGCCTGTAGTTCGACGACGGGCAACGAGTCTGCCGCGGGTGACAACACCGCTGTGGCGGCTACCAGCGCACCCTCGAGCTCGAGCAGCACCACTTCGTCGACCACCACCTCGTCGACCAGCACCACGACCACGATCCCGCCTACCACCACGACCACGATCCCCGGGTTCTTGGGCGAGGAGGTGATCGGCACCAGCGTGGAGGGCCGCCCGATCGTGGCCTACCACCGCGGCACAGCCGGCGGCATACCGATCGTCGTCGTCGGCGTGATTCACGGCAACGAGGACGACGGCCTGGCAGTGATCGACCTGCTGCGCACGATGGACCTGCCCGCGGGCTACGACCTGTGGCTGTTGCCGATGCTCAACCCCGACGGCCAGGCGGCGCAGAAGCGCACCAACGCCAACGGGGTCGACCTCAACCGCAACTTCCCCTACGGCTGGGGGCCGATCGGCCAACCCGGCGACAGCCAGTACTCCGGCAGCGGCCCGGCCAGCGAGCCCGAGACGCAGGCGTTCATCGCGTTTGCCCAGCGGATCACGCCGCGGCTCACTCTGTGGTATCACCAGAACGCGTTCCTCGTCCTGCCCTCGCAGCGATCCGATGGGCCATTGCGCAAGAAGTACGCCGAACTCACCGGCCTGCCCTACAAGGCGCTGACGGGCACCGGCTCGACGTTCAGCGGTATCGCCGCCACGTGGGTGCGCGTCGAGGTTCCGGAGGCGATGTCGTTCATCATCGAGTTGGGCGATGACCTGCCCCCCGACCAGGCGCAGATCCACGCCGACGCGGTGATCACCATCATCCAGATGGTGAATTGACCCGCAGATAGCGGGTGAACAAGAAGCCATCGTCCTCGATCACGTGGGCGAGCGACATCCGGCGCACCACCGACCCGCCGCCGGCGGTCAGCCGCGGACCGGTGCCACCGATGATCAGCGGCGACAGGGTGAGGTTCAACTCGTCGATCAGGTCGGCGTCGACCAGCAGCCCGTTGAGCGTTGGGCCGCCCTCGGCCTGCACCACGCGCGCGTCCCAACGGCGGGCCATCTCCGCCAGTGCGGCGGGCATGTCGATGTCGCCGCGCCCGGCGCGGATGCTCTCCACCGGCACCGGCGGAGCGTCCTCAGGCATCACCACCACACCCTTGCCGGAGGTGAACAGGGGCGAGTCGAAGTCGAGCCGACCGGTGCGCGATACCACGGCGAGGCGCTGGTGCTCCCCTCGGGGCGGGCCGTAGCGCTCCTCGCGCACCGTCGCGGCCCCCACCAGGATCACGTCGGCGAAGGTGCGCAGCAGCAACAACAGCGCCTGGTCGGTAGCGTTCGACAAGCCGCGCGACGTGCTGCCCGCAACGGTGGCGCCGTCGAGCGAGGTCACCATGCACAGCGAGACCCACGGCCGCCCGGGCGGCGGCTGGCGGGGCACGTCGTACGCAGCGCGCAGCACGGCCAGGTCGTCGGCTGCATCGTCGGCCGGCTGTGGGGAGGGATTCGTGTCGGCCGCGTGCGGAAACAGGTGTCGCATCGGTGACAGGATGGCACCCATGGGGACCGATCACGAGACTTCCGCCGCGCCCGAGCGCACCGCCTACCGCACCTGCCCGCTGTGCGAGGCCGGATGCGGGCTGGAGGTGACGGTGCGGGGCGACACCGTGGTGCGCATCCGCGGCGACCGCGACGACGTGTTCAGCAAGGGCTTCTTGTGCCCCAAGGGCAGCACGCTCAAACAACTGCACGACGACCCCGACCGCCTGCGCCGTCCGCTGGTGAAGCGCGGTGGCGTGCACGTGGAGGTCGACTGGGACGAGGCGTGGGCGGTGGTGGCCGACCGCCTGCCGACGGTGATCGCGGCGCACGGACGCGAAGCCGTGGGCGTGTACATGGGTAATCCCTGCGCACACAACCTCGCGCCGATGATCTACAACCGCTCACTGCTGCAGGGCCTCGGCAGTCGTCGCCGGTTCAGCGCGTCCACCGTCGACCAGATGCCGCGCCACGTGGCCGCCGGTTACGCGTTCGGTTCGCCGATCACCGTGCCCGTGCCCGACCTCGATCGCACCGACTACCTGGTGCTGATCGGCGCCAACCCCTACGCGTCGAACGGCAGCCTGTGCACCGCGCCCGACTTCCCCGGTCGGCTGGAGGCCATCCGCGCCCGCGGTGGCACGGTGGTGGTGGTCGACCCGCGCCGCACGCGCACCGCCGAGACCGCCGATCGCTGGTTGGCGATCGTGCCTGGCACCGACGCGTTCTTGCTCGCGGCCCTGGTCACCGTGCTCGCCACCGAGCTGCCTGGCGATGTGCTGGCCGCGCGCCGAGCCCACCTCGGCGCGCACGTGAGCGGCCTCGACGAGGCGATGGCCGCGTGCGGGCCGTTCACGCCCGAGGTGGTGGCCGCGGTCACCGGTCTGGCTGCAGCCGAGATCCGCCGCTTGGCCCACGAGCTGGCTGCCGCTCCGTCGGGATCGGTATACGGGCGGATGGGCGTGTGCACCTCCGGATTCGGTGACACGTCCTTCGCCACCGCCGGCTCTTGGCTGATCGACGTGGTGAATGCGCTGACCGGCAACCTCGACCGTCCCGGCGGGGCGATGTTCCCCACGCCCGTCGCGGGCAGCGCCAACACACGTGGCAAGTCCGGCAGCGGCAAGGGCTTCACCATCGGGCGCGGCAGCACGGTGGTGCGCGGTCTGCCGGAGGTGATGGGCGAGTACCCAGCAGCGGCGATGGCCGAGGAGGTGCTCGACGGTGGCGAGCGGGCGATGCGCGCGCTCGTCACCATCGCCGGCAACCCGCTGCTGAGCAATCCCGACGGTGGCCGCTTGGAGCAGGCGCTCGCCGCACTCGAGTTCATGGTGAGCGTCGACGTGTACCTCAACGAGACCACTCGCCATGCCGACGTCGTGCTGCCCCCGCCGTCGCAATTGCAGCGCGGGCACTACGACCTGGCGTTGCTGGGTTTCGCCGTGCGCAACGTGGCCAACTACAGCGACCCGGTGCTGCCGCTCGACCCCGGCCAACCAGACGAGTGGGAGATCCTCACCCGCATCGGCCTGATCGCAGCCGGCTTCGGCCTCGACACCTCGCTGGCCGATGCCGACACGATGGGCATCACCGCGATGGTGCAGGCCGCGGTGAACGACCCCACCTCACCAGTGCACGGGCGCGACGCAGCCGAGATCGTCGCCGCGCTCGGCGACGAGCCGGGGCCGACGCGCGCCGTCGACTTCATGTTGCAGACCGGCCCCTACGGAGCGGCCTTCGGAGCAAACCCCGGTGGAGCGTCGCTGGCGTTGCTGCGCGACAACCCGCACGGCGTCGACTACGGGCCGCTCGTGCCACGCCTTCCGGAGGTATTGCGCACGCCGAGCGGCATGGCCGAACTGGGTCACCCGCTGTTGCTCGGTGAGTTGACACGAATGGCCGACGCGATGACCGCCGCGTTGGCCACCACGTTGGCCACCGCGCCCGCCGACTCGGGCGCGGACTCGGGCGCGGCAAGTGGCACGCAGGGGATGTTGCTGGTGGGTCGGCGCGACCTGCGCAGCAACAACTCGTGGATGCACAACGTGCACGTGTTGGTGAAGGGTCGGCCGCGCTGCACGCTGCACGTGCACCCGAGCGACGCGGCGCGCCTAGCTCTCGCCGACGGCGCTCCGGCGCGCGTGACCAGCCGGGTGGGAGAGGTGGTTGCGCCGGTGGTGGTGACCGAGGATGTGCGCGCCGGGGTGGTGAGCCTGCCCCACGGGTGGGGTCACGGCGTGCCCGGCACTCGGGCGCGAGTGGCCGGTGAACACGCCGGAGTGAACTTCAATCTGCTCAGCGACGCAGCGGTGATCGACCCGTTGTCGGGCAATGCGGTGCTCAATGCAATCCCGGTGACGGTGGCGCCGGCCTGACCTGGGTCGTTGTGCGCAGCCGGAGTGCTCGCCTGTGACCTCCTGTGGGGAATGTGGACAAACCCTGCCTGTTTCCACCGAGATCACCCGTTGTTCACCTGCTTCCCCAGGCTGTCCCCAGCCATCACACCGCAATTCACACGGTTGTACCTCTTCCTCCCCACAGGGCAGTGGTCCTAGGGTTGTTCTGTCGGAGACAGCGGCGCAGGGGAGTGGATGGGCAGTCGGACAACCAACGGGAGGCGCCACGACAGCGGTGTCACCCGTCGGCACGGCTGTGGGGTTGGGTTCCCGGACCTACTCTCCTGCGTCGCTGGCCCTCCTTCGGCGGCCAGCGACCCGGCCAACAGGTTGGCCCTTCACCCGGCCAACAGGTTGGCCATTCACCCGGCCAACAGGTTGGCCATTGACACGGCCGTAACTACAGTGCTGTAATCTCACAACCACTTGTGGTGCCGACGCGATCGGGGGCTCGTCGGCCACCACATGTTGTGGTGGTGGCCCGTCGGGCCATCCACCTCCACCGACCTCCCACGAAGGTGACCTCCCACCCGGTCACCTGCCCCACCAACCGCAATTCCCAACCCCACCGAACCCGCCACCCCACCAAGGAGCACACGCCATGTCGCTGGCGCCGGAACGACTCGCCATCGGGATCACCCGCCATTTCACCAGCCCAGGTGTGCACCCCTACGACCAGGTCGAGTGGGAGCGGCGCGACGCGCGCATCACCAACTGGAAGGACGGTTCGGTCGCGTTCGAGCAGCCCGACGTCGAGTTCCCCACCTTCTGGTCGCTGAACGCCACCAACATCGTCGCCCAGAAGTACTTCCGCGGCACCATCGGCATGCCAGAGCGCGAGCGGTCGCTCAAGCAGGTGGTCGACCGCGTGGCCGACACCATCACAGCGTGGGGCGTGGAGGGTGGTTACTTCGTCGACGAGGGTGAGGCGGAGAGCTTCCGTGACGAACTGAAGTTCATCCTCGTCACCCAGCGGGCCGCGTTCAACAGCCCGGTGTGGTTCAACATCGGTGTCAAGGGTGTGCCCCAGCAGGCGAGCGCGTGCTTCATCCTCGCCGTCGACGACACGATGGACGGCATCCTCAACTGGTACCGCGAGGAAGGCGTCATCTTCAAGGGTGGCTCGGGGTCGGGCATCAACCTGTCGAACATCCGCTCCAGCTACGAGCTGCTCAACGGCGGGGGCACGGCCAGCGGTCCGGTCAGCTTCATGCGCGGCGCCGATGCCTCGGCGGGCACGATCAAGAGCGGTGGCAAGACCCGTCGCGCGGCGAAGATGGTGATCCTCAACGTCGACCACCCCGACGTGGAGGAGTTCATCTGGTGCAAGGCGAAAGAGGAGCGCAAGGCGCGAGTGTTGCGTGACGCCGGCTTCGACATGGACCTCGACGGCGTCGACAGCTTCAGCATCCAGTACCAGAACGCGAACAACTCGGTTCGGCTCTCCGACGCCTTCATGCAGGCTGTGGTCGACGACCGCGACTGGGAACTGCACGCGGTCACCACCGGCGAGGTCATCGAAACCCGCCGGGCGCGGGAGATCTTCTCCGACATAGCGCTGGCCGCATGGGAGTGCGCCGATCCGGGCGTTCAGTTCGACACCACCATCAACCGCTGGCACACGTTGGCCGCCACCGCACCGATCAACGGGTCGAACCCGTGCTCGGAGTACATGAGCATCGACGACAGCGCCTGCAACCTGGCGAGCATCAACCTGCTGCCCTTCCTCGACGACGACGGGGAGTTCGAGGTCGAGGGGTTCCGCCATGCGGTGGAGATCTCGATCCTGGCCCAGGAGATCCTCGTGGGCAACGCGGATTACCCGACACCGGCGATCGCCGCGAACACGCTGCGGTTCCGTCAGCTCGGCCTGGGTTTCACGAACCTGGGCGCGCTGCTCATGGCGCTGGGGGTCGGCTACGACTCCGACGCCGGCCGTGCGTGGGCGGCCGCGCTCACCGCCACCATGACCGGCCACGCCTATCTCACCTCGGCGCGACTGGCTTCGCGGATGGGTCCCTACGACGGGTATGGGGAGAACCGCGAGCACCAGCTCCGCGTTCTCGACATGCACCGCGACGCGCTCGGCGGAATCACCGAGTCGCTGGTTCCGGCGTCGCTCACCGCGGCCGCCCACGACGCC
>CAUJEE010000094.1 GCA_963169215.1 Actinomycetota bacterium
CGAACCACCACTGCACCTCGATCAGGTGCGCTACGACGCGGCGCGCGGGGCGATGGTGCGCCCCGCGGTCGACCACACGCGTGCCCCCGAGACCGCCCTCGCGGGCTACCTGGACGCAGCGCGGGCGCTACTGCAGCAGGAGCCCGGATGGGACGGCCCCGAGGGTCACGGGGCTTTGTCGGCCGAGTTCGAACACCTGCGGTGGTTCGAACTGCCCGACGTGTGCCTCAGCCCACCTTGGCAAAGCGGGTGAGGCCCAGTTCGCTCTCGATCGCGTGGCGCGGGCGGGCACCGACGGCCTGCTTGGTGAGCTGGCCGGCCTCGAACAGGCCGATGGTGGGGATGCCACGGATGCCGTACTGCGCGGCCGCGGTCTGATTGGCGTCGACGTCGACCTTCACCACCTTGATCGCGTCGCCGTACTGCGCGGCCAGGGCCTCCACTTCCGGGGCCACCATGCGGCACGGGCCGCACCAGTCGGCCCAGAAGTCGACCACCACGGGCACCGGCGAGTCGAGCACTTCCCGCTGGAAGCTGGCCATGTCGTCGGCCGTGATCAGGTTCGCCATCTTCGTCTCCTTCGAAAGTTGCGGCGCCCGGGGGGAGGCGCCGACAAACATGTAACACATACCCAGCGAGGTATATTCCCGCGGCCTGTGGGCCACGCGGTGCTGGCACACTGCCGGAATGCGTTGGCCGCGAAGGAACAACCAGCAGGTGGGCGCCGACGCGATCGCCGACGCCGTGCGCCACAACGTAGCCCTCGCCCAACGGTTGTCGCCCGACGAGCACACTCGCCTGCTCGAGCTCACTGCCGAACTGATCGACGGCATCTCGTGGGAGGGCGTCGGCATCGAGGTGACCGACGAGATCAAGGCCACGATCGCGGCCAACGCAGTGTTCCCCGTGCTCGCCCACGACCTCTACCCGTATCGCACGGTGCGGGCGGTGATCGTGCGCCCACGGGCCACCAGATCGAGCGGGCTGCGTTCGGGGCCCGCGCCGGGCACCGTGACCGACCGGCCGATGGTGGTCGACGGCGAGGCCAGCGCCCGCTCGGGGCCGCTGGCGTTGTCGTGGAACAGCGTCGTGTACGACAGCCGACACCCGCAGCGCGGACGCAACGTGGTGATCCACGAGTTCGCGCACAAGATCGACATGCTCGACGGCGACGCCGACGGTGTGCCGCCGCTACGCGGCGACGAGCTCGCGCACTGGGTGCAGACCATCGACGATGAGTGGGACCGCGAGTTCGACGACGATCAGGACGATGCGCTCGACCCCTACGCGTTCAGCAACCATGCCGAGTTCTTCGCAGTGGCGACAGAGACCTTCTTCTGCCTCCCGAGCGACCTCGCCGCCGCCCGCCCGCGGCTGTATGCGGCGCTGCGCGATCTGTACGGGCAGGACCCGGCCGCGCGCGGCTAGCCGCTACTGGCCGGCCCCGGCCAGCTCGGCTTCGCGGGCAACCACCTTGGGGAACAACACGTTGTGCTCCTTGTGCACGTGCAGGTGGGTGTCAGCCTCGAACTCCTCGAGGGCGGTGAAGCAGGCGACGTACGAGCCGCAGCCGTCGGCCGGCGGCTGGTAGTCGGCGGTGAGCCGGCGCATCTGCTCGAGCAGCTCGCCGACGCGGTCGTGCTCGGTGAGCATCACGCTGATCGGGTTGCGCAGCGAACCGCAGTGGAACGAGGTCGCCCCGGTGGCGCTCTCCAACTCGTGCACCATCGGGAACAGGATCCGCTCCTCCTTCATCAGGTGCGGCTCGAGGTCGGCCACCAACTCGGCGAAGCAGCGGGCGATCGACTCGAGTTCGGGGTGGCGCTCGCCGTGCACGGTGCGGATCTTGTCGATCAGCGCGGTGATGCGCGGCATCTCGTCCCACAGGTAGCGGTGGTGGGTGGCGACGAGGTGGTCGCACAGTTCGGCGATCGACATCGACGTCCACTCGGCCTCCTCCCGCTCGCCGGCCAATTCAGCCAGCGCGGTGGCTGTGGCCGCGGGGTCGAGACCACGGGCGGTGCAGGCCTCGGCCAGGCTGCGGGCGCCACCGCAGCAGTAGTCGAGGCCCAGGCGCTCGAGCTCGCGGGGCAGCCGCGGGTAGCTGTCGACCAACTCGGCCAACGTGTTGTTGATGTCGATGGTTGTCATTGTCGTCTCCTCCTAAGAGATCCAAGCTCCCGCCGCGGTGACCGCGACGAGAGCGAAGCCGAGCGCCATCTGGCGCAGTCCGAGCACCTTCGGTGCGGTCGGCGTACGCCGCACCCACACCACTTGCAGGGCCGCCAGCCCCAACACACCCGCCGCACCGGCGAGCAAACGGCGATCGACGACCGCTGCCGCACCCGCCAGCACGACGGCGGCAAGCTGGGCGAGATCGCTGGACAACACCGAACCGGTGCCGCGGCGCAGGCGCATGATCTGCACGCGCACGAACGGGATCGCCCCAACCGCGCGAGCAGCGAGCACCATCCACAACGCGACCGCCAGCCCCGCCGACTTGCCTGCCGCCAGTGCCAACGCAGCGACAGCGGCGGAGATACCCGCCGCACCGCACAGCTCGGGCACCAAGCGCCGGCCGCGGCTGCGGATGTCGAACCACATCTCGACCGCAACCAGCGGCAAGGCGACGGCGACCGCCACCAGCCACCGCCAGCCACCGGCGTAGAGCGCGAACGCGGCGCCGGCCACGATCAGCGTCGACTCGACCGCGGCGATGCGCGCCGCGAGGCGCGAGCGCGCCGCCCACTGGTTGCGGCGCTTGTCGATCAGTGCCAATTTCAGCGGCGTGCGCACCAGGAAGGCCAGCAGCGCGGCGACGCCGAGAGCCGCACCCGGCCACGACGGCGCCACCAGCAGGCCGAGCAGCACCGGCTCGAGGGTGAGGCCCCACCCGCCGTGTTCGGCGGGCAGCGCAGCCTGCTTCCACAGCGCGCGCTCGCCGACTGTGCTGGCTGCGGGGGCGGTGAGCGGACGGCTCATCGCGCCACCCCGCTGGACACGCCCCCGGTGGACAGGGCCGACAACGGTGTTGCCGCCAACGACCGCAACAATTCTCCCCGCGCCTGCGACCAGGCATGGTGCAACGCACACGGCTGATCGGCGCTGCAGAGACGGTTCTCGACCACGCAGCGGCCGTCGTCGGTGGCCCCGTCGATCGTCTCCACCACCTGCAGCACGCTCACGTCGGTGAGCATCACCGCGGCGATGTAGCCACCGGTGGGCCCCGGCTCGGAGCGCACCCAGCCGGCCTTCACCAGCGGGCCGAGCACCTGCGGCACGAACCCGGTGGTGGTGTCGAGCGCCTTGGCCAAGGCGGGCGCCTTCCAACGCACGGGAGAGTCACCGAGCAGCACCATCGCCCTGACGGCGAGATCGGCGCGGCGGGTGATCTCCAATCTCATAGTTTCAGACTAATGGATTCCCGGGCGAGATGCACGCCCGACGCGGCGGTACTTGTCGAGAGCATCCACGGCGAGCACCAGCGGCATCGCCGCGAGACCCACGACCCAGCCCCACAGCGGCGGAGGCGCATGCCCTAGGCGGTCGGCGATCGGGCCGACGAACACCACCACCAACGCGAAGCACACCTCGATCGCCGCCGTCACCGGCAACAGCTTGTTGGTGGTCCAGCCCAGCCGCCGCGGCGTGCGGGTCGAGCTTCTACACGCCCAGGCATTGGCCGTCTGCGCGAGCACCACGGTGAGGAAGGCAGCCCCGCTGGCCGCGGCGATGCCATGGTCGTCGGGCCACGGTTGCCCGACGCCCCAGCCGGCGGCGAGCAGCGACACGACGAAGGCCACCATCGTCATCAGTGCCACGGTGGGGCCGAGCAGACCGAACGCGCGGCGCACCACGGTGCGATCCATCAGCCGCCCACCCACCGGCGGCCCGTCGATGATGTGACGACTGGGCGGTTCGGCGCCGAGCGCCACCGCCGAAAGCGTGTCGGTGCCGATATCGAGAGCGAGGATCTGCAGCACCCCGAGGGCCAGCGGGAAGCGACCACCCGACACCACCCACACGACGAAGGGGGTCAGTTCGGCGACGTTGTCGGTGAGGTGATAGGTGAGGAACCGGCGCAGGTTCACGTAGGTCGCGCGCCCCTGCTCGATGCCGGCAACGATGCTGGCGAAATGGTCGTCGAGCAGCACCAGGTCGGCAGCCTCACGGGCCACGTCGGTACCCGAGGCACCCATGGCCACACCGATGTCGGCCTCGTGCAGGGCAGGGGCGTCGTTCACCCCGTCGCCGGTCATCGCCACCACATGACCGCGGGCGCGCAGCGAGCGGGCGATGCGCAGTTTGTCCTCCGGGGCGACGCGGGCGATGACGACACCGTCGTGGTCGAGCAGTTCGCCCAACTCGCCGTCGTCGGCGGGCAGGTCGGCGCCCACGTACACCGGGCCGTCGGCGGCGCGCAGGCCCACTTCGGTGGCGATCGCCGCCGCAGTGTCGGGGTGGTCGCCGGTGACCATGCCGATGCGCACTCCGGCGCGGCGGCAGGCGTCGATCGAGGCGCGCACGTCGGGCCGTGGCGGGTCCTGCAGGCCGATCACCCCGAGGAGGTGCAGGTCGTGCTCCAACTCGGCCGCCGTGCGCGCAGCTGCACCGTCGCGGCGGCGTGCGACGGCCAGCACACGCAGCCCCCGCGCCGTCATCTGCGCCACCGCCGCCGCACCGGCCTCGGCTTCGACGGCAGCGCAGAGCGGCAGCACCCCGTCGGGTGCGCCCTTCACCAGCACCTCACCGTCGACCACGACCGACATCCGTCGCCGGCGGTGCTCGAAGGGGAAGCGGGCTTGCTCCGGGCGCCGCGCCCGGTCGCCATCGGGATCGAGCCCCACCCGGCGGGCGAAGGCATCGAGTGCGGCCTCCATCGGGTCACCGTGCGCCAGCCAGGTGCCGTCCTTGGCGTACGCGTATCCGGTCGAGCACCGCGCCGCGGCCAACGCCAACGCAGCCAGCGCCTCGCGGTCGCCGTCGACCGTCAACTCGGCCACCGGGCCGTAACCCGACCCGTTCACCCGCACGCTGCCACCCGCGCTCCAGGCCTCGACCACTGTCATCTGGTTCATGGTGAGCGTGCCGGTCTTGTCGGTGCAGATGAACGTCGTCGAGCCGAGTGTCTCCACCGCCTCCAGCTCGCGTACGAGCACGTTCTTCTTCGCCATCTGCTCCGCGCCCCAGGCCAGCGAAAGGGTCACCGTCGGCAGCAATGCCTCGGGCACGAGGGCGACGGTGACACCGATGGCGAACACGAACCCTTCCCCCGCGCTGTTGCCGAGCAGCAGCGAGATGCCGAAGAAGAACAGGCCGACGGCGACGGCGATCACCGCGATCAACCGCACCACCTGGGCGAGACCGATGGTCAGCGGGGTGGCCGGCTTCTTCGTCGCGGTGGTCAGGTGGGCGATTCCCGCCAGGCGACTGTCGGCGCCCACCGCCGACACCACCGCCCCACCGCTGCCCTCGACGACGAAGGTTCCGGCATGCACCGTGTCGCCCACCTCGACCGTCGTCGGGCGGCTCTCACCGGTGAGCAGCGAGGTGTCGAGCAGCAGGGCGTGGGCAACCACCACCGCCGCGTCGGCGGGAATACGGTCACCGGCCTCCACCAGCAGCAAGTCGTCGCGCACCACCTCGGCGCTGTCGATCGTCTGCGGGCGGCCGTCGCGACGAACAGTGACCCGGGCAGGCAGCAGGTTGCGCAGACGCTCGGCGGCGCGGTCGGCGCGGTTGGCCTGAGCGAAGGAGAACACCGCATTGACGATGATGACGGCGAAGATGGCGACGCCCAGTTGCGGCATGCCACCGACGATCGCGAGCACACCCGCAACCCACAGCATCAGCGCGAAGAAGTGCACCAGCTCGCCCAGGAAGCGGCGCAACAACGACGGCCGGGCCACGGTGGGCAGCACGTTGCGGCCATCAGCGGCCAGCCGGCGAGCCGCCTGGTCGCTCGTCAGTCCCGCGCGCCGCGAGTCGCGCGCAGTGCCGGCGATGTCGTCCACGCCTTCAGTGGAGCACGCCAGCGGGTAGCGGCGAAAGAGCACTGCGACCCACCGACTTTGGGATCTGTTCACCGCTGCGGCTGAGGGGTACGGTCGAGGTGGAAGGGAGAGCGATGAGCGAACACAGCAAGATCCTGGTCGGTGTCGACGGCTCGGAGAACTCGCAGCGAGCCCTGCGCTGGGCGCTGGCCGAGGCGCGTCTGCGCGGCGCCACGGTGGAGGTGGCCCACGGCTGGCACTTCCCCTACATCGCCGACCCCTCCGGCATGGCGCCCTACCCGCCCGACGCGTTCCGCGACTCAGCCGAACTGGTGGTGCGCGAGGCGCTCGCGGCCTGCGCCGACGAGGCAGCCGGGGTGCAGGTGACCACCAGTGCGGTGCAGACCACCGGGGCCAACTTCCTGATCGAGGCCAGCCGCGAAGCCGACCTGGTGGTGATCGGCCGCCGCGGCCACGGCGGCTTCCTGTCGCTGGTGATGGGTTCGGTGGCCCAGCAGGTGACCGCCCACGCCCACTGCCCGGTGGTGGTTGTCGGCCCCGAGTGAACGCAGCAGCCAACTAGGTTCACTGGCCATGATCGAGCGCGAGATCGATGTGGCCACTGACGAGGGGACGATGAAGACCTTCGTCTTCCACCCCACCCACGAGGGCCCGCACCCGGTGGTGCTGTACCTGATGGACGCACCCGGCATCCGCCCCGCGCTGAAGGAGATGGCCGGCCGCCTCGCCTCTGCCGGCTACTACGTGATGCTGCCCTTCCTCTACTACCGCGGCAGCGAGTTCCGCGAGTTCGGGATGAGCGACGACGACATGCATCGGCGGCGCGAGTTGATGGGCAGCATCACCCCCACCAACATCGTCTCCGACGCGCGTGCCCTGCTCGCCGCGGCCGACGCCGACCCCGCCGCCCGGGCAGGGAAGGTGGGCGCGGTAGGCTTCTGCATGAGCGGCGGGCTGGCGATCAGCGTCGCCCGCGCGCTGCCCGAGCGGTTGGCCGCAGCGGCTTCGATCCACGGCGCGTGGCTGGTGCGCGACGAACCCGACTCACCGCATCGCGGCCTCGAGACGGTGACCGCCGAGCTGTACTTCGGGTGGTGCGACAACGACGCCACCGCACCGGCGGCGACAGCAGAGGTGATGCGCGCCGCGCTCGACGCGGCAGGCGTGCGCTACACCATCGATTGGTTCACCGACGCGGTGCACGGCTACGCGCCGCCGGGCACCGAGCGTTACAACCGCGCCGCCAGCGAGCTGCATTGGGAGCGGGTGCACGCCCTGCTGCGGCGCAACCTCGGCTGAGGCGCTCAGCGGCCCTTCCAGTCGGGGGCGCGCTTTTCGGCGAAGGCGATCGCTCCCTCGCGCGCGTCCTCGCTGGCGAACACCTTCGCCGCCCATTGGCCGTGGGCCGTGGCGTCGCCGTCGCCGATCTCGCCCCACATCAACTCCTTCGTCGCCCGCACCGCCAGCGGGCCGTTGGCGGCGATCGTCGCAGCCAGCGCGCGCGAGGCCGACAGCACCTCGGCCGCGGGAACGACGCGATTCACCACGCCCAGGTCGTACGCCCGCTGGGCACTGATCGGGTCGCCGGTGAGCCCCAGTTCGAGCGCCATCTGCAACGGGATGCGCGCCGGCAGGCGGGTGCCGCCGCCGGCGGCGAACAAGCCGCGCTTCACCTCCGGGATGCCGAAACGGGCGTGCTCGGCGGCAACGATCAGGTCGGCCTTCAGCGCCACCTCGAAGCCGCCCGCGAGCGCGGCGCCGTTGACCGCGGCGATGACCGGCTTGGGGCACTTGCCGATCGCGTCGAGACCTGCCCCGATCACCATCATGTCGGCCCCGGCGGCGAAGGCCTTCAGATCGAGACCGGCGCAGAACACCTTTTCGCCGGTGCCGGTGATCACCACCACGCGCACCGCATCGTCGGCCTCCGCCGCAGCGAACGCGTCGACCAGCGCGCGGCCCACCGCCTCGTTCAGCGAGTTGCCCGCCTCGGGACGGTTGAGGGTGATGGTCATCACGCCATCGCTGATTTCGGACAGGACTTCGCTCATCGTTCCGCTCCTCGCACTCTTCAGGACTTTGTACCCTAGTGACACTAATCTGAGATTCGGCATCCTTTTTCCGAGCCGTCCACGGCCCGGTGACGGCCCGGCGACAGCGGCGGATGTCGCCGGACCGGCCGGACCCGGGAACCCACGCGCGAGACTGCGCCGATGGGCAGCACACCGAAGGACGCCAGCGCGCACACACGCGCGGCCAACGCACACCGCGATCTGGGTTTCGACCCGGCCGATTTCGAGCGCGCCGGGCGCGGCCTGCTGGCGCAGCTGCCTGGCGGCAAAATCGACACCCCGTTGGGCACGGTGTGGGACATGGGCCGTTACGCGTTCATCGAACAGGGCAGCGCCAACCCCGAAACGGTGAACCCCAGCCTGTGGCGTCAGGCGCAACTGAACATGCACCACGGGCTGTTCGAGGTGGCGCCGGGCATCTGGCAGGCCCGCGGCTACGACATCTCCAACATCACCTTCATCGCCGGTGCCACCGGCTGGATCGTGATCGACCCGCTCACCGCCGAGCCGTGCGCCCGCGCCTGTCTGCAACTGGCCAACGACACGCTCGGCGAACGCCCGGTGGTGGCGGTGATCTACACCCACTCGCATGCCGACCACTTCGGCGGGGTACACGGGGTCACCACCGAGGCCGACGTCGACGCCGGCCGCTGCCGGGTGATCGCCCCTGCCGGCTTCATGCGCGAGACGATCGGCGAGAACGTGGTGGCCGGCTACGCGATGATCCGCCGGGCGATGTACCAGTTCGGGCCGCTGCTGCCCGCCGGCCCGCGCTCACACGTCGACTGCGGGCTGGGCAAGGCGATCCCGTTCTGGCCGCCGGGGCTGATCGCACCCACCGAAGAGATCGATACCACTGGCACCGAGTTGACCGTCGATGGGGTGCGCATCGTGTTCCAGCTCACCCCCGAGGCGGAGGCACCGGCGGAGATGAACTTCTTCTTCCCCGACCACGGTTGGCTGTGCACGGCGGAGAACTGCACGCACAACATGCACAACCTGGTGCCGATCCGCGGCGCGCTGGTGCGCGATTCGCTGAAGTGGTCGAAGTACTGCGGCGAACTGCTGGAGATGTTCGCCGGGCGGATTTCGCTGATGTTCGCCTCGCACCACTGGCCGCGCTGGGGCAACGACGACGTGGTGCAGTACCTGCGCCTGCAGCGCGACCTGTACCGCTGGATGCACGACCAGACGATGCGTTGGGCGAACCACGGCTACAACGCCACTGAGATCGCAGAGATGCTGGTGCTGCCACCCGAGCTGGCCGCCCACGCCCACACCACCGGCTACTACGGCCACCTCGCGCACAACGTCAAGGCCGTGTTCCAGCGCTACCTGTCGTGGTACGACGGCAACCCGGCCAACCTGTGGAAGCTGCCGCCGGTGCCGGCCGCCCGGCGCTATGTGGAGCTGGCCGGTGGGGCGGATGGCCTTCTGGCCGCGGCGCGCCGGGCGTTCGACGCCGGCGACTACAGGTGGGTGGCCGAGTTGGTGAACCACCTCGTGTTCGCCGAGCCGGACAACACCGCGGCGCGCGAACTGCAGGCCGACGCACTCGAGCAGATCGGCTACCAGACCGAGTCGAGCACCTTCCGCAACGCCTTCCTCAGTGGCGCGCAGGAGCTGCGCAATGGCTGCATGCCACGCACGCCTGCCGGACGTAGCGGCTATCTCGAGGCGATGACGCCCGCCCAGTTCTTCGACACACTGGCCGTGCGCCTGCGCGCCGAGGACGTCGGCGGGGTGCAGGTGGCGGTAAACCTCACCTTCACCGACCTCGACCAGCAGTGGGTGCTCAGCCTCGAGCACCGCGCCCTGCACGCCGTGCCCGGTCGCCACGAGCCGACCGCGGTGTGCACGCTCACCGGCCCCAAGGCGGTGCTGCACCGGGTGATGGAGACCGCGCCGTTCGTCCAGTCGGTGGCCGCCGCTGTGGCCGACGGCGCGCTCACCGTCGACGGTTCAGTTGCCGCAGCCGAGCCGCTGTTCGCCAACCTCGACACGTTCCTCACCAACTTCCCGCTGGTGGAGCCCAAGCCCGGCTGACCCGGCACGCCAGCCGTCGCGATGGGGCATACTGGGGACATGTCGAACGACGAAACCACCCCCAGCGACGACGAACTGCAGGTGGAGACCTACGACGTCGATCACGACGGCAAGGTGGGCCTGATCGACGGCTACCGCGCCACCCTCGGCCTGGTCGACGCCGAATTGCAGATGGCCGCCGAGGACGCCGAGCACAAGGGTGTGAAGGGCCGCCTGGCCGACGCCGCGCACAAGATCGTCGACAAGCTCGACAACGACTGACGCGGTTCAGACGGCGTCGGCGGCGCGCACCATGTCGAGCAGGGCGACACGGGCACGGGCAACGCGTGAGCGCACGGTGCCGATCGGGCAGCCGATGGTGTCAGCCGCCTCCGCGTAGGAAAGACCGACCACCTGGGTTAGCTCGAACGCCTCGCGCTGGTCGGGCAGCAGCGTCGCGAGCAGGTCGTGGGCCATCTCCGCAGCGGGGGCAGTGTCGCTCGCCGCCACGCTGGCCAGCCGATCGGCGAGTCGGCGCTGGCGGGTGCGGCGACGCACGTGGTCGGCGCACACGTTGCGCGCGATCGACAGCAGCCAAGCCCGTACAGGTGCCTCCCCCCGATACGACGGAAAACTGCGCAGGGCACGCAGGTAGGTCTCCTGCACCAGGTCTTCCTCCTCGCCGGCCGACCCGAGCACGCTGCACACCCGCCACACCAAGGGCTGCGTGCGTTGCACCAACTCGCGCAAGGCCCGATCGTCGCCTTCCTGGGCGGCGGCAAGCAGGGCGCGCAACGGATCGGGGGCACTCACCCGATCAGTGTGCCCGAGGGTCTTGCCTCGCTCCAAGGACGAAGGAACCGAATCGGGGGGCCGAACGACCTATTCACTGTGGATTGCGATCGCTGGCAGGAGGCGCTGAGCGCACGGGCCGACGGGGAGGACCCGGGCGTCGACGAACGCCTGCTCGACGCGCACCTGGACCGCTGCCCGACATGCATGGAGTTCGCGCTGGCCATCGACGGCAGCCGCCGACGGGCCGCGGTGCGCGAGGCCGAGCCGCTGCCCGACCTCTCCGGCCGGGTGGTGAAGGCCAACGCGATCCTCGATCGGGCCGGCACCTGGAGCATCGTGCGCGCCCTGCTGTTGGTCGTCGCGGCTGAGATCCTGGTGCTGTCGGCACCCGCGCTGGTGCTCGGCGAGGGCGACACCGACGCCCATGGCGCCCGTCACCTCGGCGCGTTCAGCGTCGCCTACGCGGTCGCGCTGATCGTCGCCGCCGTGCGCCCCGCGCGCGCCCGCACCGTGCTGCCGGTGGCGGCGGTGCTGGCCGGCGCGCTGGCAGTGACCGCCATCGGCGACATCGTCGCCGGCACGATCCCGCTGGTGAACGAGGCCACCCACATCCCCGAGCTGATCAGCGTGGTGCTGGTGTGGCTGCTGGCCAGCCCGTCGCACCGTCGCGACCAGACCCGTTCGACCCCGAGCACGCCACTGCTCCGGCTGGCCGACAGTGGCGACAACCCCGGCCGCTCCCGCCGCGCCGGTTGAGTCCCTCGACCGCCTACACCACTTCGCAGCGGGTGAGGGTGCTGAAGCTCACCAGGTAGAAGTCGCGGCCGAAACCGGGGGCGGGGAACAGCACCGACTGCACCGGACTGCCCGTGTCGGCCCGGGCGTACTCCTGGCCGGTCTCGATGTCGATCACCAACACCTGCTCCATCCGCCGTTCGTGGTCGTAGTCGCACAGCACCAGCTCGCCGCTCGGGTAGCGCAACATGTGCGCGGCATGGTTGATCTCGCGTGACCACAACCTGCCGGTGACACCACGCGGGTCGATGCGAAAGCCGGTGACCACCCCGTTGCCGCTGTCGTAGGCCACCACCACCCGCCGCACCGGATCGATCACCGGCGGGTTGGCGACGACACCACCCTGCAGGCCGCAGATCTCGGTGAGCGTCACCTCGCCGGTCATCAGGTGCACGTGCACCAGGTTCGATGGCGTGCGCGACACACCCAGCCCGCGCAGCGAACCCGCGTAGCGCTCGGTTCCCTGGCCGTTGTCGTGGAACCAGGCCGCGCCGTTCTCCAGCACCGCGTCCCAGCCGAAACCCTGACCGGGCAGCGTGCGGTACAGGGCCCGGTAGCCGGAGTCGAGCGTCAGCTCACTGCCGCTCCATCTGACCCGCCACAGGCTCGACTCGCCCACCACGTACACGTCGCTGCCCTCGGCGCTGAGGCGGGCGATCGAAGGCTCGGGCACCAGTCGCCGGGCGACGATCTCCAACCACTCCGGTTCGAGCACCACCACTTCTGTGCCCTCGTAGTCGTCCTGCTTGTCCTGCCCCGGCCGCAACCCGCCGAAGTCTTTGGCTGCGAGGCATCCATCGGGGAGGATGACGAAGCTGTTGTACGGCCGCCGCCGCGGCAGCCGAACCGTGGCGAGCACGTCGAGTTCGGGGCTCAGCCGGTGGGCGAACTGCCCGAACACCACGTAGATGCTGCCGTTGTCGTGGCAGGCGATGCCGCCCGGCCAGGTGGGCCCGCCCTCCATCGAGGGCGAGCGGCGGATGGTGCGCAGGCTCACCGGGTCGATCTGCTCGACCCAACTGGTCGCCTCCTCGCCGCCGGTATGACACAACATGTACAGCTCGCCAGGGGCGCGCTGAACCACCATCGTGCCCACCCCGACGTTGCTCACCGGGCGATGCGTGACCGCGAGCGACCGCCCCGCCGAGCGCAAGCCGAGTTCGCCGCCATCGGCCGGCTCCTGCCGCCGCAATGGTCCGCCGTCTTCCCCGGGCCACCGGCTGTGCCAGTAACCAATGGGTGCCATCACACTGGCGCCTCCACAGCACGAAGCGGCGAACGCATCGGCGGCTGGTGCTCCCACAGATCTGCCACCAGGTCGCGCCGCAGCGCGGCGTAGGCCGGGTCGTCCCAACGGTTCATGCGCTGCAGCGGATCGTCCACGAGGTCGTACAACTCACCTTCGCTGCCGTCGTGTGACGTGCCCGGCTGGTAGGTGGTGCACACAACACCGGCGCGGGTGATGGTGCGCAGGTGCACCGACACGCCGAACAGCTCGCTGTCCCATTCGGTGAGCACTCGCTCGAATCCGCGCCCGTCGGCGTCGGTGTCGTCGACCGGCAACGGCTTGCCCTCCATCCAGTGCGGAACCGCCATCCCCGCAATCGTACAGAAGGTCGGGGCCAGATCGAGGTGTCCCACCGGCCGGGTAACCACCGACGCCTGAGCATTTGCTCGGGATGAAGGGGCCGGGCGCCAGATCAGCGGCAACCGCATCAGCGCGTCGACGTGGTACGGACCCTTGAACAGCAGGCCGAAGTCGCCCTGGAACTCGCCGTGATCGGTGGTGAACACGATGTCGACGTCGTCGTCCCAACCGCGGGCGCGCACCGCGGCCAGCACCCGCCCGATGGCTTCGTCGATCAACTCGCATTCCACCGCGTTGAGCGCGTTCACCTCGCGCACCTGATCGGCGGTCATCTGCGCCGGCACCCACTCGAGCGGAGCCTCGTAGTTGCTCACCAGTCGCCCGTCGTACCACGCCCGCCAGTGGCGCGGCTTGCCATCGAGCACCCGCTCGCGCTCGGCCGGATCTTCGACGTAACCGGCGGGCAGGGGTACGTCGCGCCAGTCGATTCGTCCCACTTCGCTCTTGGGCGGATCCCACGGATGATGCGGGTCGGGGAAGCTCATCCAGCAGAACCAGTCGTCGTCGGCGGCCAGCGAGTCGAGCCAGGCGATGGTGCGATCGGCGACCCAGTCGGTGTGATAGCAGTCGCGCGGGATCTCGTTCACCCACGCCTGCGGTGCGCCGGTGTCGCCGCCGCCTTGTGCGTTCACCTCCAGCGCGCCATCGAGCACCGGATAGAACATGCGCACCATCTCCGGGTGGTTGGCCGCCAGCCAGCGCGCGTAGTGGAGCGGGCCCATTGCGCCGTGGGTGGCCGATTCGAAGTGCTCGAAACCGCGGTGTGGGCCGAAGGTGCCGCTGTTCGCGAAGGTGTTCTCGGCGAAGCGGAAGAACGGGTCGAGGAACGGCTCGAAGTGCGGCTTGCCGATGATCGCGGTGCGGTAGCCGCCGACACGCAACACCTCGGCCACCGACGGCGCGTCGGCGGGTAGCGGCACGCCGTTCATCCACACCCCGTGGGTGCTCACGTGCTGGCCGGTGATGATCGTGCTGCGCGACGGCATGCACACCACACTCTGCGGGTGACACCGTTCGTAGCGGATGCCATCGGCCGCCAAAGCATCGACCACCGGCGTGCGCGCCAACGTGCCCCCGTTGCAGCCCAGCGTGTCGTAGCGCTGCTGGTCGGTGGTGATGAACAGGATCTTGCGCCCCATCATCTGCTCCCTCGTGTCGCCGGCAGGTCGGCTTCCATCTGCCGTTTCAGTTCGGTCAGTGCGGCCCGGGTGCCGCCGCCGATCACCAGCGCCATCGCCCGCGGGTCGGCCTCGGTGGAGTACACCACCAAACAGGTGTCGTCACCGAGGTCGACGACGTCGATCGTGCCGCGGTGGTGGGTGAACATCGGCACCGTCAGCCGGTACTGGAAGCGCCGCTGG
>CAUJEE010000095.1 GCA_963169215.1 Actinomycetota bacterium
GGTCGGTAGCCTGGTGGACGTGTGTGGAATCGTCGCCATCGTGTCGCGCCCGGCCGTCCGGCCCGCTCCGACAGCAGACGATGTGCTCGCCGCGCTCGACCGGGCGGTGGCCGCCCCGACGCTCGCGGCGGCGGCGATGCACCTCGCCGAGGCCGATCGGCTGCTGAAGGGTGTGCCCGGAGTGCTGGCGCTCGCCGGCCGCAGTGAGCTGATCGCGGGCATCACCGCCCGACTCGACCAGGTCGACGCCCGCATCGCCGACCGTGAGCGCGAGCTGGAAGCGGCGACCCTCGGCCCCGAGCAGATCGAGGCCGCGAGCGCCGAGGTGCTCGCCGTCCGAGACGCGGCGTGGGCCGTGCGTCGCGATCGCCTGTCGACGGCAGCCGCCGTCGACGACCTCGCCGGGCGCGATGCCGGGGCCGCGGCCCTGGCCGGCTACCTCGCCATCCAGCAGGCCCTGGCCGCGATCGACCGGATGGAGGTACGTGGTCGCGACAGCGCCGGCATCCACGTGATGGTGTGGAACCACGGTCTCGACGCCGACCATCCCAACGTCGTCGCCAACCTGCGCGAGCGTGGCCGCGATCCGCTGTTTCAGAGCGGGTCGGTGCGGCTGACCGACGGCGTGCTCGGCTTCGTCTACAAGGCCGCGGCCGAAGTCGGCGAGTTGGGCGACAACGTCCGCGCGCTGCGGGCCGCAGTGAAGCACGATGCGCTGTTGCGGTTCGCGCTCGGCCTGCCCGCCAGCCGCGTTTCGGTGCTCGGCCACACTCGCTGGGCGAGCGTGGGCATCATCAGCGAACCCAACTGTCATCCGGTCAACAGCGAGCAGAGCGAGCTCAGCGCGGCCGAGCACGCGGCGCCCGGGCCCTACGCGCTGGCGGTGCTCAACGGCGACGTCGACAACCATGCCGACCTGAAGGTGAGCCACGACCTGCGCCTGGCCGGTCCCATCACCACCGACGCGAAAGTGATCCCGACGCTGATCGCAGAACATGCCCGGCGGGGAACGCCGCTCGACGAGTCGTTCCGGCGCACGGTGGCCGAGTTCGAGGGCAGTGTCGCCATCGCCGCGGTCACCGCCGCTCAGCCCGACGCGGTTCACCTCGCGCTGCGCGGCAGCGGCCAGGCGCTCTACGTCGGCCTCGCCGAAGACCTGTTCATCGTCGCCAGCGAGCCCTACGGCGTGGTGGAGGAGACCCCCTACTACCTGCGCATGGACGGTGAGACACCCTCTCCGTCGGGCAGTCGTGGCCAGGTGCTGGTGCTCGACGGTGCCCGCGCGGGCGACCTCGACGGTGTGCGCCGGATGGCCTACGACGGCAGCGACCTGCCGATCGCGGCCGACGAGATCGTCACCGCCCAGGTGACCACCCGCGACATCGACCGCGGCGACGCACCGCACTTCCTGCTGAAGGAGATCAGCGAGGCGCCGGAGAGCTTCCGCAAGACGCTGCGCGGCAAGATCGTCGAAGGCGACGACGGTCTGTTGCACGCCGAAGTGGGCGCGCGGGCGCTGCCCCCGACGATTGCCGCCCGCCTGGCCGACGGCTCGATCGACAAGGTGCGGGTGATCGGCCAGGGCACCGCGGCAGTGGCCGGACGCAGCATGGCCGCAGTGCTCGATTCGCTCACCGATGGCAGCTTCGACGTCGACGACCTCACCGCCACCGAGCTCAGTGGCTTCCACCTGCGTCTCGACATGAGCGACACGCTGGTCGTGGCCGTCAGCCAGAGCGGTACCACCACCGACACCAACCGCACGGTCGACCTCGCTCGCAGTCGCGGTGCGTCAGTGGTGGCCATCGTCAACCGCCGCAACAGCGATCTCACCGACAAGGCCGATGGGGTGATGTACACCAGCGATGGGCGCGACGTGGAGATGAGCGTGGCGAGCACCAAGGCGTTCTACGCGCAAGTGGCCGCTGGCGTGCTACTGGCGTGCGCCATCGCCTCGGCAGCCGGGCGTGGTGCGCCGCGCCGCCGGCACGAGTTGCTCGCGTCGCTGCGCGATCTCCCGACGGCGATGAGCGAGGTGCTCACCCGCCGCGAGCAGATCGGCGAGGCCGCCCGCCGCTACGCGCCGCACAAGCGGTATTGGGCGATCGTCGGCAACGGACCCAACGTGGTGGCCGCGGAGGAAGTGCGCATCAAGCTCAGCGAGCTGTGTTACAAGTCGATCGCCTGCGACGTGACCGAGGACAAGAAGCACATCGACCTGTCGAGCGAGCCGCTGATCCTGGTGTGCGCGGCCGGCCTGGTCGGTGGCACCGCCGACGACGTGGCCAAGGAGGTGGCGATCTACAAGGCGCACAAGGCGACGCCGATCGTCGTGGCCACCGAGGGCGACGGTCGCTTCGCTGCCGCGTCGGCGGTGCTCACCGTGCCGTCGGCCGATCCTGCGCTCGCGTTCGTGCTGTCGGCGATGGTCGGCCACCTGTTCGGCTACGAGGCGGCACTGGCGATCGATGCGTCGGCGCGTCCGCTGCGCGAGGCGCGCGAGGTGATCGAGCACGCACTCGCGGCGAGCGACGACGGCACCGAGGTGCTGCGCCTGGTGCGCGCGGGCATCGTCACCCCCGCCGACCGCTTCTTCGACGGTCTGCGCGCCGGCGGATACGACGGGCACCTGGAGGCATCCACCGCCGTGCGTCTGGTCGGCCTGCTGCGCGATCTCGCCAGCGATTCGCCGCTCGAGTCGTATCAGCGAGCCACCGGACGCATCGCCACGCCCGGGGCGCTGGTCGACGACATCACTGCCGCGCTGACGCGTGCGATCGAGGAACTCACCCGGCCGATCGACGCGATCAAGCACCAGGCCAAGACGGTGACGGTGGGTATCAGTCGCAACGACGAAGGTGTGCTCGACAGGGCGCTGGTGCAAGAGTTGCTGGCTGCCGGGGCCGGGCGCGAACGGCTTGGCTACCGCACGTTGAAGGTGCTCGCCGATCTCGACCCGGCGGTGGAAGCAGTCGTCGGCTACACCCGCTACGCGATCGAGGGCGATCCGGCCCACGGGGCCACGATCGCGATCGTCGACCGTGGTGGGATGTCGCGCGACGTCCCCAGCCGGGTGGAGAGCAACGCGCACCTGCGCGGCACGAAGCGGCGGGTGGCGAGCGAGCAGGAGGTGCTCGTCGTGCGCGGCCGCAGCGACGGGCGCACGGTGATCATGGTGCCGGAGGTGAAGGCCGGGCACTGCACGGGCATCACGCTCCTGCACGTGCGCTTCCACGACCGCCTCCCCGCGGCGGTGGCGCGGGCTGTGCTGCAGGGTTACGACCGCCGCTACGACCGCCTGGTCGACTGGGTCACCGAGACCGAGGGTGCGTTCCGCGACGATCTGCTCGCCGACCTGCCCGTCGCCGATCTGCTGATCCACCCGATCTCCGAGGTTGCCGACCACTGGCGGCGAACGTGACCGCGATGCTCGTTGCCGCGATCTGTCACGCGGGTGTCGCACCCGCGTCGGGCGAGTTTGGGCGAGTGGGGAGAGTGGGGAACAGGCGATGAGCATCAAGGGGATTGGGGTCGATGCCGTCGACATCGAGCGCTTCCGCGTGTCGCTGGAGCGCACGCCGTCGATGCGCACCAGGCTGTTCACGCCGATCGAGCTCGACTATGTCGCGTCGAAGGCCGATCCGGTGCCTTCGCTCGCGGCCAGGTTCGCGGCGCGCGAGGCGGTGATGAAGGCGATGGGCCTCGGCCTCGGCGCGTTCGGGTTTCACGACGTGTGGGTCGAGCGCGCCGAGTCGGGGTTACCGCTGCTGCAGGTGACCGGTCGGGCATGGGAGCTGGCGGTGAACCGCAATATCACCGCCTGGCACTTGAGCATCACCCACTCCGACCTGATCGCCATCGCCTACGTGATCGGCGAGTGACGGCCGCGGGCCGGTGGTCGCGGCTCACCCCGACCCGAGCGCAACCCGAACTGCTGACGACACCGGCGGCGTAGGCTCGCCGACTGTGATGCCGATCCTGACGCCGGCGGAGATGAGCGCGGTCGATGCCGTCGCGCCGGAGCCCACAGAGGTGCTCGTCGAGCGTGCCGGTGCGGCTGTGGCCCGGGCGGCGGTGCGGATGCTGGGCGGCACCTACGGCCGCACCGTGCACGTGGTGGTGGGCAAGGGCAACAACGGCGCCGACGGTCGGGTCGCGGCCCGGCTGTTGGCCGCCCGCGGCGTGCGGGTGCTGGTGCACGAAGCGTCGGCAACGCCGACGGGGTCAGGGTCGTCGGCAACGTCGACGGGGTCGGCGCGGGCGGCGCGGGCGCTGCAACCGGCGCATCTGGTGATTGACGCGGCCTACGGCACCGGCTTTCGTGGCAGCTGGTCGCCACCCGCGGTCGGCGCCATCCCGGTGCTGGCGGTCGACATCCCGAGTGGTGTCGATGCGCTCACCGGCGAGGCGAACGGGCCGGTGCTCGCGGCGGCGCGCACGGTCACCTTCGCCGCGCTCAAGCCGGGCCTGCTGGTGCCCCCCGG
The DNA here is from genome assembly GCA_963169215.1 of Actinomycetota bacterium. Taxonomy (GTDB): domain Bacteria; phylum Actinomycetota; class Acidimicrobiia; order Acidimicrobiales; family Ilumatobacteraceae; genus UBA668. The sequence continues at coordinate 4,485 of CAUJEE010000095.1, forward strand.
CAGCGAGTACGCGGGTGAGGTGGAGCTGGTCGACATCGGTCTCGCGGCGGGCGTTGCCGAGCACTGCCGGGCGTGGCGTGTAGACACCGACGACGTCGCCGGCTGGGTGCCAGTGCGCGCCGTCGATGCCCACAAGTGGAACGCAGCCGTGCGGGTGGTGGCCGGTAGCCCAGGCATGACCGGCGCGGCCGCGTTGGTGTGTGGCGCCGCGCTGCGCGCCGGGTCGGGCATGGTGCACCTGTCGTCGCCCTCCACGCTGGTGCCCAGCGCCCCGGCAGAGGTGGTGCAGCGCCCGTTCACCGGGCGCGAGTGGGCGGCGGAGGTGGTGGCCGCGCTCGACCGCTTCCGCGCGCTGGTGGTAGGCCCCGGCCTGGGCCGCGACGACGCGACCTGCGAGCAGGTTCGTCGCCTGTTGGTGGGGGCGGCGGTGCCCACGGTGGTCGATGGCGATGGCCTGTTCGCGCTGGCGTGGAGTGCCGACGGTGCCAATGCGCTGCTGCGCCGCCGGTCGGCACCGACGGTGCTCACTCCGCACGACGGTGAGTTCGCGATGCTCGCCGGCGCGCCGGTTGGTGCCGATCGATTGCTGGCCGCGCGCCGGTTGGCCAGCGACACCGGCTGCGTGGTGCTGCTGAAGGGCCCGGCCACGGTTGTGGCCGATCCCGACGGCCAGGCCTGGGTGGTGACCGAGGGCGATGCGCGCTTGGCCACAGCAGGCACCGGCGACGTGTTGGCAGGCATCATCGGCGCGTTGTTGGCGATGGGTGTGCCCCCGGCTGCGGCCGCGGCCGGGGGAGCGTGGCTGCACGCCCGGGCCGCGCGGCGTGCGCCTGCGTGCGGGATGGTTGCCGGCGACATCAGCGGCCAATTACCGGCCGTGCTGGGCGCGCTCGACCAGGTGGTGGCGACGAGATGAGCCGCTGGGCGTGGGCCGAGGTGTCGGCCGCGGCGATCGAGCACAACGTGGCCGAGATCGCCCGCGCAGTGGCGCCTGCGCAGGTGTGGGCGGTGGTGAAGGCCGACGGCTACGGCCACGGCGCGGTCACAGCCGCGCGGTCAGCGCTGGCGGGCGGTGCCGGCGGCCTGTGCGTGGCCCTCGTGCAGGAGGGCGTTGCCCTGCGCGAGGCGGGAGTCGACGGGCGCATCCTCGTGCTCAGCGAGCAGCCGCCGTCGCAGATGCGGGTGGCGATCGACGCCGGGCTCGAACTCACCGTGTACTCGGCCACGGCGGTGGGCGCCGTCGCCGCCGCGGGAGCGACGGCTCATCCGGTGCATCTCAAGATCGACACCGGCATGCGCCGCGTCGGCGCTGCCGGCGAGCATGCGATGCAGCTGGCGCAGTTGATCGCCAACGATTCCGCCACCGAACTGGCAGGAGTGCTCACCCACCTGGCGGTGGCCGACGAACCGGCCGACCCGTTCACCGGGCAGCAACTCGACCGCTTCGACGAGGTGTTGCGTGAGCTCACCGCGGCCGGGCTGCGCCCACCGTTGGTGCATGCCGCCAACTCGGCCGCGGCCCTCGCCCATCCCCGCGCCCGCTACGACATGGTGCGCGCCGGTGTCGCGGCGTACGGCATCTCGCCCGGTCCCGGTGTCGACCAGTTGTGCCGCAATCTGCGCCCGGCCTTGGCGCTGAAGGCCCGTGTCGCGCACGTCAAGCGGGTGGCCGCGGGCGAGCGCATCTCCTACGGTCTGCGGCACAAGTTCCAGCGCGACACAACCGTTGCCACGCTGCCGCTCGGCTATGCCGACGGTGTGCCCCGCCGCCTGCACGACGTCGGTGGTGCAGTGCTCGTCGGCGGGGTCGAACGGCCGATCGTGGGCG
>CAUJEE010000096.1 GCA_963169215.1 Actinomycetota bacterium
GAAGCAGATCTCGAAGGCGGACGCAGAGTCACTGAAGAAGTGCCGCTTGCAGGCTGGGGAGCTGATCATCGTGCGGAGTGGGGTGAACACGGGCGATTGCGCCATCGTTCCGGACGGCCTCGATGGCGCCTGCGCTGCGTACGACATGATCGTTTCGCTCGCCTCCTACAACGCGCACTTCTACCACTTCCTCCTCGACTCCAAGCCGGGCCGTCGGCTTGTTGAACCTTTGACGCGCCGGGCGGCCCAGCCTCACCTCAATGCGGGGCAAGTGCGTGAACTTCCGTTGATCGCACCACCGGTCGCCGAACGTAAGCGGTTCACAATGGTGTTGGCACGTGCCTCTCGCTCGCGAGTGAGCATGGAGGAGTCCCTCGCCCAACTCGACTCCCTTTTCGCGTCCCTCCAGCAGCGGGCCTTTCGGGGGGAGTTGTAGTCGTGTCGCAGTTCGCCTTCCTTGCCGCGGAGTTCCCTGATGAGTTCGCGATGGCGGAGTGGGCGGAGCGTCATGCGTTGTCGGATCCGGGGCCGGCGGTGATCTATGCGCGCAAGGCGTTGGAATCGGGCGTGAAGTGGATGTTCGCCTACGACCGGTCGTTGCCGCAGCCGTACGACGACCAGCTGAACACGTTGTTGCACGAGCCGGCGTTCAGGGCGTTGGCCAATGGCCGCGTGTTCGAGGTGGCGCGCAAGGTGCAGAAGGCGGGCAATCGGGCGGTGCACGATGCGAAGGCGCCGACGAAGTTGGAAGCGATCGAGGTGCTCTCGGCGCTGTTCCAGTTCTGCTTCTGGTTGGCGTTCACCTACGGGCGTGGCGCCAAGCCCGATCCGGCGCTGCGGTTCGACCCGCACAAGCTGACGATCGCCAAGCGTGAGGCGGAGGCGGCGACGCTGGCGCAGCGCAAGGAGCTGGAGGATCGCCTGGCGTTGGAGGCCGAGCAGGCCGCGCTGGCGCGTCAGCGTGCCGACGAACTGAAGCTGACCGTCGCGCAGCTGCAGGCCGAGAAGGCCGAGCTGATCGCGCTGGTGGCCGCGGCGAAGAAAGCTGCCGAGGCGGTGCCGGCCGAGCAACACGACTGGAGCGAGTTCGAGACCCGCGCCTACAAGATCGACCATCTGTTGGCCGAGGCCGGCTGGCGCCTGGACCATGTGCGCGACCGCGAGTTCGAGGTGCACGGCATGCCCAGCGAGTCGGGTGTCGGTTACGTGGACTATGTGCTGTGGGGTGGCGACGGGCGGCCGTTGGGGTTGGTGGAGGCGAAGAAGACGTTGGTGTCGCCGGCCGTCGGCCAGCAGCAGGCGAAGCTGTACGCCGACTGTTTGGAACAGGCCACTGGGCAGCGGCCGGTGATCTTCACCACCAACGGCTACGAGCACTGGTTGTGGGACGACACCACGTACCCGCCGCGGTCGGTGCACGGGTTCCTCACCAAGGACGAGCTGCAGCTGTTGGTGCAGCGCCGTGCCACGAAGCAGTCGCTGGCGGCGGTTCCTGTGAACCGCGACATCGTGGAGCGCTACTACCAGGAGCGGGCGATCCGTTCGATCGCCGAGCACTTCGAGCACGACCAGCAGCGCAAGGCGTTGGTGGTGATGGCCACGGGTGCGGGCAAGACGCGCACCGTGATCGCGCTGGCCGATGTGTTGATGCGGGCCAACTGGGTGAAGCGGGTGCTGTTCCTCGCCGATCGCACCGCGTTGGTGAACCAGGCGGTGAACGCGTTCAAGGCGCACCTGCCCGCGTCGGCGCCGGTGAACCTGGTGACCGAGGGCGACCAGGACGGCCGCGTGTACGTGAGCACGTATCAGACGATGGTCGGCAAGATCGACGAGCTGCGAGCCGACGGCACCCGCCGGTTCGGTGCCGGGTTCTTCGACCTGGTGGTGATCGACGAGGCGCACCGCAGCGTGTACCGCAAGTACCGCGGCATCTTCGACTGGTTCGACTCGTACCTGGTGGGCCTGACCGCCACCCCCAAGGATGAGGTGGACACGAACACCTACGAGCTGTTCGACCTGGAGACCGGCGTGCCCACCGACGCCTACTCGCTCGACGAAGCGGTGGCCGACGGCTTCCTGGTGCCACCCCGTGGTGTGTCTGTGCCGTTGAAGTTCGTGCGCGAAGGCATCCGCTACGACGACCTGTCCGACGACGAGAAGGACGACTGGGACGAACTCGACTGGGGTGAGGACGACGACGGCAACCCGCTCGACCCGCCCGACGAGGTTGACGCCGCCAAGCTGAACAAGTGGCTGTTCAACGAGGACACCGTCGACAAGGTGCTGGAGCATCTGATGACCGACGGCATCAAGGTGGCCGGCGGCGACCGGCTGGGCAAGACGATCATCTTCGCCAAGAACCAACGCCACGCCGACTACATCTACGAACGGTTCATCGCCAACTACCCGCAACTCGACCAGGGCAACTTCGCCCGGGTGATCACCCACAGCGTGAAGTACGGACAGAGCCTGATCGACGACTTCTCCAACAAGGACAAGGCACCGCACATCGCCATCTCGGTCGACATGCTCGACACTGGCATCGACGTGCCCGAGTGCGTAAACCTGGTGTTCTTCAAGATGGTCCGCTCGAAGACCAAGTTCTGGCAGATGCTCGGCCGCGGCACCCGCCTGTGCCCCAACCTGTTCGGCCCCGGCGACGACAAGACCGAGTTCAAGGTGTTCGACTTCTGCCAGAACCTCGAGTACTTCAGCCAACCACTGCTGCCCGCCGACGGCGGCAACGGAGCGTCCCTGAGCGAACAGATCTTCACTGCGCGTCTGGAACTGATCCAGGCCTTCCTCTCACTCGGCTCACATGCTCACGCTGCAGAGCGGGCCGATATCGCTGACGTGTTGCGCATCGCCATCGGCTCGATGAACGAGGGCAACTTCCTCGTGCGACCGCACCTGCAACTGGTGGAGCGCTTCCGTTCTGCCGACGCGTGGACCACCGTGTCCGTCGGCGACCTCGCCTCGCTCGCCGAGCGTGTGGCCAGACTGCCCACCCAACTCGAACCCGAACACGAGGATTCGAAGCGCTTCGACGTGCTGATGCTCAACACCCAACTCGGTGTGCTGCGCGGCCAAACCTACGACCGCCAGCGCCGCACCGTCGTCCAGATTGCCGGCCTCCTGGAAGACCAGCAGACGATCCCCGCCATCGCTGCCGAGCTTGCACTGATCCAGGAGGTGCAGCACGACGAGTGGTGGGTCGATGTCAGCTACTCGATGCTCGAACAGGTGCGCCGTCGCCTGCGCGCACTCGTGCCGCTGATCGAACGATCGAAGAAGGCCATCGTCTACACCAACTTCAACGACTCGCTCGGCGCCGCCACCGAGATCGGCCTGCCCGGCATCGGCTCCATCGCCACCGCCGAGTTCGCCCAATTCCGCAAGAAGGCCGAGCACTTCCTGAAGGCCCACCTCGCCGAAGCCGCCGTCGCCAAAGTGCGTTCAGGCGAGCCACTCACCGCGACCGACATCGCCGACCTGCAACGCATCCTCGTCGCCGCGGGCATCGGCGACACCGACACCTTCGAACAGGCCAGCAAGAAGGCCGGAAGCTTCGGCCTGTTCATCCGCTCCCTCGTCGGCCTCGACCGCGCCGCCGCCAAAGCCGCCTTCACCGAGTTCCTCGACGACAAGCGCTACAGCAGACACCAGATCCAGTTCGTCAACCTGATCATCGACGAGCTGACCGTCCGCGGTGTAGTGGATGCCGCGAGGGTCTACGAGTCCCCCTACGACGCCATCGCCCCCCAAGGCCCCGAAGCCATTTTCCCCGAAGCCGACCTCGACAAGATCTTCGGCGTGATCGAGGAACTCAACCGCCGGGCGACGTAGCAGGGCCTCGCATTACTTGGACCGCTCGCGGGCGTGAGCAAGACAGGCGAGCCCGTGATGCCCCACGTAGCGCGTCAGGGCACCTCTTTCGGCCCTCTCAGTGGTAGCCACATCGACAGGCGCGCGCCGCCGAGGGGGCTGTCGCCGGCCTCGACGCCGCCTCCGTGCGCGGCAGCCACCGAGGCCACGATCGCGAGGCCCAGCCCGGCGCCGCCGCGGTCGGTGGTGCGCGCCTCGTCGAGGCGGGCGAACCGGTCGAACATGCTCACCCGGTCGGCGGGATCGATGCCGGGGCCGTCGTCGTCGACGTGCAGCCACACCCGCTCGCCGGCCACGGCGATGGTGGCGATCACCTCGGTGGTGGCGTGGCGACGGGCGTTGGCCAACAGGTTGCGCGCGGCCCGTGCCACCAACGCGGCATCGATCACCGCCTCCGAGCGCGGGCCCTCCACCGCGGCCGGCGGCACGACCGCCTGTGCCTCCTCCTCGACGATGGCGCGCAGGTCGGCCGCGCCCAACGCCAGCGGGCGAGCCTCGTCGAGCGTGCTCAACAGCACCAGATCGTCGATGCGTTCACCGAGCCTGCCGGTGAGCGCGCCGAGGCGCGCCAGCAGCGCGTCATCCACCGGCGCATGGTGCGTGTGTACCAACTCCAGTTCACCCTGCAACGCCATCAATGGCGTGCGCAGCTCGTGCGCCGCGTCGGAGGTGAACTGTCGCTGGGCCATGCGCGCGGCCTCGATGCGATCGAGCATCGCGTTGACGGTGACGGCCAGCCGCTCGATCTCGTCGCCGGTGTCGGGTACTGGCACACGCCTGCCTGCACCCGCGCTGTCGATGGTGGCCGCGAGATCGGTGATGGCACCCACTGGTCGCAACGCCCGGCGGGTGGCCAGCCCGGCCATCAGGGCAGTGAGCACGGATGCCAGCGGAATGGCCAGCCACAAGCCGCGGTACAGCGAGCGCAGACTGTCGGTGAGGCGCGCCTGCGAACTCACGCCCACCAGCCACACGTCGGCGTCTCCAACGCGGATCTCGCGCACCACCTGCAGCTCGCCCGGCGGCGCGTCGGGCAGCGCGTCGGGCTGGTCGTCGGGCTGGTCGGCAGCAGGCACGAGCACCGTCGCCCTCACACCGTCGGGCGTCGACAGGGTCGACGTGCCACTGCCGGAGCGCACTGCCGACTCCAACTGGTCGAGAACCTCCTCGATGCGTTCGTGGATCGCCGCGCGGCCACTCGCCGCGATGCGCACGAATCCGACCGTGCCCACCACCGAGTAGAGCGCCGCGGACACCACCAGCACGGTGAACGTCACCCGGCCGCGCACACCGTGGAACGGACTGGTCATCGTCCCTCGATCCTGTAGCCGAGGCCGCGCACGTTCTCCACCACGACCGGTGCCAGCTTGTCTCGCAAGCGACGCAAGTGGATGTCGAGGTTGCTCGCATCGATGCCCGCATCGGGTCCCCACACGTCGTCCATCAACTCCTGGCGAGTGACGCAAGCACCGTTGGCCAGCAGCAACCGGCGCAGTACTTGATCCTCCCTGCTCGTCAACGCCCGCCGCTCGCCGGCAATCGCACACTCACGTGTGCCCATGTCGTAGCGCAGCTCGCCGCGCAGCACCACGTTGGAGGCCATCGACGCGTTACGCCGCACGAGCACGCGCAACCTGGCGGCGATGACCGCGATGCTGGCCGGCTTGGTGAGAAAGTCGTCGGCGCCGGAGTCGAGCAGATCGATCTGGTCGTACTCACCCGACTTGGCGGTGAGCACCAGGATCGGTGTGGTGTCACCCTCGCCGCGCAGGCGAGAACACACCGCGTAGCCGTTGGTGCCGGGCAGCAACAGATCGAGCACGATCGCCGCGTAGCCACCGTCGAGTGCCTTCCACAGCCCCTCGGCCCCGTCGCCGCAGGTGTCGACCTCGAACCCCTCAGCACGCAGACCGCGCTCGAGCACACTGCGGATCGCGTCGTCGTCCTCGATCACCAACACACGCACAACGGGCACCGTACCGGCCCAACTCGCGGTGGCGCGGCCGACGCATTCAGCTGCCGTTCAGGTTCACCCGTGATTGCATTCAGTCGTCGACGCGGATCGTGCACCCAGTGCCCCGACCGTCGGAGCACACGGAAAGGAAGCGACATGAAGCGCAACACGTTGTTCGGGGGCCTCGCCCTCCTTGGTGCAGGTGGAGTGATCGGTGCCGGAGCGATGATCTCAGCGAGCGCGATGGCCGACGACACGGGCACGCCGCCGGCCGACGAGATCACCATCGTCCAGGTCACCACCGACGGCGAAGCGGTGCAATGCACCTTCGCGGGGGCCGACGTCGAAGGCCTGCTGCCCGACCTGCTCGGGGTCACCCCCGAACAGGTGCTGCCCGTCGACGGTGAGTTCACGACCAGCGGAAGCGGGGTGATCGAGGTCGCCACGGGCGATCTGCCAGAAGGCGTGCTGGTCGCTACCGGCGCAGTGACGGTGAGCGCCGAAGGCACCGTCGGCGATGTCGGCGATCTGCCCAGCCTGGACAGCCTGCCCGTCGACATGCAGGTCGTGTCTGTCGACGACGCCCGCGATGGCACGACCGAGGAGTGCGCGGCAATGCGCGCCCAGGCCCAGGCCGGCGCGACCGGCGCCGAGTCGATGGTGATCGGCTCGACCGGCGTCATCGTCGACAAGCCCTGAGCTCCCTCGTCGCTGGTGCCGCCGACACGTTGATCGTCCCCGGCCGCCCGAGTGCTATGCCCGCGCGGGCCAAGATGGGGGCAGATGACTGCCCACGCGACCCCCGAGCCCGCACCGGTGGCACGGCTGCGCGGGGTGACGCGCACCTACCCGCGGGCGGGTAGCCCGGTGGAGGCACTGCGCGGGGTCGACCTCGATGTGCATGCCGGCGAACTGGTGGTGCTGATCGGGCCGAGCGGGTGCGGCAAGACCACCTTGTTGCACATCCTCGGCGGCCTCGACCGGGCCGACGGCGGCGAGGTGCAGGTGGCCGGCTGCGACCTGCGCACCGCCTCGCAGGCCGCGCTCGACCGCCTGCGCCAGCGCGACGTGGGCATCTTGTTGCAGAGCGACAACCTGCTGGCCACCGCCACCGCCCGCGACCAGGTGGCCCTGCGCCTGTTGGCCCGCGGCCAGTCGTGGCGCGCGGCCCGCGCCGAAGGCGAACGTCTGCTGTCGCTGGTGGGCCTCGCCGACCGCGTGCACCACCGCCCGGGCGAACTGTCGGGCGGCGAGCAGCAACGGGTCGCGCTCGCCCGCGCCCTGGCCGGTGGGCCGCGCCTGATCCTCGCCGACGAGCCGACCGGCGAGCTCGACAGCGACACCACGCGCAGCATCATCACGCTGATCGACATCACCAACCGCGACCTCGGCTGCGCGTTCGTGATCGCCACCCACGACGCACAGTTCGCCGACAGCGGCCACCGGGTGGTGAGGCTGCGCGACGGCGTGGTGGCCGGGTGAAGGCGCTGGTGAAGGCGCGGATGAAGGCGCGGGTGAAGGCGCGGGTGAACGGTCGGCGTCGCCTGCCCATCGGCGCGCTGACGCGCCTCGCAGTGGGCGACCTGCGCGCCGAGCCCCTGCGCAGCGTGCTGGCCGTGCTGGTGCTCATCCCGGTGGCGGCCAGTTGGTTCCTGCTTGCCGCGGTGGCCGACTCGCTGGGCACGCTCGGGCGCACCGGCGACGCGCGCAATGTGGTGGTGACCGAGCAGGACGTGTTCGACCTGTCGAACATCCGCCTCGGCAGTGAGCAACTCACCGCGGCCACCGAAGCGGCCGGCGACGACGCCGAGTCGGTGAGCGCGCTGGTGATGCGCGTCGTCGAGCTCGACGATCGCGTGCTGCAACTGCGTGCCGCCGAGCCCGCCCTGTGGGGCGCGGTGTACGGCCTGCAACTGGTGGAGGGCCGCCTGCCCGATCCCACCGCCGACGAGATGGCCGTCACCTCGGCGGTGAGGTTGTCGACGGGGTGGGACGTGGGTACCCGCCAGCGGGTGTTCGGCACCGAGTTCACCATCACCGCAGTGATGGAGGGCTCGGGCACCAAGATCGCCTCTCTGTGGCTGCCGCTCACCCGCGCCGAGGTGTTGTTCGATCGACCCGGTGAGTTCCAGATGGCGGTCGTGCGCGTGCGGGCCGATGCCGACGGCGACGCGGTGCGCGACCGACTGCGCGCCGCTCTGCCCGGGCTGTTGGTGTTGGAGGAGTCGGCGATCCAGGCCGAGGCCACCCGCGGTGTGCGCTCGCTGGCCGACCTGGCACGCATCTTCACCGCCATCGGCATCGTCGGCCTCGCCGTCGGCTGTGCCAACACCACTGCCCTCACCCTCGCCGAGCGCGCCCGCTCGGTGGGCCTGCTGCGGGTGATCGGCTTCGGCCCCGGCGAGGTGCGCCGCCTGCTCTCGGTGCGGGCGTCGATCCTCACCGCGGCTGCGCTGGTGGTGGGCCTGGCCGCGGCATGGCCGGCGGTGGCGTCGCAGAAGTCGTTCGTGTTGCGCTCGTACACCATCGCCCCACAACTCGAGCCACTGCCGGTGGCGGCGGGGTGTGTGCTGTCGCTGGCCAGCGCATGGCTGGGCGCTGCGCTGGCATCGCGGCGCGCGCTGCGCCGTCCGGCCGGGGAACTGTTGGACGGCTGACGTGCACACGCTCCGCACCCTCGCCGTGATCTCTTCCCTCGCCATGCGCGACCTGGCGCGGCGCTGGCGGATGATGCTCGCGCTGGGCACGATGGTGACACTCACCGTGCTGAGCGTCACCCTGCTGCACGGCTACACGCACTCGATCGAGGTGCGCTTCCGCTCGGCCCAGCCGCGGCTGGTGGTGCAGCAGGACAGCACCGTCGGCGAGTTCGCCGGCAGCCGCATCCCGGCCGCGGTGGGCGACGCGCTGCTGGCCGCGGGTGTGAGCGAGGCGATCCCGGAAGTGCACGCGGTCACCGGCACATCCGGCGCCGACGCGATGCTCGTGGCCGGTGTCGACCCCGACCGTTACCGCGACCTCGACCCGTACCGCATCGTCTCCGGCCGCCACCTGCGCAGCGGCGAGTCGCAGCGCACGGCGATCGTCGGCGTGGCGCTCGCCCGGCGCAGTGGAGTGGGGGTGGGCGACACCCTGCGTGTGCGCGGCCGCGACTTTCTCGTGGTGGGTGTGTTCGAGTTGGGCACCTACCTGGAAGACGGCGTGGTGGTGCCCATCGCCGACGCGCAGCGGCTGCTCGGCTGGGGCAGTGATGTGTCGCTGTACGTGATCCCCGAGGACGGGCCGTACCGCGCGGGCGACACGCTGCCCGGCGGGTTGCTGGTGGGCCAGCGCGGCGACGTCGCCCTGGTCGACGAGTGGGGGCCGCTGCTCGCGCTGCTCACCACTTCCGTGTGGTTGCTGGCCGCGGGGGCGGTGGCGGTGCTCGCCGTGGCCCTGTGGCGCCTGGCCTGGATCCATCGCGTCGACCTCGGGCTGCTGCGCCTGGTCGGTTTGCCGCGCCGTGCGCTGGTGGTGTTCCTCGGCGTGCAGGCGGTGGCGCTCGTGGCCGTGTCGGCCGCGGCCGGGCTGGTGCTGGCCGTGGCGCTCGCCCCGCGGATGGCGCGCACCACCTTGGCGGTCACCACCGCGCCGGTGATCGACGATTGGGTGCTGACACGGGCGGCCGGCGATGCGATGCTGATCGTGGTGGTCGCCCTCGCCGTGCCGCTGGTGGCAGTGGCCCGACGGAGCGTCAGCACCCTCGTGCGTCGCGACGACTGAGCGAGTGCGAGACTGAGCGAGACTGAGCGAGACTGAGCGAGAGGAGCGACGATGAGCAACAATCCCTCCGGCTGGTATCCCGATCCGAGCGGTCGCCCGCAGCAGCGCTGGTGGGACGGCACGGCCTGGACCGATTTCGTCTCCGCCGAGGGCAAGACCTTCGTCGACACGCCCTCTGCCGCGCCCCCGGCGCCCCCAGCCCCGGCCGTCGCTGCCGCGCCCGCGCCCGCCCCGGCTGCGGTCGCCGCGCCAGCTGGAGCCGTCGCCGCGGCAGGCGGGGCGCGCCGGTCGATGACCTCGCGCCTGGCGCTGATCGCCGCGGTGTCGCTGATCGTCGGCGGGGTGGTTGGTTACTTCGCCGGTTCGAGTGGCGACGACGATGGTGGCGGCGGCGGCGGTGGGGCCAGTGCGGGCACGCTCACCGCCCCCTTGGTGCAGGGCATGGCCGGCCTCGACTCTTACGAAGTCCGCATCGACGCGGTGATGCTCGGGCCCACGGGCAGCGATCGCAACGAGATGAGCGCCACGCTGCAGGCCGACAAGGCGGCCAAGCTGAATCACCAGTCGATGACCTCGCGCACCACGTCGGAGGACGATCCGACCGGCAGCACCAGCACCGAGGAGTCGTGGATCACCGCCGATCTGACGTGCAGCTTCGACGGTGAGGAGTACAGCTCGGAGGCCGCCAACCCGCTGGGTACCGACTTCGGCACTCTGTTCTCTGGCGTGTTCGATGTCGTCATTCCCGAGGGCGACTCGCAGCTGGTCGGTGACGACACGATCGCCGGCGTGGCTGCCGATCGACACAGCTTCTCGATCAAGGGCCTCGGTGCCGATTCGGGGTGGCTGGTCGACACCAACCAGGGTGAGGTGTGGGTGGCCAAGGATGGTGGCTACGTGCTCAAGTACACGATGAACGTGGCGATGCGCTCCGACGCGCAGAGCACCGAGTCGTACTCGTTGCAGCTCACCCTCGAGTTCACCAGCGTCAACCAACCGGTGACCATCGAGGTGCCCGCGGCCTGCCCGCCGCCCGACACCACGAGCTGATCACCGCTTGGTGAAGCAGACGGCTGCGGCGCGCTGGCCGCGCAGCGTCGGTCGGCAGCTGCCGTCCAGGCATGGCTATGTTCGCCTCGTTTCTCGTTGTTCCGATTTCGAATCGGGTCGGGTCGGGTCGGGTCGGGGCGGGTGTGCGCGGATTCTCGTTGTTTCGATTTCGAATTGGACGCGTGGGCTGGGAGCCGTGTGGATTCGAAATCGGAACAAGGAGAAATGGCCGACACATCTGCACCGGGTAGTGGCCGACATCGCCAGCCCAGCCAGCCCAGCCAGCCCAGCCGGCCCGGCCACCCCGGCCAGCCCCCAGCCAGCCCGGCCCGGCCCGACGGCGCGTTCAGCCCATGTAGATCGTGTGGTGTTTGTCGATCGGGCGGCGTTCCACCGGGTCGGCGGTGGAGAAGCGGGTGATCAACTCGTCGCGCAGCGCCTCGAAGGGCACCACGCTGTCGACCACCAGTTCGCTGGCCAGGCGGTAGAGGTCGACGTCCTCTTCGTACTCGGCCCGCCGCTCGGCCACATAGGCGGCCCGCTCGGCGGGGTCGGTGATCGCCTGGATCTTGTTGGCGAACACTGCGTTGACCGCCGCCTCCGGGCCCATCACTGCGATCTTCGCGGTGGGCAAGGCGATCGTCGCCAGCGGGTCGAAGGCCGGGCCGCACATCGCGTACAGCCCCGCGCCATACGCCTTGCGCACCACCACACAGATCTTGGGCACGCTGGCCTCGGTGATCGCGGTGATCATCTTCGCCCCGTGGCGGATGATGCCCTCGCGCTCGACCTGGCGCCCGATCATGAACCCGGGCACGTCGGCGAGGAACACGATCGGGATGTTGTACGCGTCGCACATCCACACAAAGCGCGCCGCCTTGTCGGCCGAATCGCCGAACAGCAC
>CAUJEE010000097.1 GCA_963169215.1 Actinomycetota bacterium
GAGCAGCATCACCATGATCACCGCCATCGCGCCGAACAGCATCATGATCGACACGTCGACCGACCCGCGGTCCGCGCCGGCCGGGGGGCACGAGCGCGGTTGCGGGTCGGTCGCGTGGCAGTCGCTCACGTCAGGGCGCCACCGGGTCGGGCACACTGCTCTTGGCCTGGTTGAACTTGGCGGTGAAGAAGGCCGTCGCCGCCAGCGCGACAACGATGCCGACTGCCAGCCACACCATCTTCGTCACCGCTTCGTCGACGCCACTCTCGTCGTGGCGGTCGTGCCACGCCTCCAGTGCCCGCTGCCTCAAGTCGCCGTAGGCGACCTGCACCCACACCGCCAGTGGAAGGAGTTGATCGTTCATCCGCCTGTCCCTCTCAATCTTTCGTTGTCTCTGTCTCGTTGTCTCTGTCTCGGTGTCTGTCGCACCGCTGCGGGGGTGCCCCGTCCGGCTAACCGGCGAACGCCTCGCTGATGCGCTGCGCGAGCGGGTAGGCCAAGAACACGATCGTCGCCACCACGAACCCGACGGTGGGGCCGGAGAGGTTGGCGTTGGCGCGATCGGCGTCGCGCTCGAGTTGGTCGAGTGCCTTGTCGCGCATTGCCGTCGCCAGCGCGCCGACGGTGTCGCCGATCGACACCCCTTGCAGCCCTTGCCGCTCGAGCGAGGAGGCGAACTCGCAGAGCTCGCGCACTTCGTGGCGCGCGCCGAACTCGTCGATCGCCTCCCAAAGCGCAACACCGCGCTGTGGCGCCGCGAGCACCTCGTCGCGCAGCATTTCGAACCCCTCCCCCGCGCCTACGGCGAGCGAGAAGCGCACGGCCTCCTCGACGCTCAGATCGGTCGTGAGGCCTACCGCGACGAGTTGCACGAAGTCGTTCGTCGCCCGACGCAACTCGCGCCCGGCGCGGGCCACCTTGCCCGCGACGTCCTGCACGATCGTCAACCCGGCGAACAGCGCGGCCACCAACGGCAACAGCAGCCACAACGGCGAAACCGGCAGCATCCCCGCCGCCGACAGGGCGGCCACCGCACACAGCACGACAAGCCCGATGATCGCCATCGCGCTCACCACCCTGGTGACCACCGCGGCCGGAGTGAGGCGGGCAGTCACCAGCCCGGCACCGAAGCGCCGTCGCACCCAGCGCCCGGGAGCCCCGGTGGCCAGCGTGCGCGACCAGTCGGGCGCGCCGGCATCGCCGGGCGATCCGCCGAGCATCCTCCGGCGGGCTGCGGCCAACGAACGCGGCGCACGCGACAACGCTCGGCGCAGGCACCACAGCGCGACGGCCACGAGCACTGCCACCATCGCCCCCAACTGCATCGGGTTCACCGCGCCATCTCCACCGCCGGCCGCCGGCGCGCGGGGAGGTCGTAGCGGCACAGCGAACGCAGCCACAGGATGCAGCCAAGCCACAGGCCGATCGGCAGCAGCAGCACCACCTGGCCCACCGGCGAGTCGTATGGGTCGAGCAGGTTGCCGCCGGCGAAACGCAGGTACAGAACCAGCAGCACGCCGATTGTGATCAGACGCTTCATGCTGCCCTGATAGATGGCCCGCGTGCGATCGATGCGTTCGCGGGCGGTCACCTCGTCGCGCGCCGCCGCGGCCAGCGTCTGCACCGTGTTGTGCAGGCGCCCCGCCCCGACCGACCCCGACACCACCAGCCGGATGGCGGCGATCGCCGCGTCCGATGTCGGGTGGGCGAGATCGTCGGCCAGGTCGAGCAATGCATCCTCGGTGCGAAAGCCGAGCCGTCGGTTGCGCAGGAAGCTGTTCATCGCCTCGGCCAGCGCCAGCGGCGGCCTGGCGGCTACTTGCTCGAGCGCCTCCTCGGCACCCACCGCCGAACCGCGAAGTGTGTCACGCAGGTCTTCCAGCCACTTCGAGATTCCCTCGATCCGCTCGCGCTCCTCTTCGGCGCGACGGTCGTGCAGCAGGCGGCCCCACGCCAGCACCAGCGACGCGGCCATCAGCGACAGCACCGGCCAGCCGGTGGCCAGCAGCACCACCATCGCCGTCGCAACAGCCACCGCCATCCGTCGACCGGCGATCGCGCGCTCGACCGCGATCACTCCCGGCGGCCGGGACGACGCGTGGGCCACCACCGGCGTAGCGCCGCGCACCAACGCCGCCGTCGCAACTGCGAGCAGCACCATCACCCCGAAGGCGACAGCCGTGGGCGGCGGAGGCGACATCAACTCACCATCCGGTGCGGCCCAGGCGAGCCGTGCCACCAGTGCGTGGAGAAGTCGGGGTTGGCGCCGCGCAACCGGTCTAGCATCGGCCGTTGCGGCTCCGACGCGGCCCGAGCACAACGCTCGCTGCTGTCGGCGCCAGTGGCGAACAGGCGGTGCAGCACGAACCGCGAGCCATCCTCTTCCACGGACGGGGCGACGATCTCGGTCACCACCCGGCCGGCTGCGTTGTCGCCGGCGACGTGAACCACCAGGTCGATGCTGCGGTACACCTGCCAACGCGCCATCCGCAGCTCGACGCCGTTGTGATAGGCGATCAGCTCGGCAAGTCGCTCGATGCCATCCTTGGCCGAGCCACCGTGCACGGTGGCCATCGCCCCCTGCCCGATCGACATCGCCTGCACCAGCGCGCCACCCTCTGGACCGCGCACCTCGCCCACCACGATCCAGTCGGCGCGCGTGCGCACAGCGGGCACCATCATGTCGTGACACGTGACGCCCACGCCGTCGTTGGTGGTGGGCACACGCGACTGGTACGCGTGCACCCAGCGATGACGACCCATGCTGGCCAGATTCAGCTCGAAGTCGGTCTCGACGGTGACGATCACGTCGTCGTCGTCCACCTCGTGCACCAGCGCGCGTAGCAACGTGGTCTTGCCGCTACCCATGCGCCCGCACACGACGATGGTCATGTCGGCCGCCACTGCGGCACACAGCAACGACTGCGCCGCCTCGTCGAGCATCCCCTGTTCGGCGAGGTCGGCGAGCGACATGCCGAACACGGCTGCGCGGCGAATGGTGATCAGTGGGCGCTGGACGACGTCGAAGCCCTCGCCGTGGAACCGAACACCGGGCTCCAGTTCGAGGTCGACGAACGGACTCTCGCGGTTGAACGGCCGCCGGCGCATGGTGGCTGTGTCGTAGATGATCCGCTCCAGGTCGCGGTCGCGGCGCACCAGCGGTGGCAGCAGCTGGCGGCTGCCATCGCTGCGCTCCACCCGCACCGGGTCGGAACCGAACACCAGCACGTCGGTCACCTGCGGGTCGCGCAGCACGGTGAGCAGGCGGGGCAGTCCGAACATCTCCGAGATCACCAACTCGACCAGCGCCGTGTGTTCGTCGGCCGTGAGTGGTTCGAGGCGAGCGGCGATGCGCTGATGGTCGAGCTCGGGCAGCACCGCGCGCTCGAGCAGATCGCGAGTGATCTCCTCGCGCAGGTCGCGCTCGGACGGGGTTTCGTCACGCGAGGGCACCTGGAAGCGATCGCCGAACTGGCGGCGCACGTCGACAACGAGTTGGTCGAGGTCGTCGTCGGTCACGACACACCCACCGCTTCGCTCTCGGCCGCCGAGGCGGCGACGGACGCAGCAAGATGCGCGGCCACGCGCTGCGCGGCCGACCACAGCGGCCCACGGCGCAACGCACCGCTGTGCAGGCGATCGACACCGACCGCGTCCCATGGCAGCCATCCCGCGTAGTGAGCGTCGAAGTCGGCCTGCATCGTGGCGCGCGAGAAGGCGACGCCGCCCGGGCCGTCGACGAACACGACGCGCACGCGCGCCGCGTCGATACCGCGCTCGCCCGGCCCAACCCGCCCGTCGACATGCAACCACTCGCTGGTGGCCACTGCCGCGCTCACCTCAGCCGCGGTCACGCACACGACGACGTCGGCGGCATGCAGTAGCGGCCACGTCGGCGAACCCGGGCGCAGTCGCCCGGCATCGACCACGACTGTCCCCGGCAGCTCGCGCAGGCCGCCGATCCAATCGACCCGCGGCCGGTGACAGGCCAAAGCGCGGAACGGCTCGGCCGGCGCGCTCACCACCCGCACCCGACCGTGATCGTGGGCCACGTCGTGCCATGCCTCGACTATCGAGCACTGCTCCACCGGGAAGGCGACGCGCTCGAGCCCGCCGAGAGCGGTGCGCGGCAGCGGCAGCCGCCCGGCCAACACGCCGCCGGCCGGATCTGCTTCGATCAGCCACGCCTCGCCGTTCAGCGCGGCGGCAGTGGCCAGCGCAAGCGCAGTGGTGGTAGTGCCCCACCCGCGCCACGAGGTGACAGCGACGATCACGGGGCACCTGCCGCGTCGCGGCCCACCAGCAGCAGCCGATCGGTGGCCGCGAGGCGGGCGACCGCCACCGAGTACGCCGCGGGTACTGCCAGCGTGATCACCACCCGCCCGTCGCCGTTGTCGGCGATGTCGAGCACACGCACCGTCACCGCGGTGCCTGCGGCGCTGGACGCGACGGTCGTGACGGTCGAGCCTGCGGGCTCGCCGTCGGCGGGCTCGCCGTCGCCACCCTCGCCGTCGCCCGCGCTCTCGCCATCCTCGCCGTCGCCGCTGTCGCCAGCGCCCTCGACGCTGCCGGAATCGCCCAGCGAGTCGAGCGAGTCGAGCGCGGCAGCGAGGGCGACATCACCGCGGGCCAGGTCGGCTGGAAAGCTGCCCGCCTTCAGCACCGCGCCCACACGGTCTTCACCCTCCAGCACGGCTGGTGCGTCGGCCCACATGCCCACCTGCATCAATGCCCCGGCCTCCAGGTCGACCGCTGCCACTCTGCCAACCAGCCGTTCGAGCGAGGTGGCGGGCACCAGCCCGGTGACCTGCCCGTCGTAGGCGACGCCGGTGATCTGCAGATCGTCGAGCGCCAGTTCGTTGCCGGCCTGCACCGGTCGGGCCACCTGCACCACTTCCACCCGCTCGGCGGCCTTCGACAGTCCCCACGCCACCAGCACACCGGCGAGCACCACCAGCGCGGCAGCCAGCGCCAGCCATTGCGTCTGCACCCGGCCGCGCACTCGCGCCACGATCGAACCCGAACTCATCGCCACCACCCCTCCGGAACAGTCGCCGCCACCAGCCAGCCGATCCAGAGCGCGGGACCGAGCGGCAACTGCCGACGACGTGAGAGCAACCCCCACGCAGCCGCGAGCGCAGCGACGACGGCGATCGCCACCGGGGCGATGACAACTGCTCGCGTCCCTGCCGCGCCACCCACCACTGCGCCGACCTTCACGTCGCCCATGCCAAGGCCGCGCTGCAGCCGCACGACCAGCAGTAGGCCGCCGCCGATCGCCGCACCGACCGCTGCCGACGCCAGCGACGCACTCACCGCGGCGCCCCACACTGTCGCGAGCGCGGCCACTGCCACCAGCGCGTTGGGCAGTCGTCGCTCGTGCACGTCGACCAACGCGGCGCACGCCAGCGCCGCACCGGTGATGGTCGTCGGGGCCGGTTCCGCCGATCCCGCCCCGACGACCATCGCCATCACACCGGCAGCGAGCCACGCCGTTCGCGCGCCGGTACCAACGTTGCCCCATGCCCGTGTCACTCTCTGCCAGAGCGCGACAGGTTCCGCCAGTTCCGCTTCCGCCGTCTTCATCCGCCGTCCTTCCACCAGGTGGGATGCAACGTGGCGTGAATATGAACGCGCCCACCGGCGGCTGTCAATGACGTTGGCCAACTCTTGACGATTACCCACACCCGCACTGGGTACGGCGAGCGCGCCGAAGCGGCAAGTTCAGTGGGTCACGCGTGGCGATGTGGCGCGTCGGCAGGCGACGCGCGGTGGTTCAGGCGGGGTGGCCCAGCAGCACCGCGCCGGAGCCGGCGAACACCAGCAACAGCCCGGCCAACGAGAACCACAGCGAGCTCGTGTCGGCGGAATGAAGAAGCAGATGGCCTCTCAACCTGCTTAGCGCACATCTTCTGTGGTGACGAAGATCGCGCTGCGGAAGCTTGCCGCGAGCAGAACGGCACATGAGATGAGCCCTGCCGCCACGCCGATCTCGAACAACAGCCAATTGAACGCAGTCTCCGGTCCCTCCACCGCCGAGACCATCGTCAAGTCGCTGATGGATCCATCGCTCACCGCTCCAACCTTGTAGCCGAGTAGGGCGCCAAGTCCCGCTCCGAGGGCAAGGAACACAAGGGCGTAGGCCTGAAGAGCCATGCTGGCGCGATGATCTTGTGAGGATTTTGTCATGTATGGTCTATCGGCGGCGATATGCGCGCCCTTGACCAACAGCAACGAGATACCGAAGCGGGCGGTCACCGTGCCCGCGCCGAGTTACGGGTGGGTCGCCAGGTATTGGTCGACGGCGGCGGTGAACACGGCGATGCCCTCGTCGATCTTGTCCGGGCGGTTCTCCTGCACCCCGATCTTGGCCGCCACCAGGCCATCTTCCATCTGCAGGTAGAGGTTCTTGTCGTCGGCGCGGATGGTGCTCTCGAACTCGAACCACAGGTCGTACATCGCCGTCACCTGCTCGCGCGCCTGCGCTTGGTCGCCGGCGTGGAGGGCGGGCAGCGACTCGATGATCGCTAGCACCTCTGCCAGGCCGGTGCGCACCTCGGCGGGTGACACCATCTCGTCTGCTTCGGCCGCGGTGTCGCCGGGGCGGGTCGAGTCGCTGCCGTCACCCGACCCGCCACACGCCACCACCGCGATGGCCAGGCCTGCGCCCACGATCCATTGCGCCAGCCGATGAGTTGTGTGCATCTTCCTTCCCCCTTGTGTTAGGTACCCCTATCAGTCTATGGTCGCACACATGAACACAGCGAAGCGAATCCGCACGACACTCGCCTGCTCAGCGCTGCTCGCCCTCGGGCTGGCCGCCTGTGGCGACGACTCCGATTCATCCGACTCGTCTGACGCGGGGAACCCCGCGGGCGCCACCGTGGTGGTGGAACTCGGCGAGTGGGACTTCGTGCCCTCGGTCGAGTCGGTGTCGGCCGGGGTGGTGACCCTGGAGGCGATGAACGGCGGCGGTGAGGTGCACGAGTTGGTGCTGTTCAAGACCGACCTGGCCCCCGAAGACCTGCCCGTCGACGAGGAGGGCTCGGTCGACGAGAGCGGTGATGGCCTGGAGTTGATCGACGAGGTCGAGAACGTGAAGCCGGGCGAGACCAAGTCGTTCACCGTCGAACTCGCCGCGGGCAACTATGTGATGGCCTGCAACCTGATCGAGAACGGCCAGCGCCACTTCATGAACGGCATGTACCGGAGGTTCACCGTCACCGAGTGACCGGCCAACGGCCGTGCACCGGCACCGCCCGCGCCGCTAACCTGTCGGCCACCTGGAGAGGTGCCGGAGTCAGGTCGATCGGACCGCACTGCTAATGCGGGGACCACCTTCAAGTGGTCCGTGGGTTCAAATCCCACCCTCTCCGCCAGGTGATGTCGGCAGACATCGCGCAGCCCGGGCCCCAGCGGCTCGGGCTGCGGCCGATTTTGGGGCTTGCCGGCGGGTTGCGGGCGTCTTGGGCCGTCAGTGTCCAGGCCGGGTCGTCCGCACCTGGGTCGCGTGACCTCGGAAGAGGATTTCAAACACCTCGGGGGCGCTGAACACGCGGTTGTAGTTCCGGCCGGTGATCTCGCTGAGCACGCCGACGTCGACGAGTCGGGCAACCGCGCTGTTTGCGGCCTGGGCGCTGACGTTGTGGCTGTCGGCGATGTTCTTGACCGTCACCGTCGGGTGCTCGATGAGCTTCTCGGTCACCGCGATGGCCACACCCTTGACTCGCTTCCCGCGCAGCATGATCAGGGTGGAGTCGCGCCAAGTGAGCAGGGCGCGGATCCTCGCCTCTGCATCCGCAGCTTGCTCAGCGATCGCCTGACAGAAGAAGCCGATCCACTCATCCCACGCGCCGCGGCTGCTGACCTCGCGCAGGAGATACCGGTAGTGGTCGGAGCGCACTTCGAAGTAGGGCGACAAGTTGATCAACGGTTCCGTGAGAAGCCCGTAGTCGATCAGTTGCAGGATCGCGATCAGCCGGCCGATACGGCCGTTGCCGTCGGTGAACGGATGCAGGGCTTCGAACTGGTAGTGAGCAGCTGCTACCCGAATGAGAGCGTGGAGGTCACTCTCGGCGTGAATCCACCTTTCCCAAGCGGATAGACCGTCGTCGAGAAGGGCTCCTGGCGGAGGCGGAACGTAGCTCGCCTCGAGAACACTGCAGCCCTTGTAGGGCCCGATGATGACCTGCGTCCGGCGGATCTGACCGGCCTGCCAGTCCTCGCTGGGGGTCCCCCCTACGAGAATGCGCTGCAGCTCGCACGCGAAGCGCGTGCTGATAGGGAGGGTGGCGCGCCGCTCGATTGCGTACTCGGTCGCGCGGATGAAGTTGATCACCTCGGTGACGGCGTGGCTTCGGGGCAACCCCTCGTCGATCTCCGAACTCAACACCTCGGCGGCTGGAGCAAAGGTGCCTTCGAGGGCAGAAGTGCTCACCGCTTCGCGCCGAATCGTCGGGCGCGCAACGAGCATCGGGTTGGGCAGCAGCTCCTTCGCAAGTGCGTCGAGCCTGCCCAGGAGGTGGGCCGCGTCGGCAACGACCGACCAAGTGCTCGCCGCGAGCTCGAGTGTCGACGGGAGCGGATCGGGCACGAACGCAGCGTGTTCCACCGACCGGCCGGCCTCGTCGACGCTGATCGGTACCAGCCCGCCTGTCGCCTCATCTCCGAACCGCTCGAGATCCACAGATCAAGGATAACATCTCTAACATTGAGTTTCGGCGAGGTGATTTCAATTCAGTGCCTGCGTCGGGCGACCGTCGATCAATTTTGGCGCCATCAACCTTGAGTTCTCACCTGTGGATTTCAAGCTCGATCGGTTTCGGCGCAGCAGCCGACCATGACCGCGGAATGAGCGCCGGCAACCATCGATGCACGGGGCGGGCTGGGGGTGGTCACGGCACGGGGGCGACACCTGTCACGCCGTCATCCGACTGTCACACTATTGCGGTTTGGTTACAACCAGGGGTAGGGTTCGCGGTGATCGGGCGAAAGGGGTGACAGATGTATTTCGACGACGACGAAGCACCGGAGTTCTGGAGCGACGAGCCGACAAGGCCGTTGGAGCGCATCCGCAGCCGTATGACGCCCGCCGACGCCACGCCGGCACGGCCCTCGCGCCCGTTCGCCCGGCCGTCGCGGCCCTCGCAGCCCTCGCGGCCTTTCGCCGCGGCGCTGCGCCGGGCGCATACCGGTGAGGTTCCGCTGGTTCCCAGCCGCCGGGGCACCCCCCGCCTCGGCCGCGCCGGCACCAGTTGGAGCACGCTGGCGGCCGAGATCGACCCGCTGATGCGCCGCCTGGGCGTGATGGTGCTGGCCATCGGGCTCGCCCTGCCGGTGGCGATGGCGTTGCGCTCGGGTGAGGCCGAGGGCCAGGCGCTGCGCCCCGACGAATCGCTGCCCGCCACCGCGCCGCCCACCGACCCCCCCTCGACACCCATCGCCGACCCCAACGCTGCGGCGCTCGCGGCCGCGCCGCTGGCCCTCGCGCCCGAGACAACCGCCGCGGCACCGGCCACACCGGCCACACCGGCCACCACCACCGCACCGAAGGTGTGCACCACCGGCTACAAGGTGGTGCGCGGCGACTCGTGGAGCCGCATCGCCCAGAAAGTGGGCGTGAACACCGCCGACATGCTCGCCGCCAACAACGCCACCTCGCGCACCCTGTTGCTGCCCGGCAAAATCGTGTGCCTGCCCAGCGGCGCCCCCAACACCACCACCGCGCCGCCCACCACCCCGCCGACGCCCACCACCACGCCCACCTCCGGTGGGTCGGGCGGGCTGGTGTTCGCCCGCAAGTACACCAAGGCCGAGATCGAGAAGATCATCCGCGACGTGTGGCCGGCACAGTTGGAGGAATGGGCGTTGTGGCAGGCGTGGAAGGAAAGCCGCTACGACAACAACGCCTACAACTCGTGCTGCTACGGCATCTACCAGATCAACTTCAACGCCCACAAGCGGTGGTTGAAGGACTACGGCATCACCAGCCCGTCGCAACTGTTCGACCCGCTGGTGAACGCGCAGATGGGCACAATCGTGTTCCGCCGCATGGGCGGGGAATGGCCCGCCGAAGGGTGACCGCCCCGTTGTGCTGCCCGGTTGTGCCGCAGGCGACCGAGCGGGCCGGGTGGTGGTGAGCATGTACCACGACAGTCAGCAACGGCCCCGCGACGCGTCGGGTGAACGAGCGCGCCCGCGGGTGA
The DNA here is from genome assembly GCA_963169215.1 of Actinomycetota bacterium. Classification (GTDB taxonomy): domain Bacteria; phylum Actinomycetota; class Acidimicrobiia; order Acidimicrobiales; family Ilumatobacteraceae; genus UBA668. The sequence continues at coordinate 10,206 of CAUJEE010000097.1, forward strand.
TCACCCGCATGGACGCCACCGGCGAGATCGTGGTGATCACGCAGGCCGACCTGCGGCGCGCGCAACAGCGCCGGCGTGCACCCGCTCGGCGACGCCCGTCCACTCGCCCCGTCGCGGGTGCCAGCTCGCGGGGCCGTCCGCGCCCGGCCATGGGGTCGATCGAGCTGGGGTCGTTCAAGCTGCCGTCGTCGGCGATGCGGTCGTTCGCCGGCCGGTTGGCGACTCTGGTGGGCATCATCGCGCTGGCGGTGCCGGTGGCGCTCGCCGTGCGCGGTGGTGATGCGCGCAGCGAGTCGCTCGCCCCCGCCGACACGTGGCCCGACACCGTGCCGGCGACGATTGCCCCTGCGCCCTCCGACGCCCCCACCAGCGCGGCCACCGCCCCGCCCACCACCGCCCCGCCCGCGGCGGCACCGACGGTTACCACCGCCGCACCGGCCACCACTCAGGCCGCTGCCCCACTCACCACTGCCGCGCGCAAGCGGCTGGCCTGCGCGAGCAAATACACGGTGGTGCGCGGCGACTCGTGGAGCCGCATCGCCGGCAAGGTCGACGTGGCCACCGGCGACATGCTGGCCGCCAACGACGCCACCGCCCGCACTCTGTTGCTGCCCGGCCAGGTGATCTGCCTTCCCCCCGGCGCCACGCCCACCACCACTGCCCCGCCCGCCACCGCGCCGCCCACCACCAAGCCGCGGGTCACCACGACCACGGTGAGGACGACCACCCCGCCAGTCACGACGCCGCCGATCACCTCGGCACCGCGCACCTACACCAAGGACGAGATCATCCAGATCATCCGCGAGGAGTGGCCCGACCACCTCGAGGAGAAGGCACTGGCCATCGTGTACCGCGAGAGCAGGTTCAACCCGCTGGCCAAGAACTCGTGCTGCTACGGCCTGTTCCAGATCAACTGGAACGCACACAAGAGCTGGCTGGTCACCATCGGAGTCACTTCCGCCACGCAACTGCTCGACCCACGGGTGAACGCCCACGCGGCCTACATCGTCTACCAGCGCAGCGGCAGCTTCGCCCCCTGGGGCGGCTGAGATTCCGGTAGCCGATCACCGCTGCCCAGAAGTAGACTCTTGATCCGCAAGCACTCGTAGCTCAATGGATAGAGCATCTGACTACGGATCAGAAGGTTGAATGTTCGAGTCATTCCGAGTGCGCTGACGGTGAGCGGTCCCTAGGGGCCGCTCACCTGCGTTTTCGCGCTGGGTCGACGCGGCCGGTTTCTGTCGGCGGGTTGGTGTCATCCCTATAGCGATCCCTATAGCTGTAGGGATGGAGACTCGATATAGGGATGACCGGGTGCGTGCGCGGCGGGGTTCGGGGTCGATGCGTGAACGCCGGCCGGGGGTGTGGGAGATCCGAGTGGTGGTCGCGAACGACCAGCTCACAGGCCACAGCGTGCAACGATCGTTCACCGTCCGCGGTGACCACGACATGGCCGAGGACCACCGTCAAGCGCTCGCGGAACGCTTCGGAGTGGACCGTCGCGCGTTGTACTGCGAAAGTGCCCGCTGGACCCTCGGCGAGCTGCTCGCCCGGTTCATCGACGCCTCACACGAGTGGCGGCCGGCCACCCGGTCATCACACGCGTCCGTCGTGCGTTACCTGATCGGCGACCCGTTGGGTGAGGTCGGGCTGACGATGGTGTGCCCGATGGTGGTCAACAACGCGATCGCCCGCTGGCGCCGCGCGGGCGGTTCGGACGCCTTGGTGCGAGGACGGTGGGCGGTACTGCATTCGGCACTGTCGTGGGCCGTCCAACAGAAGATGATTCGCAGCAACCCGATCCGCGGCATGCGCGGTCCGCGACGCCAGGACCCGCGCAAACACCTCCTGCCCGGCGAGATCGCACAACTGCTCGACACCGCCACCCGACAACTCCACCAGGCCGAGCACGCGCTCGCCGCGGACCCGGAGAACCGGGTGTTGTGGGACGCGTTGTTCGCCGCGGAGCAGACCCGGCTGATGGTGCGCATCGCTGCTGACACCGGTGCCCGGCGTGCCGAGATCGCGACCCTGCGCCTGGCCGATCTCGACGGGCGGGTGTTGCGGATCGAACGCAACCTGTCGTTGGAGGTGCTCGGGCCGACCAAGTCCGGTCGCACCCGGCGGATCACCATCGGCGCCACCATCGGCGCCACCACCGCCGCGATGATTCACGACCACTTCGACACCTGGCAGACACGCGCCCGTGGGGTGCAAGGGGACTGGATCTTCGCGCGCGACCACCGGCACCTGACCCACGCCCGTGCCGACTCCCTGTCGCACCGCATGGTCAGCCTGCGTGCCGCCGCCGGCGTCCCCGACGCGACGCTGCACAGGTTTCGCCACAGCGTCGCCACCCAACTCGTCGGCGAAGGCAAACTCCTCAAAGCCCAAGCCCGACTCGGACACCGCGACCCCTCCACCACCCTGCGCCACTACTCCCACGCCACCCCACTCGACGACCTCGACATCGCCGACGAAATCGACCAACGCCTCAACGACTACACCAACGACGCGAGCTGCTGACCCGGTTGCCAACATGTGTCAAAGCACATAGGATTGGGCCGTGGCGACATGGTCTGCTCTTGCCGAACTCGATCATCCGGGCGACTCGATCCGTGAACGGCGTATCGAGTTGGGTTGGACCCAGGCCGAACTGTCCAAGCGCACCAGCATCCCCCAGGCCGACATCTCGCGCATCGAGAACGGCCGGCTCGACGCCCGCTGGTCCACCATCCAACGCATCTCCACCGCGCTCGCCACCACCGAACAACCGCGCCGGCGCAGCCTCGCCAACGGCGGAACCACCACCACCGTGCCAACCGCCGACGGTGCGCGCTGGCAACCCAAGAAGCGCCCCCTCCGTATCGGGCGCGAGACGAAGTGATCCTGCGCGTCGCCACCGCCCACGACGCGGTCACGCTCGCAACATTCAATGGCGGCGGACCACCATCGGCGTGGCTCGACGAGGTCACCGAGATCGTCAGCCGACTCGTCAGCTGGCAACACGACCACGACCACCAAGCCCTCGACCGGCGAGTGATCGTCGCCGACATCGACGGTCAGATCGTCGCGGTCGGCGCCCACGAACGCATCGAACACGACACCCTCGGCCCGCTCCCCGCACATCGTTACGTGATGGTCACCGCCGTGCACGCCGACCACCGACGCGCTGGCTCGTCCACCCCGCGAACCTCACCTCGATCGCTTTCAGCCGGACAACGTTCCCCGATGATCGCTGTTGCGGGCTTATGCCAATCCACGGAGAGTTCTTCGGTGGCCAGATGTGCGTGAGCGGGTTCAGTCGTCGCGGGCGAATGTGGCCGGGATGTCGCGGCGGGTGTGCAGCACGCGCCAGATGTCGATGCGGTCGCCGAGCGCCACGTAGAAGATCACGTACGGGAATCGCCTCAAGCCCCACCCACGGAGCTCGGGTATGCCAAGTTCGAAGGCAAAGCGAAGTGACCCCGCGTTCGGTGAACGTGTGATGTGGCTGATCCCGTGCTCGAGAGCGTCGATGAAAGCCACAGCAACGGCGTCGCCGGCCCCGCCGGCGAGGTGGGCGATCGCGTCATCGATGTCCGCGGCTGCGCGTGAGCGCAGATGCGCCGTGCGTTCGGTCACGTCGCTCAGTCCGTCGAGTGGACTCGCGCTCGCAGCGACGAGAAGTAGCCCTGATCCGCGATCGGGCCGGCCGGCGAGGACGCGCCGTCGAGCAGCAGCGCTCGCAGGTGTTGGCGGTCCTGTTCCCGACGAATGAGGTCGCGAACGAACTCGCTCGTCGATCCGTACCCGCCGCGCTCGGCCTGCGCATCGACGAACACCTTCAGCTCCTCTGGCAGCGACACGTTCATCGTCGTCATACCGGCGAGCCTATACCCTCTTGGCAAAGTTTGCCATTACGCCGGCGACAGCACGCGCGGTTTCAACCGACGCAAATGTCGCTACGCGATGTATCAGGGAGGTATCAGTTCGCCCGCTGCCGGGACGTGTCGTCGCGTGTCGGCTCGTCCGGCCAGCGGCCAATCGGCCCAGATCAGGCGGCACAACCCGGCACACGACGGTACTGGGCGGACGGGCATTGGGCCGCCTACGGATCAGAAGGTTGAATGTTCGAGTCATTCCGAGTGCGCTGATGGTGAGCGGTCCTTAGGGGCCGCTCACCTGCGTTTTCGGTACAGGTACATGCGCCGAGTATGCCCACGGTGTCCCCACGGGTCACCCCGTGGCGCTTCGGTATCCCGTGGCCCGGCGGCAACAACTGCGTCACCCGCGGCACCCCACCCGCCGCCAGCTGTTGTAGCCGACGCTGCTCTACGGTCTGTGGCGTCGCACCGTCGTCAGTCATGTGGTGACCTCGGGGCCTTCGGCCGGGTCACGCCCGGACGATCATGTAAAGAACGCTGGGACGATCATGCAAAGAGCACTGGGACGATCATGCGAGTTGGGAGCTGGCCAGTTCACGTGAGGAGAGCTACCCTGGCCGCGTGATCCCTACGATCAAGCATGTAGAACGGTGGGCTGAGCCGTTCGTCGACCGCCTACTCGACGAGGAACCGGCGATTCTGCTTGAAGGCCCCCGGGGATCCGGCAAGTCCACTCTGCTTCGCTCGATCGCCCAACGACGGAACGCCCTCGTGCTCGACCTGGACGACGACAGCGTGCTGCAACTCGTTCGTGAGGACGTCCGTTCCGCGCTGGCATCCCCCGGTCTGGTGGCGATCGACGAGTTCCATCGCGCCCCGGAGGTTCTGTCCTTCGTGAAGCGCGTCGTCGACCGCGAAGGCGGTGCCGGCCGTTTCCTTCTCGCCGGGTCGGTGAGTTCGTTCCTGTTGCCACCCGGAACTGAAACGCTCGCCGGACGGGCGCAACGGCTTTCGCTCATGCCACTCGCCGCGGCGGAAACCTTCGCAGCGAAGCAGCGATGGTTGACCGAGCTGCTCAGCGGTGGCGAGCCACGCAACTTCCGCACGGCTCTCGAGCGAAGCGACGTCTTCGAGGTGGTCGCCGCAGGCGGGTACCCGGCTGCCCTTCGGCGCACCACAGCGGCACAACGAACTCGCTGGTTCGCTAGCTACTTGGCGACCGTGACCGATCGGGATCTACCCGACCTCATCGACATCCGCCACCCTGGAGCACTGTCGCGGCTGTATCGCCTAATCGCTCAACGGACTTCGGCGACCGTGGTCAACACCGAACTTTCGCGTTCGCTGGACATCACCCAGCCGACAGCGTCCTCGTACCGACGGCTCTTGGAACGCCTGTACCTGACGACCGAGCTTCCCGGCTGGACGGTCGGAATCTCCGCCAAGGCCGGACACCGCGCGAAAGTCCACGTCAGCGACACCGGGCTCGCGGCCGGAGTGCTTTCGCTTTCGCCGCAACGCCTGGCCACGGCTGCGATCGGCGGCGCGTTCCTGGAATCGTTCGTGGTCTCCGAACTGACTCGTCAGGCGACCACCATCGATGAAGCACTCACGTTCGCGCACTTCCGCGATCGCTCGGGGATAGAGGTTGACGTCATCATCGAACGCCCCGATGGCGGCGTGGTCGCCCTCGAGGTGAAGTCCGCTAGATCGGTGAGCTCACGTGACGCCAGCGGCCTGATCTTCCTGCGAGATCGGCTCGGCGAGCGATTCCAATGCGGCATCGTGCTCCACACAGGTCCGCTCACCGCACGCCTCAGCGAGCGTGTCTGGGCCGTTCCTGTCGCAGCACTGTGGGGCGGTGCCTCCAAGCCGGCTTGACACGGATGCGGCGCGCGATGCTTGAGTCCCGCGGTGTGGTGGGGATTGCGGCACGCGTTCCCTGGTGGCCGTGGCGTTCACGAGTTCGTCATCGGCGGGGCTTGACGTACAACTCAGGGTGCGCAGGCATCGGTGCACACGGTGCACGACCAACTTGGATCGGTGAGGGTGTGGCCGATCTCACCGGCCGCCGCGGCGAGCGAACCATCGGGGTGCGCGAGCCGATGCCGGCACTCGACGGTGCCGTTCGCCCACATCACCGCGGTGAGGTCGGTGGGAAGTTCCTGCGCGGAGCCAGCAGTGAATGTGCGTCGGGGTGGCGGAGTAGCGGACATCGATCCAGGCGGTGCGGGTTGTTCGCGGTTGAGCCTTGCAGAGGCTCGTGCGCCTCGGCAACACCTCAGACGATGCCCGCGCACCCGGTCAGACGGTGACTTGCTCTTCGGCCTGCCCGAGGCACAGGCCCCAGCACGAGGGTCGCCCCACCAGGTCTTCCAGCGAGTCGGTGGCGAGGGCAGCTTCCGGCTCGCAGGCCGCCACCACCGCCGCCGGGCTGGCGTCGGGTCGGCGCACCACCACCCAATGCACCCCCGGGGCATCGGGGGCACCCGGGGCACACACAGCTCCGGGAACGGTGACGAAGTCGCTGTTGCCGTACAGCAGCCCATTCCAGAACTCCTCCACCCCGAACAGCGGACAAGGGGGAAGGCGCCCGCTGCCGAGACGCACCTCCGACAACGACTCCTCCGACAGACCGAAGCGTTCCATGCATGCCGCGTTGGCAGCAACCAGCCGACGCGAGGTATCGAACACGGCCTCCGCGATCGAGTCGTCGAACAGGTCGAGCACCACCTCCACCACGTCGTCGATGGTCAACGACGGATCGAGCGCGAACAGGTGCTCAAGACTCTCATGCATCGTGTCGCGCGCCACCCAGGCGGCGCTGAACCGCTCGACACGAGCTATCGCCTCTGACGCCTTGCCCGCCAGCCGCTCCAGAATCGCGACCACATTGTCGCCGAGTGGCCGCCGACCGTAGCGGCGAGCCACCGTGAGGGCGCCCGCCAACCGTCCCGACGCCGACATGATGGGCACGCTCACGAACGACTGGAACACCAGTTGCTCGCTGTACTGGCGAAACTGCTGCGGCAACAGCCGCTCGAACTCCCTCGGCGAAGCGTGATGCTCGACCACCGAGCGGCCGTTGGCGAGCGTTGCCCCGGCCAATCCCTGATCGACCCGCGGCACGGCTGCAGTGATGTAAGCCCCGAGCACCCCACGCGAAGCGGGGTCGACATCGAACCACGCCACCACCGGCGCGTGCTCTCCGCCGTCACTGAGCAGTCGCAACACGCACACCTCGCCGACGTTGGTGGCCACCCAGCGGACAATCAGGTCGAACACCGGCTGCGCCGACAATGTTGCCGACTCGATCAGTTCGTCGAGCTCCACCTCGAACTCGCCGTCGTCGGCCACTTCCACACGCGGCTGGCGCAGCCGCGAGGCCTCGGTTGCGGCAAGACGCGATCGCAGTATCTCGACCGCGGCCTCGGAGATCGAGTAGCCACTACCCACCCTTACGGCCACCAGATCGCCCGACCGCACATAGCGGTAGGCGGTCTGGTAATGCACGCCCAGGCGGTGGGCTGCCGACTTCAGATTCATCTCGCAATCCCCTCCGAGCGTAGCAACGGGGTCGAAACACGAAGCTGAGCAACGCTCGGCTATTCGACTACCACAACGGGAGCGAGATCGCTGTGCGAATGCCTAAACCTTGAGAAATCGCCCTACATGCGGCCTGCGCTCAGCGTGTCGAGCGGTCGATCGGATCGAGGCGCGCGGCCACCACCGCGGCGAGCGCGGCCACCACCACCGCGGCAGCGACGAAGGTGGCGCGCTCACCCCACGCGGTGGCCACCACGCCACCGACCATCGCGCCCAGCGGGAACGAGCCGTAGGCAACGAAGCGGTAGGCCGACATCACCCGCGCGCGCAGTTCGGCTGGCGTGCCCCGCTGGCGGTAGCTGACGGCGACCACGTTCCACACCTGCGCGGCCACACCCACGAGGGCCAGCCCCACCACCAACGTGGCCGGCGTGGGCACCGTCGCAATCATCGCCAGCCCGGCCGCGATGGTGGCAACTGCGGCCACGATCGACACCTTGCCGCCCACGCGAGCGACCACATGCTCGGCCGCGAGGGCACCCACCAGCGCACCGACGGCACTGACACCGAGCACCACCCCGTAGGCCGAGGCGCTCAACCCCAAGGTGGCGGTGGCGAACAGCACGGCGACGGCCATCGCCGCGGTCTCGGCGAAGTTGATCACCCCGGCACCGACGGCCAACAGCCGCAGGTTGGGGTGGTGCCACACGAAGTGCAGCCCCTCGCGCACCTCGGCGCGCAGCCTGCCGCGGGCCGCGGAGCGCGGCACAGCAGAACGCAAGCCCACCTGGGTCGCAGGGCGCAAGCCCGGATGAATCGACGGCCGCAGCCCCACCAGCAGCGCCGCGCTCACCGCGAAGGTGACCGCGTCGAGCACCGGTGGCAACCCGCGCGTCGCGGTGAAGGCGAGCGCACCGAGGGGCGGGCCGAGAAACTGGTTGGTGGTGATCTGCCCGGCAAACAGGCGACCGTTGGCCCGCTCGAGCATGTGCTCGTCGACCACCGCCGGCACCACGGCCATCGCCGCCGAGTCGTACAGGGTCTCCGCTGCGCCGAGCACGAACACGGTGATGTACAGGAACAGCAGCGAGTCGGCGCCAATCAGCAAGAGCAGGGCGAGCGTACCGACCACGACGGCTCGCCACACGTCGACGACGAACATCAGCCGCAGCCGATCGACACGATCGGCGATCGCTCCTGCGGGCAGACCGAACAGCAACCACGGGGCCGTCGCCGCGGCGGTGACGAGCGCGATCGCCCGCGGGTCGCTGGTGAGCGACACAGCCAGCACCGGGAAGGCGGCGAGCACGATGCCGTCGCCGAGATTGGAGACCGTCGACGACCAGAACAAGAAGCGGAAGGCGCGGCGCTGCCGGCGGATGTCGTTCACGACGACAAGCCTGAACGCCGCCCGTTCAGGGGTCTTGAATGATCTTGCGCAGGGTGGCGGGCGTGCGGTCGGTGGCGGCGCGCAGGTCGCGGGTCATGTGCGCCTGGTCGGCGTAGCCGGCCGCAACCGCCACACCGGCCAGCGTCGCCCCATCGGCGGCCAGCAGTTGCAGGGCGCGCCAGCGGCGCATCAGCCCCCACCACGCGGTGAGGCTGCAACCGCTGAAGGCCGCCACCGCCCGGCTGAGCGTGAACGGGTTGCTGCCCACTCGATCGGCCAGATCGGCCAGCGTCCATCCACCCGCGCCATCGGCGGCGAGCAACTGCAGGGCACGCTCGGCCACGCGCCGCTGGTGGCACCGGCCTGTCGTTGTCGATGCCTGCCCCACCGGCAGCACCGCCGCGGCCAGATCGGTGGCGATCTCCTCCACCAGGAACGGGTCGCCGTCGAATCCAGCCCTCCGATGGCGACCGAGCGCGCCGATCAAGCGAGCGTGCAGCACCAACGCCTCGGGCGCGAGCGGCACCGTGCGGCTGGGGAAGCGGCCACTCGCTGGCGTGAGTTCCTCCAGCAACGTGGCCGACGGCGTCAGCGCGGTCGCACTGTCGTGGCCGCCGGCCGGATGGGCGATGTACGACTCCTCACCGGCGGTGAAGAAGTGCACCACTCCGGGCACCACGGTGTGCTCGACACCGTCGGCGCTGCGGGTGAACACCCCGCTGCGCGCCAATGCGATCTGCGAGCAGTCGACGAACTCGACCCCGCTGGTTGGCTGGTGATCGCAGTGAGTGGTCACCACCTGCCAGGTCGGTCCTGCAAAGTCGGTGCTCTCGAGCACCCGGCAATTCTACCGATCGACGCGGCGACCGGGGAGCGAGTTGCTGCGGGTCACACCTTCAACAGGTTGTCGATCACCTTCTCCAGATCGGCGGCCGACAGCGAACCCGAGACCGTCTGCACCAACCGCCCGTCGGCGGTGATGAACGCGAACGCAGGCTGCGCGTAGACGCCGTACGAGGTCCAGATCTCGCCGTTGGTGTCGTCGAGATGGAGGAATCCAGCGGTGTCGGTGTCGGAGACGAACTCGCGCATCTCCCCGTTGTCGCCGAGGCCGGCGACGCCGATGAAGTGCACGTCGTCGCCGTAACGGTCGACCGTTGCGTTGATCTCAGGTGCCTCACCGCGACACACCAGGCACCACGGCGCCCAGAACCACAGCACCGTCGGCTTGCCGGGCAGAGCGGCGGCGTCGAAGGCACTGCCGTCCACGGTGGCCGCGCCGGCCAGTCGGGCAGTGGCCACCTCGGCGGCAGGGTCGGCAGCCGACTCACCAGCGGAGTCGGTGGAGGCGGCGTCGCCGCTTGCATCCGAGCCCCCGCAGGCGGCCAACAACAACACGGCGGCGGTGGCGAGAGACGCGGCGGAACGACGACGACGGGTCTTGATCATGCGAGCAGGAACCCGGTCGGCGGTGCCGCTATTCCCGCCCCGTCAGCGTCGGGTGCATGCGGCGAGCAGGCCGCGTCGGCTATGCCAACGTGGCCAGCGCGTGGGCGACCGGCTCGTCGCAGTGCGGCACATCGGTGAAGGCGTTGGCGATTACGTCGAGCACCTCGCGCGCCGGCTGCACGGGTGAATCTCGCGACACGAGGAAGCCTCGGTACCAATCGGCCGCGTCGACCATGATCTCGACCTCGGCGAACTGCACCGAACTGGTGAGCGCGTCGGCGAAGAACGCCGCCGGGGCAATGTCGCCGACAGCGCTTGCCGGCAGCGCGGCCGACAACGGGCCGCACGAGACGACGAGCTCGTCGCGCCGGGCCGCCACCTGCGATGCCGCCTCGCGCGAAGCGGAGGTGACTACCGACTCACCCGGCACAGCACTGGCGGTAGCCAACACCTCGCCGATGCCGCCCACGGTGGACACCCACGAGCCGATGCCGAGCCACCTGGCCCAGCGGCCATCCTTTCCGAACCCGCGGCCTCCGGCGGCCACCGCCAGCCCACGCTCACGGGCCACCTCCACCAGGTCGAATGCGCCCGAGAGCAAGGCCGGGCGCGAAGTGTGCACGACGACGGCAGCCACCGCTTGCGCTGCTGATGCGGCAAAGTCGAGCGCACTGCTCAGATCGGTGGCACTCACATCACCGCCCAGATCGACGACGTCCCACCCCTGGGCGTCGAGGCACATCGCCGCCACCTGCGCACAGAACGTGTGTCGCTCGCACAGTGGGGCGGCAATCACCACGACATCGTGGCCGCTCGCTGAGCCCTGTGGCCGCCAAGTCTCACCAAGTACGTGTTCGAACACTGCGCTGACCCGTTGCTGCGCATCGACATCGATCAGGTTTGCGTGCCACAGATCCCCGACCTCGCGCAGCACCGGCACGAAGAGAGCGGACAGGATCTGAGCATCCGGCAGGTCATGGCGCAGCAGATCACGTACCACTGCCTGCACCTGATCGCCGTTACCCGCCAACGCGAGGCGCAATACGTTCTGCAGCACCTCCGGTGTCACCACTCGGTTCAACCGGCGCCCGCTGACCGCCGGGATCGGTCGACGCACCGGTGGGTCAGGCGTCGGTTCGGTCACTCGCTCGCCTCCGTCCCTGTGTGCGAACGTCGCTCGCGGAGTCAGCAGACTCGACGCAATCCGGCGGATCCGACGGAGCCACGCCCACCGCCACCACCCCGACGGGAGTTGCATCGGGGCGCCGCACCATCGCCCAGTGAAGGCCACCCGCGAACCCGCAAGAGACACAAGAGTCTTCTCCACCGGCGGGGAAGTCACCCGTCGCCAACAGCCGCGACCATGCCTTCTCGAAGCTGACCCCATCGAGGATGTACGAGCAGCCGCACTTGTCGAGATGCTCCGAGCCGATTCGGCAGCGGTCGGCAAAGGCCGCGTTGGCAGCCACCACCTCGCCGGAAAGGTCGAACACAGCCTCCGCCAAGGAGTCGTCGAGCAGATCGAACAACGTGTCGCTCACTGCATCCAAGTCGACAGTGGGATCGATGGCGAGGAGTGCCTCGATGCTCTCGTGGAGCGAATCGCGGGCGACCCACGCGGCGCTGAACCGCTCGGCCCGCGCCAGTGCCTGCACGACCTTGGCTGCCAAGCGCTCAAGGATGCCGACAACGTCGTCTGGGAAGGGTGGAGCACCGTGACGTCTGGCCACCAGCAGGCTGCCGATGACACGCCCAGCCGGCGACTTGAGGGGAACGGCAACGAACGACTGCAGCACAAGCAACTCGGCGTACGACAAGAACCGCGGCGGCACGCTGATGAACGACTGCAGAGCCGGCAGGTGATGTTCCATGGTGGGGCGGTCCTCGGAGATCGTCAGCCGGGCAAGCCCTTCGTCGGTGCGCATCACCCCCTAACCCTGAATCGCCTCCACGATTGGCCGGGTTGCCGGGTCGGCGTCGAAGAGCGAGACCACGGGGGCGAAGGCGCCGTCCTCGCTGATCAGTCGCAGAACTCCGATATCGCCGACGCTGACTGCAAGCCAGCGGGTTACGGCGTCGAGCACGGGCTGCGCGGTCAACATCACCCCGCCGATCAGCGTGTCGAGTTCGGCACCGATGTCGTCGTCTGCGGGTGGCAACTCATGGTGCACGCTCAGCGCGGGCGAGTCCATCACCGCCAGGCGCTGGCGCAGAAGCTCGACCGCGCCCAAGGAGATGTTGTACGAACCCCCCACCTTCACCGCCACCAGCTCGCCCGAGCGCACGTATCGATAGGCGGTCTGGTAGTGCACCCCCAGCATGCGCGCTGCGGTCTTCAGATTCACCACAGCGCCCCCCTCTTGGTCGCCCGGATACCCGTCATGGTATCACTGCGCCAGCAGCCCAGTCTGCGTGGGGTTCGCCGTCCCGATTGTGCATGCAGATGCGCGGGGTGTCGTCCGTGTGGTCAGCGACTGAGGTCGACCACGCTGCGGCCCTCCGCGCGGCCCTCGAGGATCGCTGTTAGCACCTCGTCGAGATCGTCGAGGGTGATGTCGTGGCCGATCGCGTCGAGGTCGGCGGGCGTCAGATCGGTAGCCAGGCGGCCCCACACCTCGCGGCGGCGGGCGATGGGGGTCTGCACCGAGTCGATGCCGAGCAGCGCGACCCCGCGCAGGATGAACGGCAGCACAGTCGTCGGCAGATCGTTGCCGCCGGTGAGTCCCGACGCGGCCACCGCCCCGCCGTACGTGATGCGCTTGAGCAGATTTGCCAGCGTCACGCCGCCGACGCAGTCGACCGCACCGGCCCACACCATCGACTCGAGCGGGCGACGGCCGGGCTCGGCCAGTTCGGCGCGGTCGATCACGTGCGCAGCACCGAGACCGCGCAGCCAGTCGGCCGATGATGGCTTGCCGGTGCTGGCCACCACCTCATAGCCGAGCGCGGCGAGCATGCCCACCGCGGTGCTGCCCACCCCACCGGTGGCGCCGGTGACCAACACCGGCCCCGCGGCCGGGGTGACGCCGTGGTGCTGCAGGGCAATCACCGACAATGCGGCGGTGAACCCGGCGGTGCCGATCACCATCGCCTCGCGCTCCGTGAGGCCGGCGGGCAGGGGCACAATCCACTCCTCGGGCACGCGGGCGTAGCGGGCGAAGCCTCCGTGGCGAGCCACACCGAGGTCGTAGCCGTGCACGATCACCGCGCTGCCCGTGGGCAGCCCGGCGGCCGGCTCGACGAGCACGCCCGACAGGTCGACCCCTGGCACCAGCGGCGAGATGCGCGCCACCTTGCCCGTGGGCGTGCTGGCCAGGCCGTCCTTGTAGTTGACGCTCGACCAGTGCACCTCCACCAGCACTCCGTCGGCGGGGAGTTCATCGACGGTCATCGTCACCACGCCACGCTCGACCGCTTCGCCGGAGGTGTCGGCACGAAAGGCACGGAACGGGACGATGGTCATCACTGATCCTCTGTGGGTTGCTGTTTGTTGCTGCGGGGCGCTGTCGGTTGCCGTTGGTTGTCGCTCGGCGGGTCGGCGGGCGTCTCGGCGCGGACCGTCGCGCCACCATAGGCTCCATCCGATGGCCCGTCGCACCCCGCTGTCGTTCGACCCGATCGCCGAGGCCGCGGCCAACTGGACCCGCGCCGGTTGGGGGGAGGTGGCACCGGGAATGGCGCTGGTGACTTCGATCATGCGCGCCCACCAGATCCTGCTCGCCCGCGTCGATGCCGTGCTCGCCCCGTTCGGGCTCACCTTCAGCCGGTTCGAGGTGCTGATGCTGCTCGATTTCTCCCGCCACGGACACCTGCCGCTGAGCCGCATCGGCCAGCGACTGCAGGTGCACCCGGCCAGCGTCACCAACGCCATCGATCGGCTCGAGGCCGCGGCGCTGGTCGAGCGCACCGCGCACCCCACCGACGGGCGCACAACGCTGGCGGCGATCACCGCCGCCGGGCGCACGCTGGCGCACGATGCTGCCGCGGCGCTCAATCGCGAGGTGTTCGCGGCCGTGGGCGTCGACGATGGCCAAGCGGGGGCGATCGTCGAGGCGTTGGCGCAACTGCGACGCCACGCCGGCGACTTCACCGAAGGCTGAGCGGTCAGTCCGTGCGGTCCGTGCGGTCGGCGCGTGCCGGGAGACGACGGGGGCGAGCGGGTAGGCGGGCCACCATCGTCGCCCGCATCCGCTCGTCGTCGTAGGGGTACTCGGGCCGCGTGCCGTCGGCATCGGTGAAGTCGTAGTACTCGGCCAGGTCGGCCGCGGCGAACACCCGCCCCGACAGCCGCAACACCTCCGCGTCGGCAGCCAACGCGGCCACCGCCCGGCCGGTGAGAAACGGCGTCTCGGTGATCGCCGCCGCCACCTCGGCACCCTGGCGTCGAACCCGCTCGGTGCCTACCAGCGGGCCGGGCCACACCGACACGATGGCTATGCCGTACGGCCGCAGTTCGCGGGCCGCCACCTGGGTGAAGGCGTCGAGCGCCGACTTGGCCATCGCATGGGCCGGACCGAACGACGGCACCACGGCCCCGACGGCGCCGATGTTCACCACCAGCCCGCTGCCTTGGCGGGCCATCATCCGCGCCGCGTGCCACGTGGCCACATAGTGCGTGCGCAGCCCCGCGCCCAGCATCTCGTGGGCCAGCGACACCGGCTGCTCGAAGAACGGGCCGTCGGCCACCTCGTCGAACAGGTCGGTGGGGAAGACGTTGTTCACCAACAGCTCGAGCGTGCCGCTCTGGTGGCGCACGTGGTTGAACAGTCCGGTGAGCATCGAGTCGTCGTTGTGTTCGATGCGCACGGCACGGCCCTCGCCACCCACCGACGACACCGCCGCCGCCGTGGCATCGATGCTGCCCGGCGCGCGGGCCAGCGAGTGGGTGCGACCGGTGACGTACACGCGAAAACCGGCCTCACCGAGGGCGATCGCGGTGGCGCGTCCGATGCCGCGGCTGGCCCCGGTGACTATCGCCGTGCGCATTGGTGGGTCGACCTCCCTCGCTTCACAGTAGACCGCGGCGGCCGGAGCGGGACCGGTGACGCCGACCCTTCGCCGCGAGCGGGCCTGCAAATCTTGGACGTTTCCTGGAGATCGCCGGGAGTTCTCTTGGGAGGCGGTCGGCTTCACTCGACGATATGAACAAACAACTGCTCACGGGTCTCACCATCATCGGGGTCGCCGGCTCGGCCGGTGCCGCCTACGCAGGCGTCAGCGTCATCAACAGCGCGTCGGCGCAGAACGCGCCCGGCAGCCCGGCCACCACCGCGGCCAGCACCCAGCCACAGCCGCCGGTCACCCGCACCGTCGTCTACCAGGTGGGTGCCGCCGGCCAGGTGACCCTCGCTGTCACCGGCGAGCACTTGGCCGTCAACGGTTCGGCTGCATCGGCCGGATGGTCGGTGGGAGGCGCCAGTGCAACCGGACGCCACGCCGAGGTGCAGTTCACCGATGGCACCCAGTTGGTCACCTTCCTCGCCGACCTGGTCGACGGCGAGATCGTCGTTTCGGTCAGCAACGTCGTCGCCGGCGCGACCGCACCGGGAGTGGATGTCAGCGTGCTCAGCGACAGCGGCACCTGGCTGCCGCGCCCGGCGGTGACTCCCCCCAGCACCCCGGCCGCCACCAACCCCGGCCACTCCGGCACCACCGCACCGTCGTCGTCCGGCGACGACGACGAATACGACGACGAATACGACGACGACGACGAGGATCACGACGAGGATCACGACGACGAGGACGACGAGGAAGACGATGACTGACGATCGGGCGGCGCGGTTGGCCGCGCTGCGCGCTGCTCGCGCTCAGGCGGCCCCACCGTCGGCCGCGTCGGCGACGGCTGCGTCGGCGTCGGTCGCGGCTGTCGCGGCCAGGCCCGCTCGGCCGTCGCGACCCCAGCAGCGTGTCGCCGCCGGGGCGCGCATCGTCGCCACCGGGTTCGCCGCCGCAGGTGTGTTCGGGCTGACCACGGTGATCGCCGCCGCCAACCAACCGACGCCGGCCACCAACGACCCTGCTTGGTCGGTCGCCACGCCGGCCACCGCCGCTCCGGTGGCCGAAACTCCGGTAGCCGGCACTCTGGCGACCGACGCCCCCGCGGCCGGCACCGCTGGGGTGGAGAGCATCGTGCTCACCATTCCGCCGCTCGTCACCACCGCCCCGGGCGCGAGTGCGCGACCGGCCGCGGCCGCACCCACGCCCAACCCGGCGGCGGCCCCGGCCCCGGCCCCGGCACCCACCCCACCGCCGACGGTGGCCCCCACCGCCCCACCGACCACGGCGTGCACCACCAACGCCTCGGGCAAGTGCAAGTGATCAGCGCCCCGCGCGAGCGGGTGCTGAAGGTGATGGGCAACCGCGCGCACATCGTTGTGCACGGTGGAAGCGAAGCCCACCTCGACCAAGCCGAGCGCCGCCTGCGCGAGCTCGAGTCGTGGTGGAGTCGCTTCCTGCCCGACAGCGATATCACACGCGCCAACCGTGCTGCGGGTCGCCCGGTGGTGGTGCACGACGACACCCGGGCCGTCGTGCGCCGCGCGATCGACGGCTGGCAGCAGACCATCGGTCGCTTCGACATCACCACCCTGCCCGCGCTGCTGGCCGCGGGCTACACGCACAGCACGGTCGACAACTCCCCCGCGCCGCCGGTGCCCACCAGTCGCGGTCGTGTCTGCGGGCTGGTACAGCTCGACTATGGCGAGTCGGCGCTCACCGTGCCTGCCGGGGCGGCTATCGATCTCGGTGGCATCGGCAAGGGCTTCGCCGCCGACGTGGTGGCCGAGGAGTTGGTCGCCGATGGCGCCGACGGCGCGCTGGTGAACCTCGGCGGCGACATCGCCGTGCAGGGCCTGCCCGCCGACTCGCCGGTATGGTCGCTCGGCATCGACGATCCGTTCCGGCCCGTCCGGCACGGCGGCGAGCCGCACCATGTGGCCCGCTTTCATCTGGTGAGCGGCGGCGTGGCCACATCAGGTACCACCATCCGCCGCTGGACCCGCGCCGACGGCAGCACTGCCCATCACCTGATCGACCCGACCACAGCTGCACCAACCAACACCGACGTGCTCACCGCCACCGTGATCGCGGCCGATGCAGCCACCGCCGAAGTGTTCGCCACCGCGGCCACCACCCTGCCTGGCACGGAAGCAGTCGCGATGCTCGACGGGGTAGGCCTGGCCGGGCTGGTGGTCACCGACGACGGCTGCGTGCATCGCACCGCGAACCTGAAGGATTACGAGACATGAACGAACACGCCTGGTGGTACCTCTCGCGCGCCGCGGGCATCGTCGCCTGGGTGCTGCTCGCAGCCACCTGCCTGTGGGGCATTCTGCTGGTCACACGCATGCTGAAGCCCGCCGACCGACCGGCGTGGCTGCTCGACCTGCACCGCCACCTGGGCGTGCTGTCGATCGTCGCCACCCTTGCCCACGTGGTGGTGCTGCACTTCGACCAGTGGATGCAGCCGACCTGGACCGAGCTGTTCGTGCCCTGGGCGATGAACAGCTCCACCACCGCCGCCTACAACGACTCGGTGGCGTGGGGCATCATCGCCATGTATCTGCTGGTGATCGTGCAGGTGTCGTCGCTGGCGATGAAGAAGCTGCCCAAGCGACTGTGGCGGTCGATGCACCTCACGTCGTACGCGCTGTTCGCGATTGCCACGGTGCACGGCCTGTGGGCGGGCAGCGACACCGGCAACATCGTGCTGCTCGTCACCATGTCGGCCATCATCGGCATCGTCGTGTTCGCCCTGCTCGCTCGCATCCTGCAGGGTCGGGCGAAGAAGGCCCAGCGCGCTCGGTCGGAGGCACTCGCAGGGGTCTGACCTACCATCGCCCCATGTTCGAATGGAGCGATGAACAGCTGATGATCCAAGATGCCGTGCGGCGGTTCATCGACGAGGAGGTACGCCCGCACGTCGACGAACTCGAGCACGGCGACATGCCGCCGTACGACATCCTGCGCAAGATGTTCGCCCTGTTCGGGATGGATGCCTTGGCCCGCCAGCGCTTCGAGAAACAGATGGCGCGCGAAAGGGCCGGCGAGAGCAAGCACGCTGGCGAGAGCGAGGGACGTGACGACAAGGATGGTCGCGGCGACGGCGCCGGCCTCACGCTGATCCCGGTCATCGAGTTGTGCCGCGTGTGCCCCGGGCTGGTGACCGCGATGGGGGTGAGCGTGGGGCTCACCTCGGCGGCGATCATGGGCAAGGGCACCACCCGCCAGAAAGAGCGATGGGCGCTCGATCTGCTCACCCTCGACAAGGTAGGGGCGTGGGCGATCACCGAGCCGGGCTCGGGCAGCGACGCGTTCGGCTCGATGAAGAGCACCGCCCGCCGCGACGGCGACGACTACCTGCTCAACGGCTCGAAGACGTTCATCACCAACGGCCCATACGCCGACACGATCGTGTTCATCTGCAAGCTCGACGAGGGCAACCCGCCCGACGAGCGCAAGGTTGTGTCGTTCGTGCTCGACCGCGGCATGCCCGGACTGGTGCAGTCGAAGCCGCTGCGCAAGATGGGCATGCACTCCTCGCCCACCGGTGAGTTGTTCCTCGACGACGTGCGCGTGGGGCGCGATCGCCTGATCGGCGAGACCGAGGAGCAGCCCGCCGGCGGGCGCGAGGGAGCCAAGGCGACGTTTCAGATGGAGCGCGCCGGCGTGGCCGCGATGGCGCTGGGCATCATCACCGAGTGCCTGCAACTGAGCGTGCGCTACGCCAACGACAGGGTGCAGTTCGGCAAGCCGATCGGCGAGTTCCAGCTGATCCAGGAGAAGCTGGCGCGGATGGAGGTGGCCCGCTTGAACGTGCAGAACCTGGTGTTCCGCACGATCGAGATGGGCGCCGCCGGGCGAACGATGACCCTCGCCGAGGCGTCGGCGATGAAGCTGTACAGCGCCCGCGCCGCGGTGGAGGTGGCGATGGACGCGGTGCAGATCTTCGGTGGCAATGGATACATGAGCGAGTTCCGCGTCGAGCAGCTGGCGCGCGACGCGCGTGTGCTGCAGATCTACGGTGGCACCGACGAGATCCAGATCACCCACATCGCCAAGGACCTGCTGCGCCGATGAAGCTGAGCCCTGATTACCCCGCTGCCCGCGCCGCTTTCCTCGCGGCCGCGTCGTCGCAGTCGGCGGCGATCGACTCGTTCGCCCACCCCCTGCGCGGCCCCGCCGACGAGGAGTTGTTCGTCGACGTCGCCGCCCTCGGTCCCGCCGACGCCGAACACGTCGTACTCGTGGTGTCGGCCACCCACGGGGTGGAGGGCTACTGCGGTTCGGCGTTGCAGACCGAGTGGCTCACGCATTGGGCCGACGAGCGCCCAGCGGATGTGCGCGTGCTGCTGGTGCATGCACTCAACCCGTTCGGAATGGCGTGGCACCGGCGAGTGAACGAGGACAACGTCGACCTCAATCGCAACTGGGTCGACTGGTCGCGCCCGGCACCGGCCAACCCCGACTACGAGCGTCTGGCCGGCCTGCTGGTGCCCGCCGAGTGGACACCGGCCGAGCAGGAACGCACCACCGGGGCATTGCTCGCCTACGCCAGCGAGCACGGATTCGAGCGGCTGCAAGAAGTGGTGAGCGGCGGTCAGTACACCCGCCCCACCGGTGTCTTCTACGGCGGTAGCGGGCCGGTATGGAGCCAGCGTTGGTTCCGCGACTGGTGCGCCTCATCGCTGCGGTCGTGTCGGCGGTTGTACATCGTCGACCTGCACACCGGCCTCGGTCCGTGGGGGCACGGCGAGTTGATCGCCAGCGCCACACCCGGCGAGCCGCTGTTCGACCGCGTCGCAGGGTTGTGGGCCGACGTCAAGTCGATGATGGCCGGTGACAGCGTGTCGGCGGTGCTCGCCGGCGACTGGCTGGCGGTCTCCGACCAGCTGGCCCCGCACGCCGAGGTGACCCCGATCACCATCGAGTACGGCACCGTCGACATAGTCACCGTCATGCAGGCGCTGCGCGCCGACGCCTGGCTGTGGGCCCACGGCGACCCACGCGCGGCCGACGCGGCTTCGGTGCGCGGCCAGGTGCGGGCGGCCTTCGCCGACGACGACCCGGCCTGGATCGCCGCCTGCTGGCCCCGCTTCGCGGAAGTGATGACCGCCGCCCTGCGGGCCTGACCGCGCCGGCCCAGGTTTCTGCTCGCCCGCAGCCCAATGTTGGCGTTCATGCCGTGCGCCGCTGGGCATGAACGCCAACTTTGGTGCACGAGATCGGCAGAAGGATGTGTACCAAACCAACAGTGAACGATGTGCAGAAACAGCATTGGCCTGGTAGAGTGCCACTATGGCCTACCTCGATCGGCTCGCCGACGACAAGCTGCGACAGTTGCTGTCCGTCTTTCCGGCAGTGTCCATCGTCGGTCCGCGCGCGAGCGGCAAGACCACCTCAGCGAGCAGACTGGCCGCAGAGGTGGTGCGGCTCGACGAGCCGCGCGTGGCCAACGTGTTTCGCGCCGACCCCGACACCGCGCTCACCGGCCGGGCAGAACCCGCGCTGCTCGACGAGTGGCAGAACGTGCCCGAGGTGCTCGCTGCCGTCAAGCGAGCGGTCGACCGCCGCTCGCAGGCTGGTCGCTTCCTGCTCACCGGCTCGGTGAGCGCGGTGCTCGATGCAGCAGCCTGGCCCGGCACTGGCCGACTGGTGCAGGTACGCATGTTCGGCTTCTCGGTGCGCGAGCGGCTGGGGCTGGTGGCCGATTGTCCCACCCTGCAGGAGATGCTCTCCGGTGTCTCCTCGTTGCCGAGCGACCGGCCGGATCTCGGTGGCTACATCGATCTCGCGCTGCGTAGCGGGTTCCCCGAGGCCTCCCGAATCGCCGACGATTCAGCGCGTCGGCGGTGGCTCGACAGCTACCTCTACCAACTCGTCGCGCGCGACGTCGCCGCCGGCCGCGATCCCGAGCGGCTCACCCGCTACCTCCAGGCGTGGGCATTGAACTCGGCAGGCTCGCCCGACGACACCACCATTCACGTCGCCGCCGGCATCGATCGCCGCACCCATCTGGCGTATCAGCAACTGCTGGCCAACCTGTACGTGATCGAGCAAGTTCCGGCCTGGGCGTCAAACAGGCTCAAGCGTATGGTTCTCGCACCAAAGCGCTACGTGTGTGACCCGGCGCTGATGGCTGCAGCCGCGCGTTTCGGAAGATCCGACGTGCTCAACGACGCAGACCTACTCGGACGCCTGATCGACACCTTCGCGACGGCAGAGATCCGCGCTCACCTGGAGACCGAACCCGGCTCACCGCGGCTGGCCCACCTGCGCACCCCGGGCGGGCGGCAGGAGATCGACCTGATCATCGAGTACGACGGAGGGCGTCTGATTGCGATCGAGATCAAGGCCACCGCCACCCCGACGTTCGAGGACGCACGGCATCTCGCCTGGCTGCGCGATTTGCTCGGTGACAAGTTCGTGGGCGGCACCGTGCTACACACCGGACCGGCCGTGATCGCGCTCGGTGACCGCATCTCGGCCGTCCCCATCTGTGCGCTGTGGTCGACACGGCCGCGCTCAGTTGGCTGAGGACCCCACGCTCGCTGCCGCGCGCGTGGCAGGCCCTGGCGGCTCAGCTCGGTGGCTGCTCGGTGAAGTTGCCGCGCACCTTGAGGGGCACGGTCTGCTCGCCGAGGTTGATCGACCGCGAGCCGACGCTGCCACTGTTGGCCTTCACCAGCAGGTTGCCGGTGGGCGAAGAGGGGAACATGCACTCGATGCGGGCGTCGAGGCGCACCACGAGGAAGTCGCCCGGGTCGACACCGGAGACATCGAAGCTGACGCGGGTGATACCCGACTCGAACTTCACCGGATCCTTCGACGGGCTCTCGCCCATCACCGTCGCCGCTGCCCCGCTGAGCTGAGCGGTGGCACCGTTGTCGGTGTACTGGCTGTCGCCGGTGTTCAGCAGCAGATGGCTGGAGCGGATCGAGGGCACCAGCGCCACGCCGTCCTGCCCGGTGGTGCTGTAATCGAAGTCGACCTCCCACGAGGTGGTGACGGCCGAACCCTCACCCGTGCCCTCGAACTTGAGGATGTAGCTCACCAACTCGCCGCAGGCGAAGTCGGTGGATTCGAGCTCTTCGCGCACATAGCCGTTGCTGCCATCGCCGTAGAAGCCGCCGCCGGTCCAGTGCGAGTAGGTGGGGTGGTGCGAGGCCGCGAAGTCGACGCTGTCGACCCCGGTGGCCGCCGGCTGCCCGGCGTGGGTGGTGGCGAAGCCACCAATGGTGGCGATAACCGCCACGGCTGCCGCGGAGATGGCCGTTCTGCGAGCGATTCGAGTCGTCAAGGTACGCGCCTTTCGTGCACTGTGCGTGATGGTAAGCCCACCTTACCCCACCTGGGGGCGAGCGGGACACAGGGAAACGCTCAAGATGGTCACCGCGTGTGGCTCTGTGGGTCACGGTCGGATGCCGACCGGCCACTTTGCGTGGTGCCAGCGCGTGGTTGCGGCCGGTGTCCAGGCCGTCTGCGATGATTCCTGCCATGAACAGGCGAACAATTCTCACCGCCCTCGGCTTCGCCGCCCTCGTCGCTGCCTGCAGCAGTAGCACAGGGTCGGGCGGAGCGACCACCACTCCGGCACCGGCGAGCACATCGACAACCCCTGCCGGCACACCCGCCACCGACACCCCCACCACGACGGATGCGACCACGGCTGCGACCACTGCCCCCGCGACCGGCCCGACTGGCACCACCTCGCCGTGCCCGCCGGCGGGCGACACCGTCGATGTCTCGTCGGCCGACCCGCTGCTGATGTCGTCACTGCTCGGGGCCGACATCCGCACCGGCGCCCACCCGTGCTACGAGCGGGTGGTGATCGAACTGATGGGCACCGGCACCTTCCCCGGCTGGACGGTGGGCTACGCCACCGATCCGGTGCCGCTCGGCCAGAGCGGAGAGGGCGTGAGCCTGCTCGGCGCGGCCACCATCGAGGTGCGCTTGGGCGTGTGGATGCAGTCGATGGAGGGCGATGGCTATCAGGGCGACTTCCAGCTGTTCCCCACCAACGTGACACACGTGCGCGAGCTGCGCCTGACCGACAACTTCGAGGGGATGAGCACGTGGGCGATCGGCCTCGACGAGCAGTACCCGTTCGCCGTGGCCGTGCTGCATGCTCCGGAACGACTGGTGATCGACATCTACACTGGCTGACTCACTAATCTTGATACGCCACGTAGCAGGATCGATTGGCGGGCGGGTAGAATTTTCGTATGGCGTTCGATCCCAAGAAGTGGACCCTGAAGACCAACGAGGCGTTTGCGGCAGCGATCGAGCAGGCGCGGGCGCTCAACAACCCCGAGCTCACCCCCCACCACCTGCTCGCCGCGCTGATGCGACAGGACGACACGGTGGTGCCGGCGGTATTGGCCAAGCTGGGCCTCGCCCCGCTGATGGTGCGCAACAAGGCCGACGAGGCGGTGGCCAAGCTGCCCAAGGCCTACGGCGGCAGCGAACCGCGCATGAACCGCGAGCTCGACGAGGTGGTGCGCCACGCGGTGCAGTACCAGAAAGACCTGAAGGACGACTTCTTGTCGGTCGAGCACCTGCTGTTGGCGCTCAACGAGCGCGCCGGTGCGACCGGGCTGGGCGTCGCCACCGAGGAGTTGCTGCAGGCACTGCGTGAGGTGCGCGGCAGCCACCGGGTGACGAGCCAGAACCCGGAGGAGAGCTTCGCCGCGCTGGAGAAGTACGGCCAAGACCTCACCCAGCGGGCGCGTGACGGCAAGATCGACCCGGTCATCGGGCGCGACGACGAAATCCGCCGTGTCATCCAGGTGCTCAGCAGGCGGACGAAGAACAACCCGGTGCTGATCGGCGAGCCGGGGGTGGGCAAGACGGCCATCGTCGAAGGTCTCGCCCGGCGGATCGCCGACGGCGACGTGCCCGAGAGCCTGAAGGACAAGCGCCTGATCGCGCTCGACATCGCCAGCATGCTCGCCGGCGCGAAGTACCGCGGCGAGTTCGAGGAACGGCTGAAGGCGGTGTTGAAGGAGATCACCGACAGCGAGGGCGAGGTGATCACCTTCGTCGACGAGCTGCACACCATCGTCGGCGCCGGCGGCGCGGAGGGGGCGATGGACGCGGGCAACATGATCAAACCGATGCTGGCCCGCGGCGAGTTGCGCATGATCGGCGCCACCACTCTCGACGAGTACCGCAAGTACGTGGAGAAGGATCCCGCCCTCGAGCGCCGCTTCCAGCAGGTGTACGTGGGCGAGCCGAGCGTGGAGGACACGATCGGCATCCTGCGCGGCCTGAAGGAGCGCTACGAGGTGCACCACGGCGTGCGCATCCAAGACTCCGCGCTGGTGAGCGCGGCCGTGCTGTCGAACCGTTACCTCACCAACCGCTTCCTGCCCGACAAAGCGATCGACCTGGTCGACGAGGCGGCCAGCAAACTACGCATCGAGATCGACTCGGTTCCCACCGAGATCGACGTCGTGCAGCGCCGCATCCTGCAACTGGAGATCGAGCAGGTCGCGTTGGCCAAGGAGACCGACGAGGCTTCGCGCGAGCGACTCGACGTGCTGGTCGACGAGTTGGCCGGGCTCAACGCAGCGGTGCACGAGATGCGCCAGCAATGGGAGAACGAGAAGCAGGCGATCGACGCCATCCGCGCGCTGAAGGAAGAGCTCGAGCAGTTGCGCACGCAGGTGGAGCGCGAGGCCGATCTCAACGTCGCGGCCGAGATCCGCTACGGCCGCATCCCCGAGCTCGAGCGGCGCATCACCGAGGCGACCGCCCATCTCGACCAGCTGCAGGTCGGCCAGCGAATGCTGAAAGAGGAGGTCGACGCCGACGACATCGCCGAGGTGGTGAGCAAGTCGACCGGCGTGCCCGTCAGCCGGCTGATGGAGGGCGAGACGGCCAAGCTGGTGCACCTCGAGGGCCACTTGCACGAGCGGGTGATCGGCCAGGACGATGCGGTCACCGCCGTGGCCAATGCCATCCGCCGCTCGCGCGCCGGATTGTCGGATCCCAACCGGCCGATCGGCTCGTTCATGTTCCTCGGCCCCACCGGCGTGGGCAAGACCGAATTGGCGCGGGCGGTGGCCGAGTACCTGTTCGACGACGACAAGAGCATGGTGCGCATCGACATGGGCGAGTACATGGAGAAGTTCTCCGTCACCCGCCTGATCGGCGCTCCCCCCGGCTATGTGGGCTACGACGAGGGCGGCCAGCTCACCGAGGCCGTGCGCCGCCGGCCCTACAGCGTGATCCTGCTCGACGAGATCGAGAAGGCGCACCCCGACGTGTTCAACGTATTGCTGCAGGTGCTCGACGACGGGCGGCTCACCGACGGCCAGGGACGCACGGTCGACTTCACCAACACCGTGCTGATCATGACCAGCAACCTCCCCGGCGACCCGCTCGGCTTCTTCAAGCCGGAGTTCATCAACCGCGTCGACGAGATCATCCGCTTCCGCTCGCTCACCGAGGACGACCTGCGGCGCATCGTCACCATCCAGGTCGAACACCTTCGTCGGCGGATGGCTGAGCGGCGGATCACGCTGGTCACCACCGACGCGGCCCTGGCCTGGCTGGCCCGCGAAGGCTACGACCCGTCGTTCGGGGCCCGCCCGCTGAAGCGGGTGATCCAGCGCGAGATCGCCGACCCGGCCGCGCTGATGATCCTCGAGGGCCGCGCCGGCGAGGGCGCCACCATCACCGTCGACGTCGACGGCGACGCGCTGGTGCTCAGGGCGTGACGGTGCTCAGGTCTGCCGCTTGACGTGCACGGCGTGGGCGGTCGACGCAGGGAAGAACACGCTCTCGTGCCCGTCGTCCCATCGCACCCGGTAGTGGGTGCCGTCACCATCGCCAAGCACCTCCAGCACCTCGCCCTTCCTCGCCGGCTGTCCAAGCATCATGTTGTCGACCACGATCTCGTCGCCGACGACTGCGTGAATATCCACAACGCCTCCTAGATCTGCGGGAATGTTCGCACCTGGTTACGTTGTCGCGCCGTCGGCGCATGCCCGCAAGGGATCAACGACCCATCACGGGCACGGGAATACCGCCGAGGGGCGGTGCACCTCAGACCACGCGGCGACGGGACGCCAGCAGCGTCGCGTAGCCCATCAGCATGAGACCCATGGCAATCATCGCGGTAGCCGTCGTAGTCGCGCCGGCTGCCGGGATCTGGTCGTCGTCGTCGCCGTCCGGGTCGTTCGAACGTGAATCCGACTCACCGGTGGAGGACGGGCCCTGAGAGTCGGATTCGCTCGTCGAGGTCGCCTCAGACGTAGTCGTCACCTCGCTCGTCGAGGTCGCCTCAGACGTAGTCGTCACCTCGCTCGTCGAGGTCGCCTCAGACGTAGTCGTCACCTCGCTGGTCGTCGTCGCCTCAGACGTAGTCGTCACCTCGCTGGTCGTCGTCGCCTCGCTCGTGGTCGTCGCCTCGCTGGTCGTCGTCGCCTC